>NZ_JAWOTL010000008.1:0-197543 GCF_033338835.1 Vibrio sp. Vb0888
CATCAGAACATCGAACGGGGAATTGTTATGATATCACCAGATGCCAAGATCAAGATACAAAATTTTGGTCGTTTTCTGTCAAACATGGTAATGCCAAACATCGGCGCGTTTATCGCGTGGGGCTTTATCACTGCTCTATTTATCCCAACTGGATGGCTACCAAACGAAACGTTAGCCTCTATGGTTGGCCCAATGATTACCTACTTGCTGCCACTACTTATCGGTTACACCGGTGGTAAATTAGTTGGTGGCGATCGTGGTGCGGTAGTCGGTGCAATCACAACAATGGGTGTGATTGTCGGCACAGACATCCCAATGTTTATGGGTGCAATGATGGTCGGCCCAATGGGCGGCTGGGCTATCAAGAAATTCGATAACTACATCGATGGTAAAGTAAAAAGTGGCTTCGAGATGTTGGTTAACAACTTCTCTGCGGGCATCATCGGCATGCTGTGTGCGATCCTTGCTTTCATCTTTATCGGTCCATTCGTAAAAATTCTTTCTGGTGGCTTGGCGGCTGGCGTTAACTTCCTAGTTTCTGCTCACCTACTACCACTGACTTCAATCTTCGTTGAACCTGCGAAGATCCTTTTCCTAAACAATGCGATCAACCACGGTATTTTCTCTCCACTGGGTATCCAGCAAGCGTCTGAAACAGGTCAGTCGATCTTCTTCCTAATCGAAGCAAACCCAGGTCCTGGTCTAGGTATCCTGCTAGCTTACATGGTGTTTGGTAAAGGTACGGCTCGTCAAACGGCAGGTGGTGCATCAATCATCCACTTCTTCGGCGGTATCCACGAGATTTACTTCCCATACATCCTAATGAACCCTCGCCTAATCCTTGCGGCTATCGCAGGTGGTATGACTGGCGTATTCGTTCTAACTATCTTTAACGCAGGTATTGTTTCTCCAGCATCACCAGGTTCAATCTTTGCAATCTTGTTGATGACTCAGAAAGGCTCCATCGTTGGTGTACTAGCGTCTATCGCAGCAGCAACAGGCGTGTCATTCGCGGTAGCAGCACTGCTAATGAAGACGCAAACGTCAACAGAAGAAGACGGTGATGAAGCAGCACTAGAAAAAGCAACATCACAAATGAAAGACATGAAATCTGCATCTAAAAACGATGCGGTGGTAAACAGCCAAAGCAAAGGTGACGTAGACCTAGCGACAGTACAAAGCATCATTGTCGCTTGTGATGCGGGCATGGGCTCGAGTGCAATGGGCGCGAGCATGCTACGCAAAAAGGTTCAAGACGCAGGTCTGAACATCCACGTAACCAACCTTGCCATTAACAGCTTACCAGAGAGTGCAGATATCGTGATTACTCATAAAGACTTAACGGATCGTGCACGTAAGCATGCTCCAAACGCACACCACATTTCATTGACTAACTTCCTAGATAGCGAGATGTACAACCAGCTAGTCACCAAACTACTAGCAGCACAAAACCAATCCGCAGCCAATGACGACCAAATGGTAAAAGTGTCGCTCGTGGCAGCAAACGACGACAACTTCGAGCCACAGCAAACGTCGGTGTTCCAAATCCAGCGTGAAAACATTCACCTAGGTTTGAAAGCTGCCAACAAAGAAGAAGCGATTCGCTTCGCGGGCAACAAGTTGGTCGAACTTGGCTACGCAGAACCAGAATACGTAGACGCGATGTTTGAGCGTGAAGCATTGGTTCCAACTTACCTAGGCGAATCTATCGCAGTGCCTCACGGCACGGTAGAAGCGAAAGACCGCGTGAAGAAAACCGGCATTGTAATCTGCCAATACCCATCGGGTATCCAATTTACTGAAGACGACGATGATGTAGCGAAACTGGTTATCGGCATTGCCGCTAAGAACGATGAGCACATCCAGGTGATCACCACCATTACGAACGCGCTCGATGAGCCGGAGGCAATTGAGAAGCTAACCAGCACCAACGATGTGGAAGAGATTCTAAACATCCTTGGCGGTCAACAAGCGGCTTAATTACCCCTTTAATTTGCTCCTGAGGCAAATGAGGTCAGCTGTCACCCCCTATGCGGTTGGCCTCCCCCTAGTTTCGTAAGTCAACATTTTAGACATTGGTAGGTAAGAATTATGAAAAACGCAGTTCATTTTGGCGCAGGTAACATTGGTCGTGGCTTCATCGGTAAACTATTAGCAGACGCAGAAGTCGAGGTCACATTTGCAGATGTAGACGCACCACTCGTCGATCAACTGAGTCACAAGCAAGAATACAAAGTAAAAGTGGTCGGTACTGAGTGCCAAATCGACACAGTAACTCACGTCACCGCGGTAAACTCAGCCAGTGAAGATGTCATCGACCGCATTGTAAAAACCGACTTGGTAACAACAGCGGTTGGCCCTAACGTACTGGACATCATTGCAAAAACCATCGCTACCGGCATTGCTAAACGCTTTGCAGCAGGTAACGATAAACCATTGAACATCATCGCGTGCGAAAACATGGTTCGTGGCACGACTCACCTAAAAGGTGAAGTGTACAAACATTTGGATGAATCATTACACGCGAAAGCAGACGAGCTAGTTGGCTTCGTCGACTCCGCAGTGGACCGCATCGTACCACCAGCAGAAGCGGCGAACGATGACCCACTAGAAGTCACTGTAGAGAGTTTTAGCGAATGGATTGTGGATGAGCAGCAATTCAAGGGCGAAATCCCTGACATAGCTGGCATGGAAAGAACCAACAACCTAATGGCATTCGTAGAACGCAAGCTATTCACTCTCAATACAGGCCACTGCATTACCGCTTACCTAGGTTGCTTGAAAGGCCATCGTACCATTCGTGAAGCAATTGAAGACCCAAGCATTCACGCTGAAGTAAAACAGGCGATGCAAGAAAGTGGTGAAGTGCTGATCAAACGTTACGGCTTCGACCGTGACATGCACAACGCCTACATCGAGAAGATTTTAGGACGCTTTGCCAACCCATACTTAGTGGATGAGGTGGATCGCGTAGGTCGTCAACCAATTCGAAAATTGGGTGCAAACGATAGATTAGTGAAGCCTTTACTCGGTACAATTGAGTATGGCACTGAAAATCAAACACTTTTGAAAGGCATTGCCGCTGCGTTGAAGTACACTAACGACACTGACCCACAAGCCGTAGAGCTACAAAACTCATTAAAAGAAGTGGGTGTGAAGAAGACGCTAGCGACATACACAGGTCTTGCAGAAGACAGCGATGAAGTGGCTCAAATCGAGACACTTTACAACCAACTTTGATTTACCTAGGGGAGCTCGGCTCCCCTTCTATGTCCTTCTCTGCTTGAAGAGTTGGGATAGCTAATAATTAGAAATGTATTCAGTATATGGCAGATAACATCAACGAAACCGAGATCATTGAGCGATTAAACAGCGCACCATCGGTACGAGGCTTTTTCATTGCAGCAGTCGACGTTTTTAACGATTCGATCGACGGGTTGGTGCAAAGAATCTTTCGTAAAGATAACTTCGCTGTTCAATCGGTTGTCGGTCCGCTGCTACAAGACTCTGGACCGCTGGGCGATCTGTCTGTTCGTTTGAAGTTATTGTTTGGCTTGGGAGTGCTCCCCGATGACATCTACCACGACATCGAAGACATCATCAAACTCAAAAACCAACTCAATAGTGACGCTTCAGATTACGAATTCACTGACCCGAATATTCTAGAACCAATTAAGAAACTGCACTTGGTGAAGAAAATGGGCATGGTACAACTGGAAGTCAGCGAACCAGATGACGACATCGACCTTGAGTTTTATCAGCTACAACTGCAACGTCAACAACAAATCATTAAGTCAGGGCTCTCACTTGCCATTGTCGAGATTTGCAATGAGCTCGGCAAAGACAGCCCTTTTTAATCGAAAAACTGGCACGGAAGCCTCCTCAACTCGCCCCTCTTTTTGCACATTCTTCTATACAACGTGCGTGAAAGCCATCACAGTCCATATTCCGATGTCTCTGTAACATCAGACCAATCTATCGCTAGTATTGAAACGGGATCGCATGCTTTCAATCGAAGACACTAAAACTAAGTGGGAGTTTTTCCAGAAACACCACTGGGTATCTCCAGAATTTTCCCGCACTCCCGTCCTCGAGTCGTGGGAGCGTTGCATAAAGCAATGCAGCCCTTATACCTGGTCAAAACCACATATTGCCTCTGGTTTTACCTTCTCATCTCTAATGAAGCGCAACGAACATCTCATCGAATGCGCCACGACCGTACTTGAAGATACGTACGATATGCTTGGTGACGAAGACCTGGTATTGATGGTAACCGATGGCAACGGCTGTATTCTCTCCACCGTCGGGCACGACTCTATGCGACAAGAGATGCAAACGCTCGGCATAAAACAAGGCTGTTTTCTCTCCGAAGGAAAGATAGGCACAAATGCAGTCAATCTCTGTATCAACACTCATATCCCGTGTGAAGTTTTTGCTGCCGAACATTTCAATCGCCACTTGCACTCTTATGCCTCTGTAGCGGCGCCTGTTTTCGACCAATTTGGCAAATTACGCGGTACAACATGCCTTTTCAGAAAAGCGGAAAGCTATAAGAAAGAAGACTTAGTCATCATCGCGTCGAGCGCGAAAGAAGTCAGCTTGCAAATCCACATTCAGTCGGAACAAGAAAACATGAACCGCCTTACTTGTGCGCACAACGCAACGTTAGAATGCATGGATGACGGCCTTCTGGCCTGGGATGAAGAAAGCCGTATAACCATGGTAAATCACCAGTCCGAGCGTTTGTTAAACATTGAAGCCAGTCAGGTCTTGGATAAAGAAGTCTTTGCTGTTTTACGCTTCCCGCCAAATGTCCTCAATAGTATTGAGTCGGGTGCAAGCATCAACCGAAAACTCACAACGGTAGAGGTTCGTGGCGAGTTTGTTGAGGCGATCATCACCTTGCGTCCACTCAATGACGGCACACACTTATTGTTCTTGCACCCTATCGATAAAATTCGCGAACTTGCTCAACAACAAATAGGTGGCAGTGCGCGCTATGCGTTCAGCACTTTGCCCGTCATTTCACGAAAAATGAAGCATGTCATTACCGTGGCAAAACGGGCCATAAAGTCCAAATCACCGATTCTAATTACGGGTGAAGAAGGTGTAGGAAAAGCCACTCTCGCCATGGCGATTCATAACGAAAGCACCTACAAAGAAGGGCCATTCATTACGCTCAACTGTCGCTCCATCAATACAGAGCAACTGGTCAAAGAAACCCTAGGCTATGACGAAGGGCAAGGCATGCCTTCAAAGTTTGAGCTCGCCCATGGCGGTACGCTCTTTTTAGAAAAGGTGGAATATCTGTCGCCCGATTTACAAGCCGTGCTACTTAAGTTGTTAAAAACTGGGCTCGTCAGCCGCAGCGACAGTTTGCGATTGATCCCCGTAGATTTTCAACTTATTACCAGCACCGCTTCAGAGATCAGCGAGTATGTCACTCAGCGCTCATTTGGTCGGCAACTTTATTATGAAATCTCCTCGAACGAGCTGCATATTCCGCCACTACGAAAGCGTAAAGAAGACATTGAATTTCTCGTCCAGCAACTTATCAGCCATTATGAACGCCGCCACAATGTGACGATCTCGATAGAGCCAGTCGCACTGGAAGCGTTGATGAATTTTCGTTGGTCAGGCAACAACTCTGAATTAAGAAATCGAACTGAGCGAATTTTGCTTAACCGCAGTTCCAACTTAATCAAGCTGAACGATATTCCTGAAGACATTAAACTGAATTCTCGCCATACCGCAGAAAATACGCCAGTAATCACGTTAGAAGAAGCCGAGAGAAGAGCGATTGTTCAGGCTTGGAATCAGTGTGATGGCAAAATGCATGATATGGCGAAAGCATTGCAAATTGGCCGCACGACCTTATGGAGAAAAATTAATAAGTTTGGGCTGCAGGAGCAAATGAAGCTGTATTAAGTCGTGAATTGGCGTTCCTATAACAAAAGTAAAACCGGCGTAAGCACGCCGGTACAGGTGTACTAACGATAAGGTATCGATTAAACATCGACAGACAACTGACGAATCTGCGCTTTTAGTCCCGGTAGCATGCTCGAACTGGCGCTGAATTTTCGCAACCCCACGCGAAGCAATGTTTCTGTGGCATTTGGATCGCCAGCCATCTCACCACACATACTAACCGGTATGCCCGCGCAATCGCCTGCTGCACACGTGAGCTCAATGGCTTTTAGTACCGATGGTTCAAAGTAGTTCACCAATTCAGCAACAGCGGCGTTACCTCGATCGGCGGCCATAACATATTGAGTCAAATCATTGGTGCCGATAGAGAAAAAGTCGACTTCTTGGGCTAACGCATCAGCATTTAACACCGCGGCTGGTACCTCAATCATAATACCAACGGGCAAATGAGTCGCATCCAAGCCGAGTTGGTTTGCTTGATGCGCCAACAGCACTTTTACTTTTCTCACTTCTTCAACCTGAGCCACCATCGGTATCATCAATTGAATATTCGGTTGCTCGTGAAAGGCTCTCAGAATGGCTCGAAGTTGAGCGGTAAACAATGACTCATGTTGAAGGCACAACCGCACCCCTCTCAAACCTAAAAATGGATTATCTTCTGCTGGCATAGGATAAGCGGCTAAAGGCTTATCACCGCCAACATCTAGACTACGAATCGTAAGTGGCTTATCACCAAGTGCGGCAGCAATATCACGATACACTTGGTATTGCGCTTCCTCAGTCGGCAACTCATCACTGTTTTGAAATAGAAACTCAGTCCGGAATAGACCAACGCCCTCAGCTCCTGATGTTAGTGCATCATCAATATCTTTCGGTCCACCAATATTGGCGAATACTGGAATATGGACACCATCACAGGTGACTGCGGCTTGCTGAGCACTCGCTAGCGCACTTTGTCGGGTGCTTTGCCACTCAATTTGTTGCGCTTCTAATTCCTGCTGTACGGCATCTGAAGGAGAGAACCATAAATGCCCTCGAAAGCCATCAATAGTCACCACTTGACCAGCACGCACAGCATCAAGGCAGCCCTGAGCTTTAACGATGGCAGGAATCCCCATCGCACGAGCAAGAATCGCACTGTGAGAGGTTTTCCCTCCCTCACTCAAACAGATACCAAGCACTTTCGATTTATCAAGCCCGGCCACATCAGAAGGCATCAGGTCGCGGGCCAACAAAATACTCGGTTCCTGAATGTCGATGGCATTAGGCGTTACGCCTGTCATTTCGACCATAACTTGGCGTGCGATATCATGCACATCTGCTTCGCGTTCCCGCATGTACTGACTTTCTGCCTGGCGAAACTCTTCGGCCAACGTTTGCAGTGATTCTACCCAAGCTTGCTCGGCTATCATGCCCGTTTGAATTCGCGACTCGACCGATGCCCATAATTCTGGGTCACTGAGCATCATGCTATGAGCGGAAAATATTTCCCCTTTCGGCTGCTTCGCTTGCTCCTGCAAATGTTGAAAAACCACGCCTATCGCACGCTTAACCCGTTCAATTTCATCTTGTTCACTTTGGAAATCACGTTCAGGCACAGCTGGCATTTCATGAGTAAAAAGGACAGCAGGAGCAGTAGCGATACCGTCATTGACTCGAATACCAACAACAGCACCTTCAATCTGATTTGAGGCCATGCCATCGAGCAGAGTATCTGAACTTTCTTCAGGTTCGATAATGCCTTGCTCAACCGCCTCTTTTTCTCCGAAGTGCTCACTAGCTAAGGCTTCAAATGCCTTGATTGCTTCACTGGATTGAGGTCCAAGTGCGCATAAGGTGATCGTCTCTTGACTACGAACGCCAAGTTTCGCAATGCTGTTTAAGCTTTTCGCGTTCACACGGCGCTCGCCTTTTTTCAACCATAATTGGCAGTCAAAAGGCGCGAGTGCACCAACAATGGCCGCAGCGGGACGAGCATGTAATCCATGCGGATTTTGCACTACCCAATCAAATGTCCATTCTTGCTCAAAGTTCTCTGATACTGGCGCTATCTCAGCGGATGTTAGTGGCTGATCACCAAGGTGCTCTTGTTTTACGCTTAACGCATTCTGTGCCTCTTCGACTACCGTCGATAAAGGCAGTCCGGCGGCGGCAGCCACCGACGCCGCCATGGTTCCTTCAACAATAGGTGCCGAGATAAGGGTGACATTTTCCCTCACATGATCATCAATCAGATCCAGAGCCATTTCCGTGCTAAGCAACGCGCTGCCAAGATCCATCAACACAACAACCCCTTGTTGATCTTGTACCTGCTCAATCGCTTCCATCACGGCAATGGCATCGGTTCCGATCGGGTTCTCTGGATCATCAATCCCAGCAGCAATCGCAAGCTTGGCTTTGCCTTGCGTCATTTGGGTGGCAAGTTCTGCCACCCCTTCGGCAAGTCGACGACTATGAGATACAACTACAATTCCCACCATCTTAATTACCTGCTATTGCCTGCTGTAGTGCTTTAATCATTAACAAAGAAGAGGTTGCACCGGGATCTTGGTGACCAATACTGCGTTCACCTAAATAGCTTGCTCGCCCTTTTTTCGCCAACATTTCAATCGTGGCAACCGCGTTCGTTTCTGCTAGCTCAACCATTTCATTAAGTAAGTGATCGGCGCTCATGCCATTTTCTAACGACGCCTTCACGCTAACTAAAACGGGTAACCAAACATCACACATGGTTTTATCACCCAGCTCTGCTTTACCACGAGACACCACGCCATCCACACCGCTTTTTAGTGCATCCACTAACTCTTCAAACGTTAATTGCTCTCGAGTTCCGACAGCGGCAGCCGTACGAATAAACAGCGTGCCATACAGCGGGCCACTTGCCCCACCGACACTAGAAAGCAAGGTCATACCCGTATTCTTGAGAATGCTGCCGATATTTTGGTCCGCAAATTGCGGCAGTTTTTCAGCAACTTTTTTAAAGCCACGGTTCATATTGAGACCGTGGTCGGCGTCACCAATATCACGATCAAGGTCGGTCAGAAAATCTTGATTCTCTTGATACGTTTTTGCACATAACTCTAGCCAGTGAACGATATGTTGTTTTTCAATTTGCATGTTTGCTCTCCCCTGTTACCACTTGATCGCGGCCGTATCGACAGGAGCATCAAACAGCTCCAACATCTCTTTGTCTGCCTTTAGCAACGTAATCGAAACGCCTTCCATATCGAGTGACGTACAGAAGTTACCAACCATATTACGCACGATACGGAACCCTGCTTGCTCGCAGTTATGAGCCAGACGACGGTACACTCCGTAAAGCTCTGAAGTTGGCGTACCACCCATACCATTCACCATCACGATGTAGTCGTGTTCAGCGGCGAAAGGCTCAATGCTGGATTCCACTTCATCCCATTCACCTTCGTCACGATTCCAAATACGCAATGTGCGCTGATAAGGTGTGTTTTCAGCAACTTCAGCAAACATTTCATCCACTAACGTATCGACATCGGTGTATTTCACTCGCTTGATACCTGGTTCACCATGGATACCAACACCAAACTCCACTTCATCATCTTCCAGAACAAAAGATGGTTTACCTGCTGCGGGTACAACACAAGCATTAAGCGCCACGCCAAATGAACGACAGTGATTATTAACGCGACGAGCCAGTGCTTCACATTGCTCCAACGAATAACCTTTGCTCGCGGCAGCCCCAACTAACTTTTCAACCAATACCGTTCCAGCAACGCCACGGCGACCAGCGGTGTATAGGCTGTCTTTGACTGCAACATCGTCATCCACCAACACCGACCCAACTTTGATACCATCGGTATGAAGGAGCTCCACGGCCGTTTCAAAGTTCAACACGTCTCCGGTGTAGTTTTTAATGATAAATAGCACGCCTTCACCAGTATTCACTTGGTTGCCACATTCGTACATTTGATCTGGCGTTGGTGAAGTAAACACCTCACCAGGACAGGCGCCTGTCAGCATGCCTTTACCAATAAAACCAGCGTGCAAAGGTTCATGACCACAGCCACCACCAGAAACCAGTGCCACTTGCCCCGGCGTTTCCTCGTGCCACATGTAACGAGGTTCGTAGTTAGCTTTTAGCTCAGGGCGGGACAATGCTAGGCCTTCCATTTGCTGCAATACAACATCATCGACTTGGTTAATTAACTTTTTCATCGTTCTATCTCATTCCATTTATATTTTTATGTAGGGTATGAATTCATCTTAAACAGAGAAAAAACGTGCTCAACAAAAATCAATCTGTTTCATATTGAAACAACGACTTCGGTATTTTCGTTTCAATATGAAACGAAAAACGACAGATTCGCTTGAATAGTGATCGGCGCCATAAAGCATGCTGATGCTTATTACTTCTGAGAGTCAGTTTGACACAGAGGTCATAAAAGCATGGAACAAAAGCAGAGATATCCTTCACCACTTACCACACCAAACCTAATATAAACCTTATCCCTACAATGGATATTCATTGCAGTCCAAAACACACATAAAAAGGTTAAAGGTTTGAATTATGGACAAAATTATTATCAGCCCAAGCAAATACGTCCAAGGTGAACAAGTACTTACATCTATCGCTCACTATGTGAAAACATTAGGTGAACGTCCGTTAGTAATTGCCGATGAGTTCGTGACTAACCTGGTTGGTGATGACGTCAAACAAAGCTTTGCTGACGAAAAGCTTCCACTCACTATGAACATTTTTGGTGGCGAATGTTCGCGCGTTGAGATTGAACGCATCACGGACATTTGTGCCACTCAAAAACACGATGTCATTGTCGGTATTGGTGGTGGTAAAACGTTAGATACAGCAAAGGCTGTTGCGTTTTACACCAAAATTCCTGTCGTGGTGGTTCCTACGATTGCCTCGACTGATGCGCCAACCTCAGCGCTTGCGGTGATATACACCCCTGAAGGTGAATTTGCAGAATATTTGATGATCCCTAAAAACCCAGACATGGTCATCATGGATACGTCAGTCATCGCCAAAGCCCCTGTTCGCTTACTTGTATCGGGGATGGGCGACGCGCTTTCCACCTACTTTGAAGCTCGTGCCAACATGACTTCTGGTAAGGCAACAATGGCTGGTGGGTTAGCGACGCGTTCAGCACAAGCGCTTGCGAAACTTTGCTATGAAACCTTGCTTGAAGATGGTGTAAAAGCAAAAGCTGCGGTAGAAAATGGTGTGAGCACCAAAGCGGTAGAAAACATTATTGAAGCCAATACATACCTGAGCGGTATCGGTTTTGAAAGCAGTGGTCTAGCGGGTGCTCACGCTATTCATAACGGCCTAACTAAGCTTGAAGAGTGTCATCATCTCTATCATGGTGAGAAAGTCGCGTTCGGCACACTAGTTCAGCTGGTATTAGAAAACGCAGCGATGGAAGAGATTAATACGGTTCTTGCATTCTGCCGCTCTGTAGGTCTACCAACCAACTTATTTGATATGGGCGTTAAAGAGCTTAACCACGCTAAGTTGCGCGAGGTCGCCGAAGCCTCAACGGCCGAGGGAGAAACCATCCACAATATGCCATTCCCAGTGACGGCAGAAAATGTCTACTCTGCAATTCTAACCGCTCACCAGTTGGGTCAATAACTCACCCCCTTAAAGTGGGCTTAAATAAAAAAGCGGCACATACTCTCGCATGTGCCGCTTGGATTTTTGCTGTTAAGCGCAATTACTCAACCGTTACCGCTTTCGCCAGGTTACGTGGTTGGTCTACGTCCGTACCTTTGATCAGTGCTACGTAGTAAGACAGCAATTGCATTGGGATGGTGTAGTAGATCGCCGCCGTGATTTCACTAACGTGAGGCATCGTGATGATCTTCATTGTTTCATCGCCTTCGAAGCCTGCGTCTGCATCTGCGAATACATACAGAAGACCGCCACGCGCACGTACTTCCTCAACGTTTGATTTTAGCTTTTCAAGTAGGTCGTTGCTTGGTGCAACCACAACAACAGGCATGTCAGCATCAATCAGCGCAAGAGGACCGTGTTTCAGTTCACCCGCCGCGTACGCTTCTGCGTGGATGTACGAGATCTCTTTCAGTTTTAGAGACGCTTCCATCGCGATTGGGTAGAACTCGCCACGGCCTAGGAACAATGTGTGGTGCTTGTCTGCAAAATCCGTTGCTAGTGCTTCAATTTCTTTCTCGAAAGAAAGTGCCGCGTTGATTTGCTTAGGAAGTGCGTGTAGCGCTTCAACAATCTCTTTTTCTTTCTCTTTGCTGATGCGACCTTGCTCTTTACCCAGTGCTGTTACCAGCATAAGTAGTGCAGAAAGCTGAGTCGTGAACGCTTTGGTTGAAGCCACACCGATTTCAACACCAGCGCGAGTCATGAACGCAAAATCTGATTCACGAACCAGAGAAGAGCCTGCTACGTTACAAATGGTCATCGCCGCCATGTAACCTTTCTCTTTTGCTAGGCGAAGTGCTGCTAACGTATCTGCAGTTTCACCAGACTGAGACAACGTAATAAGAAGGCTGTTTGGACGAGTCACAAACTTGCGGTAACGGAATTCAGACGCAATTTCTACATCACAGCTAACGCCTGCAATGTCTTCAAACCAGTAACGTGCCGTCATACCTGCGTTGTAAGACGTACCACACGCCACGATTTGTACGTGTTCTACTTTGCTTAGAATGTCTGCCGCGTGCACACCGATCGCGTCTGTCACAACAGAATCTGACGTGATACGACCTTCCATTGTGTTGATCAACGCTTTAGGTTGCTCATAGATTTCTTTTTGCATGAAGTGACGGTATTGGCCTTTATCACCTGCATCATGCTCTGCATTAGATTCAACAATTTCACGCTCAACTGGCTCACCCGTTGCATCAAACACAGTGACTTCACGGCGAGTAATTTCTGCTACGTCCCCTTCTTCTAGGTACATGAAACGGCGCGTAACGTTAAGTAATGCAAGTTGGTCAGACGCTAGGAAGTTTTCACCTACACCAAAACCGATCACGATCGGGCTGCCTGAACGTGCTACTACGATGCGAGATGAGTCTTTGCGATCCAACGCTACCGTGCCGTATGCGCCTTCAAGTTGTTTTGCTGTTTTTTGTACCGCTTCTAATAGCGTTTCTGAAGTACGAAGTTCCCACTCAACCATGTGTGCGATAACT
The DNA here is from genome assembly GCF_033338835.1 of Vibrio sp. Vb0888. Classification (NCBI taxonomy): domain Bacteria; kingdom Pseudomonadati; phylum Pseudomonadota; class Gammaproteobacteria; order Vibrionales; family Vibrionaceae; genus Vibrio; species Vibrio sp. Vb0888. The sequence goes on from NZ_JAWOTL010000008.1 coordinate 13,093, forward strand.
TCTGTGTCCGTTTGCGATTCAAACACGTAGCCACGAGATTGAAGCAGCTCACGCAGCTCTTCATGGTTTTCGATGATGCCGTTATGGACCACTGCGATATCACCAGACATGTGTGGGTGAGCATTGATTTCAGAAGGTTCACCGTGTGTCGCCCAACGAGTGTGCGCAATACCAGTTCCGCCGATCACTTTTGCTTCTTCTACTGCATCAGCCAATTCTTGTACTTTACCCAAGCGACGAACGCGCGTTAGGTTTGATTCGCCATCAACAACCGCAACGCCAGCAGAGTCGTAACCGCGGTACTCTAAGCGGCGTAGACCTTCAACCAAAATTTCTGCAACATCTCGTTGTGCTACTGCACCTACGATTCCACACATGTGTTTATCTCCGTTTGTAGTTTTGTCCTTCCCTAGCCATGATTTCAAATAGAGGCAGCAAGCAAAGGCCTTTATCCAGAGGGAAGTGAAATATGAAACTGATTACATTATTAGGCGCAAATGACTTTCACGCCATGTTGTTCAATCTGTACTTTATGCTCTGCTTGGATATCTGCATCGGTCACCAACACATCAACTTGATGCCAAGCGAGCTCTAAGTTTGGGATCTTACGGCCGATTTTTTCGGACTCGATCATTACGATCACTTCACGTGACGCTTCTGCCATTACCTTACTTAAGCCAACCAATTCATTAAATGTCGTGGTTCCACGCTCGAGATCGATGCCATCCGCACCGATGAATAGTTGGTCAAAGTCGTAAGCTCGTAATACAGATTCGGCTACTTTGCCTTGAAAGGACTCTGAGTGCGTATCCCAAGTACCGCCAGTCATCAGCAGTGTCGGTTCGCTCTCTAATTCATTTAGGGCGTTAGCAACATGCAACGAGTTGGTCATGACCACTAAGCCACGTTTGTCATTCAACTGTTGAATCAGCGCGGCAGTCGTGCTGCCACTGTCGATCACGATGCGATTATGATCGCGAATCAATGATGCTGCTGCTTTTGCTAAGCTTAACTTTCGAGTCGAAACATTAGCGCCCAATTCTTCGTGAATGACTTCCTTTGGGATAGCAATCGCACCGCCATAGCGGCGTAGAAGTTGGCCGTTTTTCTCTAAAGAAGCTAAATCCTTTCTAATCGTGACCTCTGAGGTTTCGAATTTCTGAGCAAGTTCATCAACGCTGACTTCTCCTAGTTCAGAAACCAAGTTAGAAATGGCGTGTCTTCTTAATTGAGTATTTCGTTTCGACATTTAAGTTTTGACTTTAAGTTTCGATGTGAAACTTATTATAGTCAAACCGAAACTTTCAAGTCCATTTATTTCGATCCAAAAAATTAATATTTCTCGATAAAACCTTGTCCTAAGACAATTCTTAAACAGTGATATTGGATTCATTCAATGGTAGAATTCGCCACCGAAAAGAAAAAAAATTACAGAATTGAAGGCTATTTTTTTGCAACTTTCTGCATATAAAGTGGGATTAGTCACAAAAAGGTAACCAAAATCGCCGATCTTTTAGTCATAAAATGACTAAACTTGGTGAAAGACTTTCAGAATCTGAAGTTCTAATAATGAGACGAAAAATCGGTGGATGACAGGTACTAAATGTCATCAAAAACGTCCTGACTTCAGAGTAAATAACCGACTTTCAAATTGTAACTATACTTACCGGAGAGTATCTTCCATGAAAAAGACCAAAATCGTATGTACGATTGGCCCTAAAACAGAATCTGTAGAGAAGCTAACTGAACTAGTTAACGCAGGCATGAACGTAATGCGCCTTAACTTCTCTCACGGTGACTACGAAGAACACGGCACTCGTATCGCGAACTTCCGTAAAGTAATGGAAGCTACTGGCAAACCACTAGCAATTCTTCTAGATACTAAAGGTCCAGAAATCCGCACTATCAAGCTAGAAGGCGGTAACGATGTTGATCTAGTAGCAGGTCAAGAATTCACTTTCACAACTGACACTTCAGTTGTAGGTAACAAAGATAAAGTTGCAGTAACTTACGCTGGTTTCGCAGCCGACCTAAACGTAGGTAACACTATCCTAGTAGACGACGGTCTAATCGAGATGGAAGTTATCTCTAAGACTGAAACTGAAGTTAAATGTAAAGTTCTTAACAACGGTGCACTAGGCGAAAACAAAGGTGTTAACCTTCCTGGCGTTTCTGTAAACCTACCTGCACTATCTGAAAAAGATAAGAACGACCTTAAGTTTGGTTGTGAGCAAGGCGTTGACTTCGTAGCAGCTTCTTTCATCCGTAAAGCGTCTGACGTTCAAGAAATCCGTGAAGTACTTGCTGCAAACGGCGGCGAGAACATCCACATCATCTCTAAGATCGAAAACCAAGAAGGTGTTGATAACTTCGACGAGATCCTAGATCTTTCTGACGGCATCATGGTTGCACGTGGTGACCTAGGTGTTGAAATCCCAGCTGAAGAAGTAATCTTCGCTCAGAAAATGATGATCGAGAAGTGTAACCGTGCACGTAAGATGGTTATCACAGCAACTCAAATGCTTGATTCTATGATCAACAACCCACGTCCTACTCGTGCGGAAGCAGGCGACGTTGCTAACGCGGTAATGGACGGTACTGACGCAGTAATGCTTTCTGGTGAAACGGCGAAAGGTAAATACCCTGTTGAAGCGGTAACTATCATGGCTCAAATCGCGAACCGTACTGACTCAGCGCTAAAAGCTGAACTAGGTTCTCGTCTAGACAGCCCACGCCTACGCATCACTGAAGCAGTATGTAAAGGTGCAGTAGACACAGCTGAGAAACTAGCTGCTCCACTTATCGTTGTTGCAACTGAAGGCGGTAAGTCTGCACGTTCAGTACGTAAGTACTTCCCAACTGCAAACATTCTAGCGCTAACAACTAACAAGAAAACTGCTGCACAGCTAGTTCTAACTAAAGGTGTTACTCCTGTAGTTGTTGATTCAATCGAAAGCACTGACGCATTCTACGTAGCGGGTAAAGAACTTGCTCTAGAATCAGGTCTAGGTAACAAAGGCGATATCGTTGTTATGGTTTCTGGCGCTCTAGTTGCTTCAGGTACTACGAACACAGCTTCTGTACACGTGCTATAAGACTGAACTTTTAACACTTCAGTTTCTTGAGAAGGAGGGCTTATGCCCTCCTTTTTTATATGGCTTTCTTGCTCTCATAATAGGCTAATTGTATTATTTACCTCTATCAGAATTTCGTACTGTTTAATTTTATCGTCACGATTAAAGTTTCTATGAGGTGTATGTGTCTAGTCCCACTCTTACCGACAAAGTATTAAGAATGATCCGTCAGGATATTCTCGATGGCGAGCTTAAACCAGGTCAAAAACTCGTGGTTGCCGAACTCAAAGAGAAGTACAACGTAGGAGCGTCACCCATTCGAGAAGCATTGGTGCAATTATCTTGGAGCAAGTACGTCAAACTCGAGCCGCAAAAAGGCTGCTGGGTTGCACCTGTATGTAAAGATGAGTTACATGACTTGTACGAAAGCCTGCAAACGGTCTCCGCATGCTTACTCAGTAAGGCAATTATGATTGGCGATGAAAAATGGGAACTGGATGTACTAACTGCTTATCACAAGTTATCCCGAGTAAAACCTGGCGAAAGCTTTTGTTGGAGGGAATGGGAAGAGCGCCAAAATCAGTTTCTTACTGCGCTGTTTGAAGGTGCTGGCTCTGTCAATATGTTTGGGTTTTTCTGCGATCTACTCACGCAAATTAAACGCTACCAATACTTCGCGATGCAGATTTTAGGCACAGGGAACCCTGGGCACTGTAATCTCGATGAGCAAGAAATACTGATGAAGGCATCGCTAGACAAAAAGAGTCAGGATGCTTTAGGTTATCTAGAGCGTTATTTGAGACAGTCAATACAGTGTATCGAAGCCGCCATCGGCAACCAATGTCGCATACTGGCTAGCGAATAACGCTGAGACTAAAAAGCGGGGGTCTATCCCCGTTTTTTCGTTTTTGTAAAAGCACTAAGCAATATCATCATAACTATGACATAGCGATACGCAGTTACGCCCTGCACTTTTTGACTCATACAAAGCAATATCAGCACATTTATACGTTCTTGTACGATCAGAGGTTAAATCACTATACCCAGCACTGACAGTAATGCCTCTATCACTACGCATTTGAACCGCGACACGTAGCCTGTTCAATACAATTTCAGCCTCTTCTAGTGTTGTATGCGGCATAATCACTGCAAATTCCTCACCACCGACACGAGATACAAAGTCTGTGCTGCGGACTTCTTCTAGGAGGGTTTCTGCGACACTACAAATCACCTTGTCTCCTTCGTCGTGGCCAAGCTCGTCATTAATACGTTTAAAGTGGTCAATATCAAACAACGCCAAACAAGCAGGAGGGCTATCAGGATAGCGTTCAATAATCCCCGCATATTGCGCCAATTGCTCTTCAAATTTTCGGCGGTTCCACAACCCCGTCAAGCCATCTTTTTCGCTTAGGTTTCGTAATTTTTCTTCTAACTCTTTTTGCCCAGAGATATCCACCAGCGACGTAATGTAATAACTCACTTTACCTGATTTGGTTAAATTCGCCTGAATACGCATTATTGCAGTAAAGACTTGATTAAACTTAGTTCGACAACGAATCTCCCCTTCCCATACGTGTTCACTCTTCAGTGTTTTCCAGATACTCAGGTTTGCTTCGAGATCTTCAGGTAAGAGAATTAAATGATGTGCACTCCAACCTTGGGCATGCTTGGTTGAGTAACCCATCATGTTTTCAAACTCTTGATTAACCATGATGATTCTATGTGAAGCATCCGAGATCATCACCGCAGTCATACCATCAAGAGCAGCTCGAGCCAACTTCGATTCCATACTATGACGCCGATAATGCAGAGCAAGGGCTGCCGTCGGCAAAGTGAAGCCGAGCACCAAACTTAAAACAAAAAACGCTTCTTGGATTAAGTCATCAATATCCCTCTGAGCTCGGGATAATAACTGCTCATTGGTAAGATCAATAACCAGATGAAGAGGTTCGCTAGAAACAAACTGGATGGTGCGATACGCGACCAAATTCGAACCATTGTAAGCATAGCCCGAATCTTTTGAATTTAAACTACGCCAAATGTTTGGGTACATCCGGCCAAAATTAAATTGAGAGCGAGCGGGAATTATATGGCCATACAAACGAGCTGATTTAGGGCTATCAATGTAAAATCCGTCACTTTTAATCAGCTCAATATGGAAATCAAGCACTGACGAATAGTTGAGTCGAGAAGATAAATAGTCAATATCAACATTAAGGACGAGATACCCTTCGCGCTTTCCGTTAAGCGAAATAGGCATCAAAATGCGCAGTGACGGGCTATAGGGATAGACTAACTCGCCATACTCTCGTTCTAAACCTATCCCCCACGAAGCGATTTCGCCATCGTCTAAGTTCTTAGCGAATTGAAAGTAATCTCGCTCTGACTTATTTTGCAATTTGATCGCGGGCAACGCAGCGCCTGTTTCAATCTCATAATTAATCCTCACTTTTTCTCGACCAGAAACATCAAGAAAGCGAATTTGCTTATACAACTTTTGATTGATTGCGACCGAGATCCACATGTCTTCTAAGATGGAACGGTTCACCCGGTTAGGTTGGCGCAGATATTCATACAGACTTTGGCTGTGACCAAGTAGGTCACTGATCGTTTCGATTTGATCCTGAATATTGCTGTATTCACGGCCAGTATAGGCCAATTGATGTAACGCTTCTTGAGCGGTGTTCTCAACATTGTTTTCTAACAACGTCAGATATTTCTGATAGTAGTAAGCGGCAGTGAGTGCACTAAAAAATAGTGCTGTCGCCAATAAGGTGCCGACTCGCTTAGGTACTTTCACACGTCTAATGCCTATCATGCTTACTAAAACGACAATTATATCATTAATTGTTATTTTCTAAACAAAAAAGCCACTTAGATTAAGTGGCTTTTCTATATGCAATCAGAGAGTTAAGGTTTGAGGGCTCGCTCTCCTCGCGCAATGCCAACGACACCACTACGAGCAACTTCGACAACTTCGGTCACTTCGGATATCGCTTGAATGAAGGCATCTAGCTTTTCACTCGTACCCGCAAGTTGTACGGTGTATTGGGAAGCCGTGACATCCACGATCTGGCCACGAAAGATGTCTGCCGTCCGCTTCACTTCTGCTCGCGCAAAACCACTGGCTTTCACTTTCACCATCATCAGTTCACGCTCAATGTGCTCATACTCGGTGACTTCTTGCACTTTCAGCACATCGATCAATTTGTGTAACTGCTTCTGAATTTGTTCCAACTGCATCTCATCAGATGTCGTGGTAATGTTCATTCGCGACAGGGTTTCATCATCAGTCGGTGACACCGTCAAAGATTCAATGTTGTAACCACGTTGAGAGAACAAACCAACAACACGAGACAACGCACCTGGTTGGTTTTCCAATAGCAATGAAATAATGTGTCTCATATTAAGTTCTCTCCGTTTTGCTTAGCCACATTTTATCCATACCCTCACCTTTGATTTGCATCGGGTATACGTGTTCGGTTTCGTCTACGTTGATGTCCACAAACACCAGACGATCTTTCATATCCAACGCTTTTTGTAGCCCTTCTTCGAGCTGATCAGGCGTTTCGATACGAATACCGACGTGACCATAAGCTTCTGCAATCGCTGCAAAGTCAGGAACAGAACTCATGTAAGAATTAGAGTGACGACCTTGATAAATAATGTCTTGCCACTGTTTTACCATGCCTAAGAATCGGTTGTTCAGGTTGATGATCTTCACTGGAATGTCGTATTGCATGGCTGTCGACAATTCTTGAATATTCATCTGAATACTGCCGTCACCAGTCACAACCACGACCTCTTCTTGTGGCATGGCAAACTTCACGCCCATACCAGCCGGAAGACCAAATCCCATGGTGCCAAGACCACCAGAGTTTATCCAACGGCGCGGCTTATTGAATGGGTAGTACAGCGCCGCAAACATCTGATGCTGGCCCACATCAGACGCCACATATGCGTCGCCATTAGTTAGCTTGTGCAGCGTTTCAATTACTTGCTGTGGCTTGATTCGTTCTGGAGACGTTTCATAAGACAAGCAGTTGCGGTCACGCCATACTTGAATGTCATCCCACCATGCAGTGATAGCATCTTGATCATTTCCACTACCTTGCTCTGCAAGCAGCCCGAGCATGGTTGTCAGCACTTTTTCCGCAGAACCTACGATCGGCAAATCCACTTTCACGTTTTTCGAGATCGATGACGGGTCGATATCAATATGCATCACTTTTGCGTTTGGGCAGTACTTTTCAAGGTTGTTGGTTGTACGGTCATCAAAACGCACACCGATACCAAAAATAAGATCGGCTTCATGCATTGCCATATTAGCTTCGTAAGTGCCGTGCATACCCAACATGCCCAGTGAGTTTTTATGTGTACCCGGGAATGCCCCCAAGCCCATCAAAGTACTCACAACGGGTAGGTTCAGTTTGTCGGAAAGCTCTAAAATATGTTCATGGGCGCCAGAAATCACCGCACCACCACCGATATAAAGCACTGGTTTTTTCGCTTCTAATAGCGATTTAAGCGCTTTTTTAATCTGGCCTTTATGGCCCGAAGTTGTCGGCTTGTAAGAGCGCATTGAAAGCGTTTCTGGATATTGATAAGGCAGTTTGATTTGCGGGTTCATTACATCTTTTGGCAAATCAATCACAACTGGACCAGGTCGACCTGTAGTCGCGATATAAAACGCTTTTTTGATTGTTTCAGGAATATCTTCCGCTTTTTTTACTAAAAAGCTGTGTTTGACCACTGGGCGGGAGACACCGACGATGTCACACTCTTGGAAAGCATCATTACCAATTAGGCTATTCGGTACGTTACCCGAGATAACGATCATTGGGATAGAGTCCATATACGCTGTTGCAATACCCGTAATGGTATTGGTCGCGCCCGGCCCCGAGCACACAAGTACGACACCCGGTTTACCGGTAGCTCGAGCGTAACCATCTGCCATATGAGTGGCGGCTTGCTCATGCCTTACAAGTACGTGTTTGATTTGATCGGTTTTGGCATGCAGTGCATCGTAGATATCCAAAACAGAGCCACCTGGGTAGCCAAAGATCTGCTCTACGTGCTCTTCTATCAGAGATTGAACCACCATCTCTGCGCCTGACAACATTGCTGTCATAATTGCTCTCCTTAGCCAGTTTCCTCACCGTAAGGTCAACGGATTGGTCTGGTTTTACATAGTCTAGGTCTTATTCGTAGCCTAATCGAAATACTTCCACGTTTTCGGCTATGTCTTGCGTTCGTCATAACATCCCGCAAGGTTACCCAACAAATGTAACGTTTTATTATCAAAGGGTCTAATGAGAGATTGGTCTACTTTTTAAACAAGATACTAGTAATTAGAATGTTAGTAGGAATAGTAGCCACACATCTCCTATTTCACAGTACAACCTAAAAAATTAACGCTTAAAAAAAGAACATTATTTCATAAGCTTTTAGCTACAGGGTGCGAAATAGCGTTATTTGACGAGCAGAACAGAAAAAATCAATACAAACAAAAATCCCCAGCAATGCGCGATCACATCACTGGGGATTTTTTCATCAATATAAAATCTAAGTCAGCTTAAGTTACTTTTTATCGGACTTTTCCTTATACATTTCTTCAATTTCATCTTGGTATTTGTCATTGATGACTTTACGACGAAGTTTTTGAGTTGGCGTTAACTCACCATCATCCATAGAGAAAGCTCTTGGTAACAATTTAAACTTCTTCACTTGTTCAAACTTTGCCAACTCTTTTTGAAGATCGTTCACACGCTTCTCAAGCATTTCGACCACCTGGTGGTGCTTAATCAACTCAACGCGATCGTGATATTTGATATTCAGCTCTTTCGCGTACTCTTCTAGCGAGTCATAACAAGGCACGATAAGCGCAGAAACAAACTTACGAGTATCCGCAATGACTGCGATTTGCTCGATGAAGTGGTCTTTACCAATCGCACCTTCAATCATTTGTGGAGCGATGTATTTACCACCTGAAGTTTTCATCAACTCTTTGATACGATCGGTGATGAACAAGTTGCCATTTTCATCAATGTAACCAGCGTCGCCCGTTTTTAGGAAACCGTGCTCATCAAAGGTCTTTTCCGTCTCTTCTGGCATTTTGTAATAGCCACGCATCACCATTGGACCACGAACCAGAATCTCGTTGTTTTCGCCGATCTTAACCTGTGCGCCAGGCATCGACATACCAATAGAGTCGGGGTTAAAACATTTATCATCCCAACACGATACTGTCGCCGTGGTTTCAGTCATGCCGTAGCCCAACTTAACGTTGATACCAATCGCATGGAAGAATCGACCGATGGTTTCATCCAGCTTTGCACCACCACAAGGCATAAAGTTGATTTGCCCGCCAAGTAGCGCACGCAGTTTGCTCAGAACCAACTTATCCGCCAAAGCGTATGACTTACGCAGCAAGAGCGATGGCTGACGTTTTTCTTGATGACAAGCGGCCATTTTTGCGCCCATGTTGACTGCCCAAGTAAACATGATCTTACGATGAATCGGCGCGCGAGACACTTTCTCGTGAATCGCAGAGAAGATCTTCTCATAGAAACGCGGTACGGCACACATCACGGTAGGTCGCACCTGGCTCAGTGCATCACGTACTTGCATGGTGTCTTGCAAATAGCAGTTGGTCGCCCCTTTGTACAATACATAAAAGGTCCAAGCGCGCTCAAATACGTGTGACAACGGAAGGAAACATAATGACACGTCACTTTGAGAAAGGCTCAAGCGCTGATCGTGCCCTTCCAATTGCGCCGCAATGTTTGCGTAGTCCAACATAACGCCTTTTGGCTGGCCTGTTGTACCCGAGGTGTAGATCAGCGTGAGTAGATCATCTTCTTTTGCCTGATCTAAACGCGCGTCCAATTCAACTTGATATGTAGCGTCGCCTTTGGCAACAAATGCTTGCCAAGAGATAACGAAATCATGATCGCCAAGTTCTATATCATCAGACATCGCAACAATGAGCTCTAACTGTTCGCACTGGTCGAAAATGCTCACTGCTGCATCAAATTGAGGCTGTTCACCAACAAACAGAACTTTGACGTCTGCATTGTTAATGATGTACGCCGACTGGGCGGCAGTATTGGTTGGGTAAATAGGTACTGTCACGCTGCGTAATTGCAGTGCTGCGATATCAGCGATCGTCCATTGCGGCATGTTGTTCGAGAAAATGCCGATCTTATCTTGGACTCCTAATCCCTGAGCCAAAAGTGCAAGTGATAAAGCATCAACTTGCTGACCAAATTGCGTCCACGTAATACCTTGCCACTCCTCACCCACTTTATGCTTGAGTGCAACGCGTGTACCACCGTTCGCAATTTGTTCACGAATACGTTTAACGATATGAAAATCTAACTTGGCCATTCTTTTACTTACCTTTTGGCTTACAGGCGTAAGCTAATTGAGCGAACAAGTGTACTCACGGCTTGCTAAAACGCAACTGACCAGTATCAAACTTATCACTAATAAGAGACAACTATCACTTATACGTCGCGAACGTACCTCAAATTGCTGAATGATTACTCTATTTAACTTACTGTTTCGATTGTTGATTACGAAAACAAAAAGCCCCGAGAGACAAAAATCGCTCGGGGACCAATGAATTGTAAAAATTGATGATTACCAATATGGTCTAATCGAGAAGACCAAACGTCATCTTATTTTGCGGCAACGACTTCACCACAAGTGATCATCAGTTGATCGCGCAGCCAAATGTGGCCTTTATCTTTTTCGCTTGATTCATGCCAGCTTAAGAAGCCGCTGATTTCTTTGTTCGCAAATGGGAAATCAAGAATTTGCAGTTGATCGCTGTTTACCGCATTTTCCGCCATCCAACGTGGTGCAATAGTCACAAGCTCAGATTGACCCACCACGTATAGTAGGTTGCTTAAACTAGAACCTTCATACGCCGCTTGGCAATCCAGTTCACGGTACGCTTGCTCTGAGAAACTACGTTGGCCATGCACTTTCGATAACTTCGCATGCTTTTCGTTAAGCAGTTGCTCAGCCGTCACACCACCTTGAATGCGTGGGTGTGTTTTTGATGCGATAACCACTAATTCATCTTTGAAGATTTCAGTACTTGAGAAACCTTGCTCATCAAAACGAGCGTAGTCGATCACGAAATCAATTTCTTGGTAGCGCATACGCTCAGACAACAAACGGTCAAATTCTGCATCTAGGTGAAGCTGAACGTTTGGTGCTTGTTGATTCACTTTTGCCATGATCTTCGGAGCAAAACGCATGTCACAAGGGCTGCAAATCGCAAGCTTGAATAAGCGAGTCGAAGATTCTGGTTGGAATACAGAGCTAGGAAGTTCATTGCGAATCAGCTGTAGTGCTTGGCGAATAGGGCCAAACAGTTGACGAGCTCGTTGCGTAGGCTGAATACCACGGCCTTGGCGCATGAATAGCTCGTCGTTAAACATCACTTTTAAGCGTGCCACGGCGTTACTTACTGCCGGTTGAGACATGCCTAGGTTATGTGCTGCACGAGTAATATTTTGCTCTTGCATTACAGCATCAAATACAGTCAGTAGGTTTAAATCTACACCACGCAAAGTGCTTTCCATACGGTAGCTAGCAATTGCGCTCATCGCGTCTTTCTTCTCTAACATTGAGTGCGCCTCTTTTGTAATCGTCAACTTTGTTCATTAAATTCATAACGAATAGAATCCCATCTCGCACAAAAGACGGCGGCTGGATTCGAATCATTTTACGAATAGATAACCTAACTTTTTATTATATTTATCGTCCGGATACTTCCGGCTCGAACTGTACTATCAACTAATCGATTGCGGTTTCGCAACTAGATTGATATTTAATCAGTAAATTTTAGCCAATTAGGTATTTATTTTTTAAATAACAAATACTTGATAAAAACATAAAAAACTATAAAACACGTAAAAATGCATTCTTTGAGGACGTATTTAGCAAATTGATAGGACAGGCGGTCAACACAAGCATGCATTTAGCTCAGTTATTAGTTGGAATAAGAACAACAGATGACAGCTATATCTCTGATTGAATTTTGCACTTATCAGTCAAATTATCAGCAAATACACACTGAATAGAAATGAGAGAGGAAGAATAAAAATGCAGCCTTCCAAACAGAAAGGCTGCAACAAAATCGTGTCAAAAATGGAAGGAACAATGTACTTAGAACAACGTACTTAAATGTTCGACACGTAACTTGGAAAATCAACCTGCTCCCACAGCTGTCTGGATAACTCTGCTTTTGAATCCCATGCACCTTGCAGTACCCAATGAACAATAGCCTGAGCAACATCTGGGTATTTCACACTTTCGGCTTGTTGCTCCTTTAGCCACTGGCGTACTGCGGAAATGTCTAAGCTCTCCATCGACATCGCAAGCCCTAAATCTTCTAAGGTCGCAACATTGCTCTGCTGCTCGAATTGACCCGCGAGTGGCTTTAGTAACAATTTTTTCCCCAAAGACAAGGCTTCTGAAGGAAGCTCAAACCCACCATTAGCAATGACACCACTACAGCGATGCAAATGATGCTGGAAGTTGCTGTGGCATAAAGGGCGCAGTTCTATGTTTTCTACCTGCTCACATTCGATCACATCCGGGTGATAACAGATAAACGCTTGTTGATTAAAGTGGAACAATAAGTCCGAGATATCTTCAATCGATTCGAACGGTAGATACACCAACACGAAGTCGTCGTTTTCTGCTTGGCTATCGACGGTATGCACTATCGGTGGTAACAAAGGTTGATCAAAATGATGCCAATGCAAACCAAGGTGATGTTGAGAAGGCGCAAAGTATTCAATGACGGATTTATCTAACCAACTTGCTCCCTTTAGTGGCACCGGATAACGGAAAGCATTTTGGTGGCTGATACCAATAGAAGGCTTATTTTGTTGTCTCGCTGCCCACGCAGTCACAGGTTCGAAATCATTAATGATAAGATCGTAGGACGATAGATCGAGTTGCTTAACTTCTTTGAAAAACTGCACCAAATTGTTATTCAATGCTGTTTTCGCGTAGTTTACAGAGCCTTTTTCGGTAATAAAGGTGAAGCCTCGGCGAGTCTGGTAATCGCCAAATGCTTCCATTGAAAAGTATTTTTCCGGCGCTCGCCCAGAAAACAAAAAGTCGACCTCAACATCGTGCTCTTTAAACGCATGACTCATCGCCCTTGCGCGTGCAATATGTCCGTTTCCTGTCCCTTGAACACCGTACAAGATTTTCATCAATTAGCCTCCTAACATCGCAATCGCTAATCCACCACAAAGACTGCCAAGCAGTGCACCAATGATGACATCGGTAAAAAAGTGCACACCCAATAAGATTCGCGCGGTTCCGATTAAACTTGCCCAAAAGAATGCAGCAACGCCTAGGCTCGGATAGAAATGATCAATCAGCGTCGCCATGACAAACGCAGCGGCAGTGTGTCCTGAAGGAAGACTATAGCGATCAGAGGGGGTAATAAAAGCAGGAAGGAGTGCACTAAGCTCTTCAGGGCGACGACGCTTAAAACTATTTTTCAGCGTCCAATAAATTGGTAGCTCGATAGCAAAAGCAAGTAAACCCGCCAGTAAAAACCAGACTCCTTGCTCCTTATCTAAATACCAAGCTAATAACCCCAACACCAAGTAAAGATGCCCGTCACCACTGTGGGAAACTCCTTTACTGATATTGGCGACTTGTTGATTAAAACGGTGCTTAAGACAAACACTAGAGAGCGCTAAATCAAACTTAGCAATGGTTGCAATTGGCTGTGTAATTGTCTCTATGGTTCTCATGTGACCTTTCCTTACTTTGACAACGCCTTTTTGTGAAAAGTAGGAGGTTTAGGTGACAACAGCATGACGGGAGTTTGGACAATTAATGACAAAGGCCAAATTAAGGTGTGCCCAACGATTTATCTATTGGGCATAACCATAAAAATAGAACATTAAGAAGGGTTTGATGGTTGCGGTTGAGGGGTGTCTATATACCAGACTTTTCTCTTCTTGCGGCAGGCGCGCAAAGAGCCTGTCGTCATGTCACCATCTTTTGTTAGCTCATAGCTCAGTGAGCGGCAAGTATAGTTTCCCGACAGTTCATGCTCTATACTCGTTTTCTCCGTTTTACTCGAGTTAGGCTCTAGTAGAGGGTTAGGCTGAGTAGATAAAATGTCACGATTTATCACATTGCTGCGCGCATAATCCTTATGGACATAACCTTTTATCACTCCTTTCTGTTCAACGAGAAACCAAGGTTGATCAACTACTTTTGCTAGCACATTAAAGACTTCCCCTTTCGATAATACGCCAAGCTTTTCCCCTTCAAGACTCGGTTTGGAGCGTAGGTTTAATGTGGTCTTAGAGCGGTAAGAGACATCCATAAACTCTACTGGGTTTGAGGTATCGACACCTTCAGTGGTTGGTCGGAAAACTTCCGCTTGCTGTTTCTCACTAGGTTGAACACGGATCTTCCACCAAGAATACGTTTCCGGATCTTTACCTTTAAACTTATTTCGGCTGTCAGACTCAAGGGCAACAAGCATCTGATTCAAGAACGATTCGCGTCCTTCATAACTCAAAAATCGATCCATTTGATCATTGATGACCATGACGCTCTGTGAGTGATCATTCATAACAACGGGGGAAGCCACTTCCACATAGGTCTGCGATTGAAACAGCTGACAACCCGACAAGCTGACCAGAGTAAGTACTATGGCTGAACGTCCAAATTGTTTTGTTAACCTCATTCTTTCCCTAACCCTTATATTTCTTTTACCTAGTGCAACTGCACTACTATAAATGGTCATTCAAAACTTTTGCCAAACAATTCGGACCTTTGTGTGACAAGTCGCAATCCCGATGCTTGTTTTGGTAATGAAACGTCGCAAACTTGATGAGAACTTACTTCTTCTAGCACGTTTCTATCGCATCATGTCGTTTCACTTAGTGCATCATTTTTTTCAAGCAAACGAAAAGACTCATCCGATATGAATAAAAAATCGACTTTAGGGTTGACGCGCTTCATGGAGTGCGGTACTAATTTGTTAACTTAATTATGTGGAAAGCTTAACAACTATGTCAGCTCATTTTTCTATCCTGCTTAGCCTCCTCCTGATCGTGACCAGTTCGCGCGGGTAGGCTGTGGAAGAAAAATAACCACACCAATTTCTAAGAACCCGCATGAGAATGCGGGTTTTTTTATATCTAAATACTGGAAGTAAACGATTCACTTGCGCGAAAGTGCAGAAATCAGGAAGGAAGCAAACATGAACGATCAGGTCATTATATTCGACACCACATTGCGTGATGGCGAGCAAGCGTTGTCAGCAAGCTTGACGGTTAAAGAAAAACTGCAGATTGCCTATGCGCTGGAAAGACTCGGCGTTGATGTTATCGAAGCTGGCTTCCCAATCTCTTCACCAGGTGATTTCGAGTCTGTACAAACCATCGCAAAAAACATAAAAAACAGTCGAGTTTGTGCCCTTTCGCGTGCCGTTGCGAAAGACATTGATGCTGCCGCTGAAGCATTAAAAGTGGCTGACCAATTCCGTATTCACACGTTTTTAGCCACTTCCACCATTCACGTAGAAGACAAACTACGCCGCAGCTACGACGATGTACTAGAAATGGCAGTCAACGCCGTTAAACATGCACGTAACTACACTGATGATGTCGAGTTTTCTTGTGAAGATGCTGGTCGTACTCCAATCGACAACCTATGTCGCATGGTAGAAGCCGCCATCAATGCAGGTGCGAGTACAATCAACATTCCAGATACCGTTGGCTACACCGTACCAAGTGAGTTTGGTGGGATTATTGAAACCCTATTTAACCGCGTTCCGAACATTGATAAAGCGATCATCTCCGTTCACTGTCACGACGATTTGGGGATGTCAGTTGCCAACTCTATTGCCGCCGTTCAAGCTGGCGCACGTCAGATAGAAGGCACGATCAATGGCATTGGAGAGCGAGCGGGTAACTGTTCACTTGAAGAGATCGCAATGATCATCAAGACTCGTCAAGAGTTTTTGGGCGTTCACACTGGCATTAAGCATGATGAAATTCACCGCACCAGTAAGTTGGTTAGCCAGCTATGCAATATGCCTATTCAAAGCAACAAAGCAATTGTGGGTGCAAATGCGTTTAGCCACTCTTCAGGCATCCACCAAGATGGCATGTTGAAGAATAAGAATACCTACGAAATCATGACCCCTGAGTCTATTGGCCTAAAAAACCAAGCTCTGAACCTAACCAGCCGCAGCGGTCGCGCTGCCGTGAAGAGCCATATGGATACCATGGGTTACAACGAAGACGAGTACAACCTAGACGCGCTGTATGCGGATTTCTTGAAACTTGCTGATCGCAAAGGCCAAGTGTTCGATTACGACCTAGAAGCCCTAATGCACTTCTCGAACTTGCGTGAAGAAGATGACTTCTACAAATTGAGCTACCTAAGCGTGCAGTCTGGCAGCGTAATGGCTACCACCAGCATCAAAATGCAATGCGGTGATGAAGAAATGTGTGAAGCAGCGGTCGGTAATGGCCCAGTTGATGCGCTATACCAATGTATCTACCGCGTGACAGGCTACGACATCGTTCTGGATAAATTCGACCTAACCGCGAAAGGTGAAGGTGAAGATGGTTTGGGTCAAGCAGACATCATTGCCAACTACAAAGGTCGCAAATACCACGGTACGGGTGTTTCCACCGACATCGTTGAGGCTTCCGGCCAAGCATTATTGCACGTTATTAACAGCATTCATCGTGCAGATAAAATCGAAGAAATGAAGCAGAAAAAGATTGCGACTGTGTAATAACAACCGGGCTACACGGCTCAGGAAAGAACACGCTCGTTGAAATAATTAAGCTCAAAATTAGAAAACTTAAAGGATTAACATGACAGACAAATCGTACAAAATTGCCGTCCTACCCGGTGACGGCATTGGCCCGGAAGTAATGGCGCAGGCACATAAAGTATTGGATGCAATCGAAAAGAAACATGGTATTGCGTTTGAGCGTGACGAGCATGATGTCGGTGGTATCGCGATCGACAATCACGGTTGCCCACTTCCAGAGAGCACAATAAAAGCATGTGAAGAGTCTGATGCAGTCCTATTCGGCTCGGTTGGCGGCCCTAAGTGGGAGCACTTACCACCAAATGACCAACCTGAACGCGGTGCCCTACTGCCACTACGCAAACACTTCCAACTGTTCTGTAACTTACGTCCAGCGCAAATTCACTCAGGTCTTGAAGCTTTCTCACCGCTACGTGCAGACATCTCGGGTCGCGGCTTTGACATCGTGGTAGTCCGTGAACTGACGGGTGGTATCTACTTCGGCCAACCGAAAGGTCGTGAAGGTGAAGGCGCAACAGAAAAAGCATTTGATACTGAGGTGTACCACCGCTTTGAGATCGAACGTATTGCAAAAATCGCTTTTGAATCTGCTCGTCTACGTCGCAAGAAAGTGTGCTCTATCGACAAAGCGAACGTTCTACAAAGCTCTATCTTATGGCGTGAAGTAGTCGAAGAAATCGCAAAAGACTACCCAGATGTCGAGTTGTCACATATGTACATTGATAACGCGACTATGCAGCTTATCAAAGACCCTGCTCAGTTCGACGTAATGCTGTGTTCAAACATCTTCGGCGACATCATTTCTGATGAATGCGCGATGATCACAGGCTCTATGGGTATGTTGCCATCAGCAAGTCTAAACGAAAGCAAATTCGGTCTGTACGAGCCAGCAGGTGGCAGTGCACCAGATATCGCAGGTAAGAACATCGCTAACCCTGTGGCACAAATCCTGTCTGCGGCACTGATGCTACGTTATAGCCTAGGTGAGGAAACGGCGGCACAAGACATTGAAGCGGCAGTTTCAAAAGCACTATCAGCGGGTGAGCTTACGGGTGACCTTGCTGGTGACAACCCAGCACTTTCGACGTCTGAGATGGGCGATAAGATCGCTGAGTACATCTTAAACTCTTAATACAGAACAGATTCATAATAAATACTAAATCCTCTATCCACCAATGACTTACCTCTAAGTCATTGGTGCTAAAACAAAGCAACAAGGATAACGAGGAAAGGAAGCAAACAATGGGCAAAACATTATACGAAAAAGTCTACGACGCACACGTTGCCGTCGCAGCAGAAGGGGAAAACCCAATCTTGTACATCGACCGTCACTTGGTACATGAAGTGACGTCTCCGCAAGCATTTGACGGCTTGCGTGAAAAAGGTCGCAAAGTGCGTCAGGTCAGCAAAACTTTTGCCACCATGGACCACAACGTCTCCACAACAACCAAAGACATCAACGCATCCGGTGAGATGGCACGTATCCAGATGGAAACGCTATCGAAAAACTGTGAAGAATTTGGCGTTACGCTTTACGACATTAACCACAAATACCAAGGTATTGTGCACGTTATGGGCCCAGAGCTTGGTATTACCCTACCGGGAATGACCATTGTTTGTGGTGACTCGCACACGGCTACACACGGTGCGTTCGGTTCTCTCGCTTTTGGTATTGGTACATCTGAAGTTGAGCACGTATTAGCAACTCAAACGCTAAAACAAGCGCGCGCTAAAACGATGAAGATCGAAGTAAAAGGCAAAGTGGCTCCGGGTATCACGGCTAAAGATATCGTGCTAGCCATCATCGGTGAAACCACAGCTGCTGGCGGTACAGGTTACGTAGTTGAATTCTGCGGTGAAGCGATCACAGACCTTTCAATGGAAGGCCGCATGACCGTATGTAACATGGCGATTGAGCTAGGAGCGAAAGCCGGTTTGATTGCACCAGATGAAACCACGTTCGAATACATCAAAGGCCGTAAATTCTCACCTCAAGGTGCGGATTTTGATGCAGCAGTAGAGTACTGGAAGACATTAAAAACGGACGATGATGCTCAGTTTGATGCAGTCGTGACACTAAACGCAGCGGATATCAAACCACAAGTCACTTGGGGAACTAACCCAGGCCAAGTTATCGCGGTAGATCAACCTATCCCAGCACCAGAAAGCTTTGCCGACCCAGTAGAAAAAGCATCGGCAGAAAAAGCATTGGCTTACATGGGCCTAGAGGCAGGCAAGTCATTGTCTGATTACAACGTCGATAAAGTCTTCGTTGGTTCTTGTACTAACTCACGTATCGAAGACATGCGCGCAGCCGCTGAAGTAGCGAAAGGTCGCAAAGTCGCGCCTCACGTTCAAGCGCTAATCGTTCCTGGCTCTGAGCAAGTAAAAGCGCAAGCAGAAGCGGAAGGCTTGGACGTTATCTTTAAAGAAGCGGGCTTTGAGTGGCGCCTACCAGGTTGCTCGATGTGTCTAGCAATGAACAATGACCGTTTGGGCCCACATGAACGTTGTGCGTCTACTTCAAACCGTAACTTTGAAGGCCGCCAAGGTCGTGATGGCCGTACCCACCTAGTGAGCCCTGCGATGGCAGCGGCAGCAGCAATTGCTGGTCACTTTGTAGATATTCGTGAACTAGACTAAGGAGCAAACCAATGTCAGGCTTTAAACAACACACAGGCTTAGTTGTTCCTCTAGATGCAGCGAACGTTGATACTGATGCCATCATTCCAAAGCAGTTCCTACAAAAGGTCTCCCGCCTAGGGTTTGGTAAGCACCTATTCCATGACTGGCGCTTCCTAGACGATGCTGGCGAACAGCCAAATCCAGAGTTCGTGATGAACGCACCTCGCTACCAAGGCGCGTCTATCTTGCTGGCTCGTGAAAACTTCGGCTGTGGCTCATCTCGTGAGCACGCACCGTGGGCACTAGCGGATTACGGCATCAAAGCGATGATCGCACCAAGCTTTGCCGATATTTTTTACGGCAACTCGATCAACAACCAAATGGTGCCAGTTCGTTTGACTGAACAAGAAGTGGATGAAATCTTCCAGTTTGTTGAGGCAAATGAAGGTGCAGAAGTCGAGGTCGACCTAGAAGCGAATGTCGTTCGTGCCAACGGCAAAGAATATGGTTTTGAAATCGATTCGTTCCGTCGTCATTGCTTGCTAAACGGTTTGGACAACATTGGCCTAACCCTTCAACACGAAGATAAGATTGCTGAGTACGAAGCGAATATTCCAAGCTTCTTGCGTTAAGACGCGTTAGTAAATACACAAATCAAGGGCTGGCAATTGTCGGCCCTTGATTTGTTTTGGGTGACTGATCTCATATCGCTTTGCTTACAGAATACCGAACGCCTCTGTTGAAATTCGTCATCCTGAACAGCGACGAAGGAACGTGATTCAGGATCGACTACCAGAGCGCACTGTACAGATTCATACTGTCTTTACTCAAGAGTTTGTGGGTATTAGATTCCTGATATCGCTTATGCTCCTCGGAATGACAGCGAATAAAGGCCACTGATTACTGAAAGAAAACAAGCACTAAACTGGTCTACACTATCAACAATATCTCATTCAAAGGTATCTCTATGAAGCGTCTGTTATTGCTGTTGTGTGCTCTGGTTTCTTTCTCGACATTGTCCGCGCCTAAATCCGACTTATGGCCATATTGGAAACAATCGAATCAAGCCAACCAAACCCAAATTTCTCATCAAGAATGGCAACAACTGCTCGATACTTATTTAGTTGAACAAGGCGAGAATACCTTGTTTCGTTATAGCCAAGTCTCCTCTGTCGATAAAACTAAGCTGAAACAATACATCCAGCGTTTGGCAAAACTAGACCCTCTACAATACAACCAAGCAGAGCAATATGCCTATTGGGTAAACCTTTACAACGCCATCACGGTAGATCTTATTTTGGATAACTATCCAGTCGAATCAATCACCAAGCTAGGTGGTTTATTTAGCTTTGGTCCTTGGGGAGACGATGTGGTCGTGGTCAATGGGAAGGATCTAACTTTAAACGATATTGAACATCGAATTTTGCGTCCAATTTGGAATGACCCAAGAACGCATTACGCGGTTAACTGTGCCAGCCTAGGATGCCCTAATCTGCAATCTCAAGCATTCACTGCTGACAACACGCAAGCTCTACTGGATAGTGCCGCCAAAACATTTATCAACAGCAGCAAAGGCGTATCTATCCAAGGTAACACGGCACAGCTGTCTTCTATTTATGATTGGTTTGCAACGGACTTTGGTGGAGAAAAACAAATCTTCAAACACATCGCAAAGTATGCTCCGCAATACAAAAACTTCTCTGGCAAAGTGAAATACGAATACGATTGGGACTTGAATCAAGCCAACTAAACTGGGGGGATGTGAGGTCAATTAGCATTAGGGACATGATAGGCCAAAAGCTAAAGACACAGGCAACTCAAAGACTAAGACATGAAAAAGGGCACTGAGTGCCCTTTTTTACATCCAAATGTTTGATAGAAAACGTCCGACTACTTAAAGCCTTTAACCTTCTTAATAAGATCGTAAGCGTTTTGAATCTCTTGAGATTTCTCTTTCGCGACGTTCATCATCTCTGGTGGTAAACCTTTAGCCATCAATTTGTCCGGGTGATGCTCGTTCATCAGTTTACGATAAGCACGCTTAACGGTTTTACTGTCTGCATCTGAAGACACATCCAGAATTTTGTACGCGTCGGCCAACTGATCCGCTTGTGAAGCTTGTTGCCAGCTACCACCTGAAGATTGGCCTTGATGCTGACCATGAAAACCGCCCTGGCTTTGGAAACGAAATGCGGCTTCTTGCATTTGCAAACGACGCTCTAATTGCTCAGAAGAGAAACCCAAACCACGTGCAATCTTGTGTAGTACATTTCGTTCACTCGGGTGGATCGAGCCATCTGCAAAGGCCGCCGAGATTTGCAGCTCTAAGAAAAATTGCAACAAGTCAAAGCGACCAGCTGTCGAAATTTTCACACGAACAAGAACATCTTCTAACGGAAAGTCGCTGTCTTTACCTTCACGAAACGCGTCTTGCGCTGCGCGACGCTGTTCGCCATGCAAATTCATGCGGTCCATCATGGCTGAAGCCAGTTGGATTTCCTCTTTGGTGACTTGGCCTTTCGCTTTTGCCACATGTCCCATTACCGCAAACGCCGCTTTAAAAAACTCTTCTTGGCGCTGAGCTTGACTTGGCCCTTTTCCAAAGCCGCCAGTAGAGAACCCGGCTTGACTCAAGCGACGTGCTTTATCGAATTGATGGCCAATAAATAAGCCAAAGAGTAAACCTAGCGGCCCGCCAAGTAACAAGCCAAAAAAGGCACCCAGAATTTTGCCAAAAATATGCATTATGTGTTCTCTATCAATGAATTTTTATCGACGACGGCGGTCTTATAGTGCCGGATGCAACGATTTCCTTTATGATAATGGAATTAGTTTTATTTCGGCTAGGCCATTTCGCCTGCTTATCTTTGCAGCTATTTTGTCGTCATTATGCCACAGTGAATCAATACGCTGGGATAAATGCGACTATAGTTGATTCATTTGGCTATTACGCTAGGGTACAACAAGCCCTATAGCCATCGAGTAGTAGTGACACAGGAAAGTTCAATTCAATGCAACATTTCTCCCGCACATTTTTAGCGGCCTCTATCAGCACCGCCTTGTTTGTACCCACCACTCAAGCTGAAGCGAATATCCATGATAGTGTGCAGGAAATGCCCGCCACAGATCAATGTTTGGTCGATACAAGTGGCGAGGAGGACGCTCTTAATACCCCAGTAGTGGTAGAAGCTGACACCCTGCAAGCCATCAATGGTGACAAAGCTCAGTACTCAGGTAATGTACAAGTCACCCAAGGCCAGAAGAAAATTACCGCAGATAGCGTAACGCTGCACCAACAAGACAACGTCGTGGTTGCCGAAGGCAACGTGACTTTCAATGACGGCCAAGTCAAAGCTCGATCTGATCGTGTTACTAACGACATTAATCAAGATACGTTTTCGCTTGAGAACACCGATTATCAGTTCCTTTGCCAACAAGGCCGAGGCACTGCAGCCTATATCGCTCGCACAGGTCAGTCGGTTTATGAACTCGAAGACGGCTCTATCACATCGTGCCCTCAAGGCGATAATTCATGGCGATTGGTTGCGTCAGGCATCGATGTTGACCAAGATGAAGAGACAGCGACGCTGCATCATCCTCGATTTGAAGTGTTAGATGTGCCTGTTTTCTATGTGCCGTATCTAACCATGCCAATTGGAGATACGCGCAAAACGGGTTTCCTCTTCCCTTCTTTATCGTACGGTTCTAGTGATGGTATGGAAGTCGAGGTGCCATTCTATTGGAACATCGCGCCTCAATATGACATGACACTCACCACGCTCTATATGCAGCAACGTGGTACAAAACTCGATACTGATTTCCGCTATCTAACAGATGGTTGGGGAAATGGGGAAATCAAAGGCGAATACCTCAATAGTGATCGCAAATATCAGGACGAGTCTCGTTGGGGCTACCAAGTTAAACACGACGGTATCATCAATAAACAGTGGATAGTCAAAGTCGATTACTCAAAAGTGAGTGATATTGATTACTTCCTCGATCTCGACTCCGACATTGGTAACCGTGAAGATGGTCAACTGGTTCAAGAAGGACAAGTACAATATCGTTCTGACTTCTGGGATGCCTCGTTAACCGTTCGTGACTTCCAAATCTTATTGAAAGAAGAGAACCGCCCTTATCGCCTGCTTCCTCAGTTAGACTTGAACTACTACACGCCGTTGTGGGGAGATTACCTTAACTTTGACGTGAAGAGCCAAGTCAGCCGCTTCGATACCAGCGATGCTGCGCGACCAAATGCGACCCGTGTTCACATTGAACCAGGGCTTACATTACCACTCTCAAACTCATGGGCAACGTGGACAACAGAAGCGCGTGTGCTCTCTACGTATTACTCTCAAGACTTAACGGGTTTGACAGATGTAAACTTGCAAAACCAGTTGGATGATGAAGTTTCTCGTGTTATTCCTGAGTTCCGTACGCATGCGCAACTTTACTTAGAGCGAGATACAAGCTGGATCAAGGGCTACACACAAACACTGGAGCCTCAGCTGCAGTACTTGTACGTACCTGAAGAAGATCAAACCAACATCTACAACTACGATACCACCTTGCTACAAACCGACTACTACGGGCTATTCCGCAGTCGTAAGTACAGTGGCATTGATAAAATCGCCTCGGCGAACCAGTTAAGCTACGGTGCGAGTACTCGCTTCTTTGATGATGACTATAAAGAGCGTCTTAACGTTTCATTTGGTCAGATTTACTACTTCGATAAAAAGACCAAACTGAGCAACAGCCCAAATCTTCCGGATGAGACAACCAATTACTCATCATGGGCAATTGAAGCTGATTTCAACTACAACGATTACTTGTTCTATCACGGTGGAATTCAATACGATATTGATTTGAGCTCCATGCAGTTGGCAAACAGTACCTTGGAATACCAATTCAACGGCGGCTTTATTCAGGGTAACTATCGCTACGTTACGCGTGAATACATCGAAGATACGATCATTCTCGAAAACCTAGACACAATTACTCGTAAAGGTATTTCTCAAGCAGGTATTGTAGCGGCCTACGAGTTCAACCCGAACTGGTCTGCGAGTGGTCAATACTACTACGACCTCAATGAAAATGCGGACCTAGAATGGTTAGCGAGCCTACGTTACCAATCTGACTGTTGGTACATTGGCGTCACTTACTCAAACCAATTGCTTGGTTGGGAAGACCAAGCTATCGGCAGCACCGGGGCATCACCTGAATACGAAAATAACTTCAGCGTTAACTTCGGTATTCAAGGCTTTGCGACCAACCAGCGTGAAGACACTGCTGTCAAAGAACTGGATGGTTCTGACAACGCGATTAAGTACGGCCGCCCATTCTATCTGAACAATTAATCAAAATAGGCGTCTTAAATGAATAAGACGCCTATTCAAAAATACTGACGGAATTTTAAATGAAAATTTGGAAATCAATCTTATTCACGACCCTACTCTCTTGCGGAGCGGTTGCAGCACCAGTAGAGATCGATAAGGTTGCGGTCATCGTGAACGACGGTGTAGTTCTACAAAGCGACATCGAAACAGCGATGAAAACGCTGCAAGCCAACGCACGTCAAAGTGGAAAGAGCTTACCTTCTACCAGCGTATTAAAAGAACAAGTTGTTGAAAAACTTATTATTGACACGTTGCAAGGCCAAGAAGCAGACCGTATTGGTGTGCGTATTGACGACAACCGTTTAAACCAAGCGATTGCAGAGATCGCACGTAATAATGAGCAAACAGTAGAACAACTCGCCGCTTCTGTAGAAAGTGAAGGTTTAAGTTACCCAGAATTCCGCGAACAAATTCGTAAGGAAATCGCCGCATCAGAAGCCCGCAATGCACTGGTTCGTCGCCGTATTAATATCCTTCCAGCAGAGGTAGATAGCCTTGCTGAGCAACTATCACAAGAAACCAATGCGACTGTTCAATACAAAATTGGACACATTCAACTGCGCTTCTCTGACGATAAAGAAAAATCTGCTGTAGAAGCAGAAGCTAAAGCGCTCGCGAAAAAGCTAAACGAAGGTGCAGATTTTACGGAGATGGCCTACACCTACTCTAAAGGTCCTAAAGCTTTACAAGGTGGTGATTGGGGCTGGATGCGTAAAGAAGAGATGCCAACCATCTTTGCTGATCAGATCAAGATGCAAAACAAAGGCAGCATTATTGGTCCATTCCGTAGTGGCGTTGGTTTCCACATCCTAAAAATAGAGGATGTCAAAGGCCTAGAAACGGTTGCGGTAACGGAAGTAAATGCGCGTCATATTTTGATTAAACCAACCGTGATTCTGAGCGACGAAGGGGCGAAGAAGCAACTGAATGAATTTGTACGCCGCATCAAAGCCGGTGAAGCAACGTTCGCTCAATTGGCAACACAATACAGTCAAGATCCTGGCTCGGCAGCACAAGACGGTGAACTAGGTTATCAAACACCAGATCTTTACGTGCCAGAATTCAAGCACCAAGTAGAAACTCTGCCAGTTGGCTCAATCAGCGAACCGTTCAAAACCGTTCACGGCTGGCATATCGTTGAAGTGTTGGATCGTCGCCAAGTTGACCGTACTGACTCAGCGATGAAGAATAAAGCTTACCGCATTCTATTTAACCGTAAATTTAATGAAGAAGCGGGCGCATGGATGCAAGAGCTACGCGCAAGTGCGTTTGTTGAAATCGTGGATGACAACAATGACAACTAATACAATTCGTAGAATTGTCGTAACCGCAGGGGAACCTGCGGGTATCGGCCCAGACTTAGTGCTTGCCCTATCGAAAGAAGATTGGGCGCACCAAATTGTCGTCTGTGCCGATAAGAATATGCTGATGGAGCGAGCCAAGCAGCTTGGCATCGAAGTCCAACTGTCTGATTACAATCCAGAAGAAGCACCTAAAGCACAAAAAGCGGGCACGCTTATCGTTGACCATATCCAAATATCGGAACCTGCGGTCGCAGGTGAGCTCAATGAAGCGAATGGCCACTATGTACTAAAAACGCTAGAAAGAGCGGCTTTAGGCTGTATGAATGATGAATTTGATGCTATTGTCACCGGCCCTGTTCATAAGGGGGTGATTAATCGCGCAGGTGTTGCATTCAGTGGTCATACTGAATTTTTCGCCGAGAAGTCACAAACGCCGCTAGTTGTAATGATGCTAGCAACGGAAGGACTACGCGTGGCGCTGGTTACAACACATATTCCTTTAGCTTATGTGTCCAAAGCTGTCACCGAAGAGCGATTAGAAAAAATCATCGATATTCTTCATAAAGACCTTGTAGAAAAGTTTGCTATCGCACAACCAAACATCTACGTTTGCGGGCTTAACCCTCATGCTGGCGAAGATGGCTGCTTAGGTCGTGAAGAGATCGAAACCATCACTCCGACACTGGAAAAAATTCGACAAGAAAAAGGTATCAACCTGATCGGCCCTCTGCCGGCTGATACCATTTTCAATGAAAAATATTTAAATGATGCTGATGCTGTTTTAGGCATGTACCATGATCAAGTATTGCCAGTATTAAAATACAAAGGCTTTGGTCGTTCAGTAAACATTACTCTTGGTCTACCTTTTATTAGAACATCGGTGGACCACGGTACTGCATTAGATCTGGCAGGGACAGGTCAAGCGGATACAGGGAGTTTCCGAACAGCGCTCACGCATGCGATAGATTTGGTAGAGAAGAAACAATGAGAAATGATGTCCATTTAGGACACAAAGCGCGTAAACGTTTTGGTCAAAACTTCCTGAACGATCCATACATTATTGATGGGATCGTATCAGCGATTAACCCAAAACCAGGTCAAAACCTGGTTGAAATCGGTCCTGGTCTTGGTGCAATCACTGAGCCGGTAGGTCGTGAAGTAGATAAGTTCACAGTTATCGAATTAGACCGCGATCTGGCGGAACGCCTACGTACTCACCCTGAACTGGCAGATAAGTTGACCATCCATGAGGGTGACGCTATGCGTTTTGACTTCACTCAACTAGTGAAGCCAAACAACAAGCTGCGCATTTTTGGTAACTTGCCATACAACATCTCTACACCATTGATGTTCCACCTTTTTGAATTCCATAAAGACATTCAAGACATGCACTTTATGCTGCAAAAAGAAGTGGTAAACCGCTTAGCCGCCGGCCCTGGCAGCAAAGCTTACGGCCGTTTAACGGTAATGGCTCAGTACTACTGTAAAGTGGTACCGGTACTGGAAGTACCGCCAACGGCATTCGTTCCACCACCGAAAGTGGATTCTGCCGTTGTTCGTTTAGTGCCTTACGAAGAGCTGCCATGCCCGGCAAAAGATCTGCGTTTGCTCGATCGCGTTTGTCGTGAAGGCTTTAACCAACGTCGTAAAACCGTTCGTAACTGCTACAAATCGTTGTTAAGCACAGAAGTACTAGAAGAGCTAGGTGTTAATCCAAGCATGCGTCCAGAGAACCTGACGCTAGAACAATTCGTCGCAATGGCGAACTGGCTTGCGGATAACCCGCAGCACTAAGAACTCAAACAATGAGCCAAACCCTTGTAGGTTTGGCTTATTATTATTGGGATATTACGTTTCTGAGGAGTGCACATGGACGTCATTCAACCTTGCATCAAAATTCAAGTTCACACCAAATACATCGAAGAACAGTCCAACCCAGAGCTACAACGCTACGTTTTCGCTTATATCATCACCATCAAAAACCTTAGCCAGCAAACCGTACAGTTAGTGAGCCGCCGCTGGCTAATCACAGACTCGAATGGCAAGCAAATGACGGTTGAAGGTGACGGAGTGGTAGGCCAGCAGCCCTTTATTCCAAGCAATGATGAATACACGTACAGTAGCGGAACCGCGTTAGAAACCCCTGTCGGCGTTATGCAAGGACACTACAAAATGCTGGATGAAAAAGGGCAAGAGTTCATCACCGAAATTGAACCATTTCGCTTGGCTGTTCCAAATGTTTTAAATTAGTAAATTGGAGATTCAGTGGCTACCTATATTGTTGGTGACATCCAAGGCTGTTTTGATGAATTGCAGCGACTACTAGAAAAAGTATCTTTCTCTGCGAAAAAAGACCAACTTTGGCTTGCTGGTGATTTGGTCGCCAGAGGGCCTAAATCACTAGAAACGTTACGCTTTGTGAAGTCACTTGGCGCAAGCGCAATCGTGGTGCTTGGTAATCACGACCTTCATCTTCTCGCTGTGGCTCATGGGATAAAAAAGGTCAAAGACAAAGATAGAACCGCACCTATTTTCGCGGTCCCCGACAAAGAGGAATTACTGACATGGCTAGCTCAGCAACCTCTATTGGCCGAGCATGACGAGTTCGTGATGTGTCACGCTGGCATATCACCGCAGTGGAATCTAAAAACAGCGAGAAAGTGTGCCCGTGAAGTTGAGCGCATCATCCAAAGCGAAAAGCTCCCTTGGCTATTAAAAAACATGTACAGCAATCAACCTGATTCCTGGGATGACTCTCTACAGGGTTTGGAGCGATACCGTTATATTATCAATGCTTTTACGCGGATGCGCTTTTGTTTCCCTGATGGTCGTTTGGATATGGATTGTAAATTGCCACCGCAACAAGTTTCCGGTAACGAACTTATTCCATGGTTTGATGTGCCTAAACGTATCCACTTAAACAAAGCGGTGCTCTTTGGGCACTGGGCTGCACTACAAGGCTATATGAACAACGAAGTCATCGGGCTAGATACTGGCTGCGTTTGGGGCGGAAGCCTGACCATGATCCGTTGGGAAGATAAGAAAATTTTTACTCAGGATGCACTACATTAATAATGAGCCCTTTAGATAAACAAAAGCACCGCATTCGCGGTGCTTTTTTGTTATATCCGATGACTTTTCTGACTATTGCTTTTCTAACACCGTAAAACGCATGTTGTAGGCGTTCTTCTCATCGGCTTGATACATTTCTGAGTAAGTTTCCTTAAACTCGTCTCCCCAATCTGGGAACTGAGTATCACCATCAATGGCCGCTTCAATGTGTGTTACATACAGTTTATTGGCCATAGGCAGACAAGTGGTGTAAATCGCACCACCACCAATGATCATCACTTCTTCCACATCACCTGCGACTTCCAGAGCTTGCTCAATCGATGTTACGGTAGTGACACCTTCGATCTTTAGTGTCTCATCACGGCTAATAACAATATTCAAGCGACCTGGTAAAGGGCGACCAATAGACTCATAGGTTTTGCGTCCCATCACAACCGGTTTTCCCATGGTACAACGCTTAAACCAAGCGAAATCGGCGGGAAGATGCCAAGGCATTTGATTGTCTTTGCCAATGATGCGATTGTCGGCCATCGCGGCAATCATACTAATGATCATGTTAGGTCCTTATACAATTGGTCTGCGGCGATAGAATAACAGCCCTGGAACCGCAAGACCAACAGCTAAACCTGCAATAATAAACATGGCCTTAAGAAAGTTTTCCATACAGGTTGCGACAAGCTCGGGTGAGTAGCCAACATGATTGATTTCTACCATAGCGATCATTGCTTTGTACGCAAACACACCCGGCACCATCGGGATCAAAGCAGCCACAGTAAACACTTTTGGATGCGCGAGAAAACGGTGAGACCAGTACACACCGATCATCCCAACTAACGTCGCAGCAAAAAAGGTTGCCCACTCAATAGGAATGCCAAACTGCATCATCAAGTAGCGGCTACCATGACCAATCGCACCACCAACAGCGCAATACACTAAAGCTCTTTGTGGCACGTTAAAAACCAATGCAAATCCTACGGCGGGAATCGCCGCAAAAAACATGTCATTCAACAGGCCAAACATCAAATCAAATAAACTCATTAGATTGCCCACCCCCAAATTCCAGTTACACTCATCGCAGCAACGATCCCCAAACATGTCGCCAACGTTAGTAAACTAGCCATCACAAATCGAGCAATCCCCATATTAATGTGGCCTTTCAACATATCTGCGACAGAGTTAATGAGTGGGAAACCAGGTACAAGCATCAATACCGACGATGCCATTGCTACGGTAGGTAGGTTACCGATTTGGTAAATTTCCGCCTGCGCTGAAATTAAGGTAGTCACAAAAGCGGTCGCAGCAAAGTTCAATAGAGGGTTGAAATGACGATGACCAATTTCTTGGCGAACGATCATGCCACCAGCTGAAGCTAAAAAGGTCATGATGAAGACTCCCCAGTCGCCACCAGCAAGATGACTGAATGCCGCACAAGACAAGCCAATCATAAACACCACCAACCAGCGGTTATAACGCTCTGGACTGATAGCGTTCAGCTTTTTCTGCGCCATGGTTGAATCGAGCAAACCACGTTCCATCATGATACAGATTCGTTGAATTTGCGTAATAACGCGCATATTGATGCCACGATCAGCGCAGCTTCGGGTGGTGGTGATGCAATGCCCATCCATTACCGTCGTCACAACCAATGCATTAGCTGATAGTGCTACCGCAACTTCATTCACCCCACAAGCAAGGCCAATACGACGCATAATATCGCTCACAAGAGTACTTTCAGCACCATGAGCAAGTAGCATTTGTCCGGCTTGGGCGACAAGACGAGAAATCGGTCGTTGAGTAGATACCGCCAACTCTCTAGGCGGTATGGTTTCTAGAGTCATAAATAAGTCTAATTCCTTTTAGGGTGTTACTCATTCATATTCATACGCGCGAGGGCCAAACTAACCCTCAAAAAACACGACGTATCGGTTATTGTGCCGTAAATCACATCACCTAAATATGATTTAGATACAAAAAAAGCCGCAATAAATAATTGCGGCTTAATGAACTATAGGCAAACAGGCATTGTTTGACCGTTCTGATTAGTCACGAACGTAGACAACGTGACCGTCATCTTCTTCATCGTCCCAGTCATCCCAATCGTCGTCGTCATCTTCAGTGATAACGTCTTTACCCGCCATCGCATCTTTATGGTAATCATCCCACATGAAGTTAACTTTATCTTCTTCAGCCACTTCTTCCTCTTCGCGAGGTAGGTTATCCATAAAGTCAGCCAGTTTGTAACAAAGCTCTTTAGTACCGTTACGATTGATCGCCGAGATCTTAAAGTACTCGTCTTCCCAGCCGAGTGCGTCTAAGATTTCTTGGATCTTCTCATTCGCTTCTTCTTCAGGCATTAGATCAACTTTGTTGAACACTAACCAGCGCGGCTTACTTGCCAGTTTTTCGCTGTATTGTTCTAGTTCATCAATGATCGTCAATGCATTTTGCACCGGATCGGACTGATCAATTGGCATTATATCGATCATGTGCAGCAACACTCGACAACGCTCTAAGTGCTTCAAGAATCGAATACCAAGGCCAGCGCCATCTGCTGCACCCTCGATCAAACCAGGAATGTCTGCAACAACAAAACTTTTCTCTGGTACGACACTTACGACACCCAAGCTTGGGATCAACGTCGTGAATGGGTAATCAGCGACTTTCGGTTTTGCTGCTGATACTGCGCGGATAAAGGTTGATTTACCAGCATTAGGTAGACCAAGCATACCCACATCAGCAAGAAGCAATAGCTCAAGGCGAATTTCGCGTACTTCACCTTTTGTACCCAATGTTCTCTGACGAGGCGCGCGGTTTACTGAAGATTTGAAACGCGTGTTACCTAGACCGTGCCAACCGCCTTTTGCGATCATCACTTTCTTACCGTGTTCAGCAACTTCCGCCACGATTTCATTTGTGTGGATATCCACAGCGCGCGTACCCACAGGTACACGAAGAACGATGTCTTTACCACGCTTACCTGTACAGTTACCACCGCGACCGTTTTCACCACGCTCAGCTTCGTAGAAGCGCTGGAAACGGTAATCAATCAGAGTATTTAGGTTTTCATCAGCTTGGATATAAACATCACCACCGTCACCGCCATCACCGCCATCAGGGCCACCTTTAGTGATGAATTTTTCACGCCAGAAACTGACAACGCCACTACCGCCATCACCAGCCTGAACTTTTACTACCGCTTCATCTACGAACTTCATCTTTTACTCCGACTACTTCGTGCGTGGATTAAATCTTACTATGTCATCCGACAATTTTAGCAGATGACAGATCTAAGCTCCCAGATTCAAATCGCTTAGGATCTTAGCGAGAAACTTCGATATGTCGACTGCCACAAATAAAAAACCCCGCCGATTCGGCAGGGCTTTTGAATTCAGCTTAAAGCTATTAAGTAATTTGGTTAAAAACCTAATTACTCAGCTTCGATGCTTACAAACTTACGGTTCTTAGGACCTTTCACTTCGAACTTCACTTTACCTTCAGTAAGAGCGAATAGAGTGTGGTCTTTACCGATACCTACGTTGTTACCAGCGTGGAACTTAGTACCACGTTGACGAACGATGATGTTACCTGCAAGTACAGATTCACCACCGAAACGCTTAACACCTAGACGTTTGCTTTCTGAATCGCGGCCGTTACGAGTAGAACCACCAGCTTTTTTGTGTGCCATTGTTAAACTCTCCTAATAGATTAAGCGTTGATACCAGTGATCTTCACTTCAGTGAACCACTGACGGTGACCCTGTTGCTTACGAGAGTGCTTACGACGACGGAACTTAACGATTTTAACTTTATCGCCACGACCGTGTTGTACAACTTCAGCAACAATTTTGCCGCCCTCTACAAGAGGAGCACCAACTTTGATGTCTTCGCCGTTAGCAACAAGAAGAACTTTATCAAATTCTACAGTTGCACCAGTTTCAACGTCTAATTTCTCTAAACGAAGAGTTTGACCTTCGCTTACACGGTGTTGTTTACCACCAGATTGGAAAACAGCGTACATATTTTACTCCGCTTTTTCCGCACAGCCTTTCTTGAGGGTGTGCGCTAAACTAATCATCAATAGGGCGCAGATTCTACAGAATAGATGCTCCTATGACAAGCCATATTTTGAAAAAATTGGCGAAAAGCTAATCGCCAAAGAAAAGTGCGGCAATCATGCCCTTTAGTAATGTATTAATCAACGTTTTTTAGTGTATTATTCGACAATTATATAAATCGAATAAGCCTTGCAGGGTCTAACTTCAGCCGGATATACGATGGATTTTAAAACTATCCAAGCGCTTACTGCCGATGACATGGCAAAAGTGAATGAAACAATTCAAGCCCAACTTAATTCTGATGTCTCTTTAATCAACCAGCTCGGTTTTTATATCGTGAGTGGTGGAGGCAAACGTCTAAGACCGCTTTTAGCGATACTGTCAGCCCGTGCACTTGGTTACCAAGGCAATGGTCATACAATGGCAGCTGCGTTTATTGAGTTCATCCATACAGCGACTTTGCTGCATGATGACGTGGTAGATGAATCAGACATGCGCCGTGGTAAAGCCACTGCGAATGCAGCATTTGGCAATGCGGCTAGCGTATTAGTTGGGGACTTTATCTATACACGCTCATTTCAGATGATGACGGAACTAGGATCCATGAAGATCCTTAAACTAATGAGCAATGCCGTAAACGTGATCGCCGAAGGTGAAGTACAGCAGTTGATGAACTGTAACGACCCTGACACGACAGAAGAAAGCTACATGCAAGTCATCTACTCTAAGACTGCGCGCTTATTTGAATCCGCAACTCAAATCGGTGCAATCTTAAATGATGCTCCTGAGCATGTGGAAATCGCAATGCAAAATTACGGTAAGTATCTAGGCACTGCGTTTCAGCTCATTGATGACGTCATGGATTACACTTCTGATGGCGAAGACATGGGTAAAAATGTGGGTGATGACTTGGCCGAAGGCAAGCCAACTTTGCCTCTACTCCATGCTATGCGTAATACCACACCAGAAAACGCCATCATGATTCGTGAAGCAATTGAGAAAGCGAATGGCATGGATCGCTTAGAAGAAATTCTTGCGGTCATGAAAGAAGCGGGCTCTCTGGAATACACAACGCAAAAAGCTCTAGAAGAAGCAGACAAAGCAATCGCAGAACTATCAGTGTTGCCAGAGTCTGAATACAAACAAGCGCTTGTTACTCTGGCTCATGTCGCAGTACAACGCACGAAGTAATCAATAGCTACCCATAACGCAAGACTTATAGCAAAAAGGAAGAGCATGCTCTTCCTTTTTTACGTTTGATACCTAATGACGACGCCGGAGGCGCTAGTAATATCTGTCACTACCGCCATGCAGTTGTGGATCATCTTCTATTTCATCAAAGCTAACGGCGAGCTGCTGTTCAGTCCCTTGTTTGGACAACAATACCGTCTCTGCTTCATGGTCGACCACTAATATCGTACCGACGCCTTGTTGGCACTCAACAACCATGCCTTTACGGATTCGACTCGCTTCCATCATCTTCTCCTTCACTACGTGGTTTTATTCGACCATTTTTACGAAGTTGAGAAATCAAGGATCAAAAAAGCCGATCAAAATGATCGGCTTTCTTCTTATATAGGCTTTCTAGATTACTTTGCGAATTCAACACCAATGTTGATGTCGCCATTTAGTGTTTCTAGCATACCGTCTAATGCAGACTTTTCGTAATCGGCGAGTTTGCCGTAGCTTAGTACTTCTTCAACGCCTTCTTTACCCAGTTTCACAGGTTGCGCGAAGTAAGTCGCGTGTTCGCCGTCGCCTTCAACGTAAGCGCACTCAACTACGCCTTCTTCACCTTGAAGAGCACGAACCAGAGACAGACCAAAGCGACATGCAGCTTGGCCCATTGATAGTGTTGCACTACCACCACCCGCTTTAGCTTCTACAACTTCAGTACCTGCATTTTGAATACGTTTCGTTAATGCTTCTACTTCTTCAGCTGTAAACTCAACACCTTCTACTTGAGACAGTAGAGGTAAGATCGTTACGCCAGAGTGACCACCAATAACTGGCACGCGAACGTCACCTGGATCTTTGTCTTTAAGCTCAGCAACAAACGTTTCTGAACGGATAACATCCAACGTTGTTACACCAAATAGACGACGCTTATCATAAACACCCGCTTTTTTAAGAACTTCAGCAGCAATTGGCACTGTTGTATTTACAGGGTTTGTGATGATACCAACACAAGCTTTCGGACAAACAACCGCAATCTTCTCCGCTAGCGATTTAACGATACCAGCGTTTACATTAAATAGATCCGCACGATCCATACCTGGCTTACGCGCAACACCAGCAGAAATTAGCACAACATCCGCGCCTTCTAGTGCTGGAGTAGGATCTTCACCAGCGTAACCTTTGATAGAAACTGGCGTAGGGATGTGGCTAAGATCAGCGGCCACACCAGGAGTTACTGGAGCAATATCATATAGGGCTAGATCAGAACCAGCAGGAAGACGGTTCTTAAGTAGAAGGGCCAGGGCTTGACCGATGCCACCAGCGGCACCAATAACGGCTACTTTCATGTAGTTCTCCTTGAGAGTATTTCTCTTATAAACGTATTCGTAGGGTAGTTTGTAACCAACTTAAATAAAGCTATCGGAATCACAACTTGATTACAATCAATTAACGCTAGCTTTGCGACCTCGCGCAACTCGCTGTTACCGTGCTACAAATGGGGCTTGGATTATTCTTTTATTCTGTTGAAATGACAAGGAATTCAAGAAAACAGATACAGCCCTACTTCAGCGCGCTAAAGAATTCTATGTGGTATATAGTTTACAGTGACGCATCTAACATAATCCTGGGACTCTTTGGCACCGCCTGAATATATATGCGAGAATATGCAAAATTGCTGACCCGTAATAAGAGATTTGTAATGACTATGCGCAATTCAGAAAAACAAGACAACTTAGTTCGCGCCTTTAAAGCCCTGTTAAAAGAAGAAAGCTTTGGCTCACAGGGCGAGATTGTTGACGCACTCAAACAGCAAGGATTTGAGAGTATCAACCAATCTAAAGTCTCACGTATGCTGACTAAATTTGGCGCTGTCCGTACGCGCAATGCAAAAATGGAAATGGTTTACTGTCTTCCTGCTGAGCTAGGTGTCCCAACAGTCAGCAGCTCTCTGCGTGAACTAGTACTAGACATCGATCGTAACGCAGCGTTAGTGGTAATTCACACTGGCCCAGGTGCAGCACAGTTGATTGCTCGCTTGCTTGATTCACTCGGTAAATCCGAAGGTATTCTTGGTGTTGTCGCAGGTGACGATACCATTTTCATTACGCCAACCATGGCAATTACGACTGAGCAACTCTTCAAATCAGTGTGCGAGCTGTTCGAATATACTGGTTAAGTTCTATAAAGCTTCAATTAGCTAACTCATTGTGGGTTATAAAAGAAGTCTCATTTTGTAGCCCATAATTTATGTAAATTTTTTGCTTACTCCGCTCATTCTTTAACCATCCATTTTGTGATTAACATCACGCAATTGATCTTTTTCATTTCAGTCACTAAACGTTGATTAAGTAATTGTTATAAAAAGAATTAAATTACAAATTGAATCCTATCCCCTGATACAAAATTCAGACTTATCAACTATAACATTTAACAATTGGATAATTTTCTGCCAATTTTTTGTTATGATTCGCTCGCTTTTTCAAACGATTGGATTGAAAAAGGTGCCGTTTCCAAATAGGAAACTCCAGAAGTGATTTATGGTTATTTCCGGGTAAATAATGAATATAAGGAAGGGAAATTCATGGCATTTAACAAACTTCTCAAAGTAGGCGCTATCGCTGCAGCCGTAATGGGCGCAGGCGCAGTTAACGCTCAAGAGTTTATTACCATCGGTACTGGCTCTGTGACAGGTGTTTATTACCCAACTGGTGGTGCTATCTGTAAGTTGGTAAATAAAGGTCGTAAAGACCACAACATCCGTTGTTCAGTAGAATCGACTGGTGGCTCAATTTACAACGTTAACACTATCCGTGCAGGCGAATTAGATTTTGGTATCGTGCAATCGGATTGGCAGTACCACGGCTACAACGGTACGAGCAAGTTTGAAGAACAAGGCCCGTACAAGAAGCTACGCGCAATGTTCTCTCTTCATACAGAACCTTTCAACATCATTGCGCGTGCAGATTCAGGTATTGAAAACGTTGAAGACCTGAAAGGTAAGCGCGTAAACATCGGTAACCCAGGCTCTGGTGACCGTGCAACGATGGGCGTTGTCATGGAAGCGATGGGTTGGACAAACGACAGCTTCAAATTGGCGTCTGAGCTAAAAGGCTCTGAACGCTCTCAGGCACTTTGTGATAACAAAATTGACGCCTTCATTTACATGGTCGGCCACCCGAACGGTTCAATCAAAGAAGCAACCACATCATGTGATGCGAAGCTAGTTTCAGCAACAGGCCCTAAAATCGATAAAATTGTTGCCGACAACCCATACTACGCCTTTAGCTCAGTACCGGCTGGTATGTACCGCGGTACAGACAAAGACGTAAACAGCTTTGGTGTTGCAGCAACAATGGTAACGACCTCTGATGTTTCAGACGATGTCGCTTACAACGTGGCAAAAGCTGTGTTTGAAAACTTTGACACCTTCAAGCGTCTACACCCTGCATTCGCAAACTTGAAGAAAGAAGACATGGTGAAAGCTGGTCTTTCTATTCCTCTTCACCCAGGTGCAGAAAAATACTACAAAGAAATGGGTCTAATTAAGTAATTTCCTCAGACTCTACATACAGGCAGGAAAGAATATTTTCTGCCTGTTTGAGCATACAGGTTGTAGCACGTTCTAACTATATGCTTCATTCGCCAGTTTTCTTCTGAAAACTGCGAGCTCATACCCAAGAAAACTTAAACGCCGCCTAACAGAGTATCCAACAATCAACACTTTGAGTTCAGGCAGCAAAATACTCGAAAGCAAACTTCGCTCCATTCACTACACTGATAGAGGCGAAGTGTGGTTCTCGATAAAAATCAGACAGGACCATCAATAATAAGGAAAAAGTACATGGCGACGAATCAAGCTCCGTCACAAGATGTGCAAGAAATGGTGGCTCAGGCAGACACAGGTGCACGTAGCCCTTCGGGAATGCAAGGACGAATCCTTTGGTTTGTTCCTCTGTGTTGGTCACTATTTCAATTATGGTACGCATCCCCGTTACCATTTATTTTCAATTTTGGCGTACTGAACGACACGGAAGCGCGATCTATCCACCTTACTTTCGCGATCTTTTTGGCTTTCACTGCTTATCCAGCGATGAAGAATTCTCCTCGCGATCATATCCCTCTTGTTGATTGGATACTCGCGTTGGCTGGCAGCTTTTCAGCAGCCTATATATACCTTTTTTATACCGAGCTAGCAGGACGCTCAGGCGCACCGACAACAGTTGATATCGTTGTTGCTGTTATCGGTATGCTCCTCCTTTTAGAAGCAACACGCCGAGCACTTGGTCCACCATTAATGGTCGTGGCTGCTGTTTTCCTTACTTACACCTTTGCAGGCCCTTACATGCCTGACGTTATCGCGCACAAAGGGGCAAGCTTGAACAAGGCCATGTCTCACTTGTGGCTAACAACTGAAGGCGTATTTGGAGTTGCGCTAGGTGTTTCTACCTCTTTTGTCTTCTTGTTTGTATTGTTTGGAGCAATGCTGGAACGCGCTGGTGCTGGTGCTTACTTCATTAAAGTTGCCTTCTCGTTGCTTGGCCATATGAAAGGTGGTCCAGCTAAAGCGGCCGTTGTTGCATCAGGTTTATCTGGTCTGGTTTCTGGTTCTTCAATCGCAAACGTAGTAACAACTGGCACCTTTACCATTCCACTGATGAAGCGTGTTGGCTTTCCCGGCACAAAAGCGGGTGCGGTAGAGGTAGCGGCTTCAACCAATGGTCAGTTAACACCGCCAATCATGGGTGCAGCAGCATTTTTGATGGTGGAATACGTCGGTATCTCCTACGTTGAGGTGATTAAAGCTGCCCTACTTCCAGCGCTAATCTCTTATATTGCTTTAATTTACATTGTTCACCTTGAAGCATGTAAAGCAGGCATGACAGGCCTTCCTCGTCGCCACAACCCAACACTAGTACAAAGTCTGCTGTCCTTTACTGGCACAATCTTAGGATTGTGTGTGATCAGCGCATTGGTTTACTACGGAGTGGGTTGGACAAAGGACGTCTTTGGCGATGCCGCGACACCAATTGTTACCGTCGCACTATTAATCGCGTACGTTGGGTTGGTGAAAGTCTCAGCAAATCACGTGCAAGATGGCGCAATTGAGATTGATGCAGAATTAACAGAAGTACCTGATCCTGGCCCAACCGTTAAGTCAGGCTTGCACTACCTACTCCCTATCGTCGTATTGGTTTGGTGTTTGACTGTCGAACGTTTCTCACCTGGCCTTTCGGCATTCTGGGCAACGGTGTTCATGATTTTCATTTTGCTGACTCAACGTCCGTTGATTGCACTGCTGTCAAAGCAAGGTGACATGCTTCAGCAAACCAAAGATGGCTTTGTCGATCTTGCCGAGAGCTTAGTTTCTGGTGCGCGTAATATGATTGGTATCGGCGTTGCAACCGCGGCAGCGGGCACCGTTGTTGGTGTTGTTACACTAACGGGTATCGGCCTAGTGATGACCGACTTCGTCGAGTTTATCTCTGGTGGCAGTATCATTCTTATGCTGCTGTTTACCGCCATCATTAGCTTGGTTCTGGGGATGGGTCTGCCAACAACGGCGAACTACATCGTGGTCTCTACGCTAATGGCGCCGGTTATTGTTACGCTCGGCGCGGCGCATGGCTTGATTATTCCGTTGATAGCGGTGCACTTGTTCGTTTTCTACTTTGGTATTTTGGCCGATGATACCCCACCTGTAGGTCTTGCAGCTTTTGCAGCAGCCGCAATTGCGAAATCAGATCCAATTCGTACCGGTATCCAAGGTTTTACTTACGATATTCGAACCGCTATTTTGCCGTTCATGTTTGTGTTCAATACCCAGCTATTGTTAATGGGGATCGACTCTTGGTGGCATTTGGCACTCACAGTCATCTCATCGATCATTGCAATGCTGATATTCTCTGCGGCAACTCAAGGGTGGTGGTTCACGCGTAACAAGTGGTGGGAAACAGTCCTATTATTAGTACTGACATTTTCGTTTTTCCGTCCAGGTTTTTGGTGGGACATGCTGTACCCAGCGAAAGTTCTTTCTCCTGGCGTTGAGGTAGCTCAAATCACGGAAACACTAAATGTAGGAGAATCATTGGAGTTACGTGTTGCCGGTGAAAACCTTGAGGGCGACTACATTGAGAAAACGGTTCGTCTTCCATTCGAAGACAGTGCGACAACAGCAGACGCACGTATTTCATCTATGGGTCTGATGCTGACCGAAAGTGACAACAAAATGATTGTCGATATGGTTGAATTTGGTAGTCCAGCAGAGTCCGCAGGTATCGACTTTGATTGGGAAATCAAGTGGGTTATCCAGGATGCAGACCGTCCGATGAAAGAGTGGGTGTTTGTACCATGCTTAATGATTTTGCTGGTGCTTGCAATGAACCAAAAACGTCGTGCTCGTAAGGAACAATTGAGCGCATAACCGATTTGGCCCCGAGGATAAAGGGGCCTTAATGAGAGACATTGAATGTACAAACAAATTCTTGTTCCGGTTGATCTAAATGACCAAGGCTTTTCAGACCGAGCGGTTGAACTAGCGGTTTGGCAGGCAAAGCAAGCAAATGCTCAAATCCATCTTCTGACTGTACTACCTGGTATTCACATGTCGATGGTTGCCACATACTTTCCGAAAGATGCTGCGGCCAAAATGAAGCAAGACGTGAAGCAGCAACTAAAAACTTTCGCTAATGAGCATATTGCTGAAGATGTGGTTTACCAAGTGCATGTTGCTGAAGGCAAGGCCTACGCGACCATTCTTGATTATGCAGAACGTTTAGGCGCTGATCTCATCATTATGCCAAGCCACAAGCGCTCTAAAATCAATAAAGTAATGCTTGGCTCTGTCGCGAGTAAGGTTGTGGAATATTCTCCAATCAATGTGATGGTCGTAAAACCGCAAGGCTAAGTAAATACAGAAACGAAAAAGGACGCTAACATTAGCGTCCTTTTTATATGAAACAAGTAAGGGTTATGCCATCACTGGGTAATCGGTATAACCTTCTGCTCCCCCCAAATAAAAGTGTTCTGGTTTCGCCTCATTAAGAGGTGCATTTTTCTTAAATCGCTCAACTAAATCTGGGTTTGCGATAAAGGGAACGCCAAATGCGACCACATCAACTTTGTTTTCTGCAATTGCTGTTGCCGCTTCTTGTGCACTGTAGCCCACGTTCGCCATTAAGTGACCTTGATAGTTTTCGCGTGCTGGCTTGAGAACATCTGCTTTTTGTACGCCTTTCAGATCCGCACGCATCACGTGCCAATAAGCAAGATCGAAAGAATTAAGTTGCTCTGCTAAGTAACGCACCAAACCAACTGGATCACTGTCTTTCATGTCATTAAATCCATTTAGCGGAGATGTACGCAGACCGACTCTTCCGGGTCCCCACACCTCAACGACTTCTTTCACTATCTCAAGTAAAAATCGAGCACGATTTTCAACCGAGCCACCGTATTCATCGGTACGTAAATTTGAGCCGTCACGAAGGAAGTTATCAATAAGATAACCATTGGCGCCATGTATCTCGACCCCATCAAAGCCGGCTTTCTTGGCGTTTTCTGCACCTTGTTTAAACGCCGCAACAATGGAAGCTATCTCATCCACTTCGAGTGCTCGTGGTACCGTATATGCTTGCTTACCCGAAGGGGTATGGACTAATTCATCACGAATGGCCAATGCGCTCGCCGCTACAGGTGTTTTTCCTTCATTCAGATCAGGATGACAAGCTCGTCCCGCATGCCAAATTTGCAGTACAATCTTACCGCCTCTCTCATGAACCGCATCCGTTACCTTTTTCCAAGCTGCGATTTGCTCTTCGCTGTAAATGCCCGGCTCTGCCATGAAAGCAGACGTACCTTCCATCACCATGGTGCATTCAGCAATGATAAGTCCGGCACTCGCACGTTGAGCGTAGTATTCAACCATAAGGTCATTAGGAATATGGTCCGCACCAGCACGAGCTCGCGTTAAAGGCGCCATAATGGCACGGTTATCTAATGCTAATTGACCGAGTTCGATAGGAGAAAATAAGTCTACAGAGTTGGACATGTTGTTTACCTCAAATGACAATAACTTGATGGCTAAGGATGAGGTGCCAGACTATAATCAGATTAATATTGAAACAATATGGATAATTGAAAGTGATTGTTCGCAATTTAGAAACAATTGACTTTAGAACGCTTTCTATCTTTGTCACAAGCTGTCGACTACTGAGCTTAACCAAGTGCGCACTGGAGTTAAACCTACCAAAATCTACTGTTAGCAAAGCCATAACCAAACTCGAACAACACTTTGAAGCCAAACTGCTAGAGCGCACAACCCGAAAGTTAGTGATCACCGAAGCTGGCCAAATGGTTTTAGAGCGTGCTGCAAGCTTAGTTGAGGAATTCCACTCAATTGGCCATGACGTTCAGGAGATGGAACAACAGATCCAAGGCCGGCTGCGTATTTCCGCGCCACCAGCGTTGGATGCGTATATGGCGGAGCACATCTTTTTGCCATTTTTAAAACAATGGCCAAAAGTACAAATTGCGTTAGAAGCATCGAACGATTTTGTTGATCTGTTTTCACACGGCTTTGATATGGCAATTAGAGTCGGTCAGATAGTTGATGATCGATTAATCGCGAAAAAATTAGGCTATACCACTCGAGTCCTGGCTGCTAGCCCTGAGTATTTAGCTGAGTTCGGCGTACCTGAAACGCCAGAAGACCTGACAAAACATAACTGTTTGAGGTATCAATATGTTTCAGAAATAGGACCTTGGACGCTGATC
Organism: Vibrio sp. Vb0888; assembly: GCF_033338835.1. Taxonomy (NCBI): domain Bacteria; kingdom Pseudomonadati; phylum Pseudomonadota; class Gammaproteobacteria; order Vibrionales; family Vibrionaceae; genus Vibrio; species Vibrio sp. Vb0888. The sequence continues at coordinate 56,421 of NZ_JAWOTL010000008.1, forward strand.
TCACACGATAATACCGTCAATGTTTCAATAACCAGTAACTTCTCAAGTACAACTGTAGAAGCAATATTGAAAGGCGCACTTAAAGGACTAGGCATCGCGAACTTACCTGTGCAGAACATGACGCAAGAGCTAGAAAGTGGCACCTTAGTCAGAGTGTTACCGCAATGGCACACGGTACCAATGCCTATTTATTTAGTGTATCGTCCTGGAGCAAACCGCCCACGGCGTGTACAAGCAATGATTGACCATATCATGAGCTTAAGATCTCAATTTGAATTTGGCCCTCGGCATGGTTTGTGTTGCGGAGAAGCATAACCTAGCAACTATCAGGCACTAGCATGCTGCTCGGATAAATGCCGCAAGCTTCTCACTAGCATGCTGTTCACTCAATGCAGACATATCACCCGCGGCTTCCACTTTACCATCTGCCACAAACACAAAGTGGCTGGCAATCGCTTTGGCATCGCTTAAATGGTGCGTGACCATCAATACAGTTATTCCCCGCTCTGCTGCGAGTTTTTTTACCAAGCTCAGCATCTCTTCACGCAACACCGGATCAAGCGCCGAGAACGGCTCATCCAATAGCCACATGGGATGAGGCTGAACAAAACAACGCGCTAAGGCAACACGTTGACGCTGGCCACCAGAAAGATGCTCTGGCAAACGGTCGAGGTACTCTGCAACACCAACTTGCTGCGCGGCTTGTTCAATCTGACGATTTTGGTCCACCGTAAGCTTTAGCCCTGGGTGTAAGCCCAAACCGATGTTGTCACGCACCGATAAGTGAGCAAACAAATTGTGCTCTTGGAACAACATAGAGAACGGACGCAGATAAGGCTCTTTACGCACAATGGACTCACCATCAACACAAATATCACCACGGTCAGGATGGATGAATCCTGCCACCAACGCCAGCAAGGTTGACTTCCCTGCCCCACTTGGTCCCATCAGCGACACAATCTGTCCTTGCTCAATCGTTAAGTCAAAACGAAACAGTTCACGTTGGTAGGTGTACTGCACATCATCCAACACTAACATTACGCTCTCTCCTTCGTTTTCAATACTTTCTCAATCAAGGCAAAACAGCCCACACTCAACAACAATAGGGTCACCGATACCACCGCAGCTGCGTCCATCTGATAACTGCCAAGCAACTGGAACAAATACAGAGGTAAAGTGCGGAACTCTTGTCCACCAAACAGTGCTATGGCACTTAAATCCCCTATTGCAAACATAAAGCTGATCGCAAACGCATGTGCAAACGGCTTGCGTAGCGCCTGCCACTCCACCACTTTAAACCGTTGCCAGCCACGCATGCCTAAGCTGGCACATACATACTGATACTGTTGTTCAATGTGCAGCATTGGCTGCGCTAGCGTTTTGATCACGTAAGGCAAAGCCATCAAACCGTTCACCAAAATCACGACAAAAAATGCCAAGCTAAAAACATCGGTAAATGCGCGCAGTAGTAAGAATAAACCGGTGCTAATCACCAGACCTGGAGTCACCAAAATAACGGTGCCGATTAACTCAATCTGATCGGCTCGCGTGTTTTTGTACTGCAACCGCCAACGGCGACTGGTCAATAGTATGGACACCCCTGCAGCGACCGCAAGCGCGCTAGCGACACAGGCGACTTTGAGGGAGTTCAATAGCGCAGACCAAAAACGCTCATCGGTTAATACTGTCCAAACTTGTTGGTTGATGCCACTCAGTAACACCATCAATAACGGCGGTATTACCAGTAAAAAGGCACCTATGATCCAAAAGCTATCCCAAGCTTTTGACCACCCATGATCCTTCGTTAAATATTGCTGTACCGATGTGCTTCCAGCACTGATAGAAACAGGCCTTGTTAACTTCTGCACTCCAATAGCAAGCAGTCCACATAACAGCATCTGCCACAGCGCCAATAACGCCCCAGCTTGTAAATCAAAATCAAACTTAATCGCTTGGTAAATGGCCAATTCAATGGTGGTGGATTTTGGCCCGCCCCCCAACGCCATTACAGTGGCAAAACTGGTAAAGCACAACATAAACACCAACCCACAAACGTGGGGAAGCTGCTGCCTTAAACGCGGCCATTCTACCCAACGAAACTTATCCCAATGGCTCATCCCAAGATGCGCGCAAAGCTTATGCTGCTCGGCAGGAATAGACTCCAAGGCTTGCAGAAGCAATCGTGCCGCGTAAGGTAAATTAAAGAACACATGGGCGAGTAAAATGCCGTTCAAACCGTAAATAGAGAATGGCAGTTTAGTGTCGAAACTTTGCAACCACTGCGCCAACAAACCACTGTTGCCATAAATCGCTAACAGCCCAAAAACACCAACCAAAACCGGCAAAACCAGTGTCGATGCAAACAGCTTAAGCAGTAATGATTTACCAATAAATTGGCGACGCGAAAGTGCGTGCGCTACTGGAATGGCAAAGCCAACACTGAGCAATGTGGAAAGAAACGCTTGGTAGAAACTGAACTTGGTGACATGTTGATAGTACGGGTCGCCCCATACCACAGACACATCAAGTGAAGGGGCTTGAACAATCAAAGCACCTAGGGCAGAAATAACAAAGGTCGCGATGATCATCGCGACCCCTAAACCTATTTTTGGAACAGAATTCAAAGGTAAAACCTATCTCATTCAGATGAGGATGGAAACGTCAGCTAAAACGTCAATGCGCTTTGCCATTCGCGAATCCAAGACTTACGCATTTTTGCCACTTCATCAGCACTAAAGCTCAACGACTTGCTTGGAACACTCAAAGTTTCAAAACCTTTAGGTAACTCAACGTCAGTGACTGGGTACATCCAGTTACCCGTTGGCATCGCCGATTGGAACTCATCACTTAAAATGAAACTCATAAATTGATCAGCAAGTTCTGAATTTTTTGCCCCTTTCACTTTGGCGGCTACTTCAACTTGCATGTAGTGGCCTTCAGCAAAATTCGCCGTAGCAAACTTCGAATCGTTTTCCGCAATTAAGTGGTACGCAGGTGAAGTGGTGTAAGAAAGCACTAAATCGGACTCACCATTGAGGAACATAGAATACGCCTCAGACCAACCTTTCGTGACCGTTACGGTTTTGCTCGCTAGCTTCTGCCACGCTTGCGTCACATCGTCGCCATAAATAGATTTCATCCATAGCATTAAGCCTTGGCCCGGCGTTGAAGTCCGCGGATCTTGGTAAATCACTTTCAGATCGTCGCGCGTTTCCACCAGCTCTTTCATGCTTTTCGGCGGATTAGCCAGTTTCTCTTTGTTGTACACAAACGCGAAGTAGCCGTAATCGTACGGTACAAACGTCGTGTCACTCCAACCGTTTGGTAACACTGTGTTAGCCGTATCCACATTGTGCTCGGCAAGCAGATCGGTTTTCTTCGCTTCTGCCATCAGATTGTTATCCAAACCTAATACGATGTCCGCTTTGCTATTACCGCCTTCAAGACGAAGACGATTCAGAATCGACACACCATCGTCCAACGCTACGAAGTTAACGTCACAGCCACATTTTGCTTCAAAAGCTTGCTCGATTTTAGGACCCGGGCCCCAATCTGCGGCAAAAGAGTCGTAGGTATAGATGGTTAATGTGTTTTCAGCGGCAAACGCTGAAGTTGAAGTAATTGCAGCTAGGGCAATCAGATTTAGAGTGGGTTTCACTGCTCGCTCTCCATGAGTATTTCAGAGAAATAAGTTGAGCGGCACAGGGTTTGAGGCGGCTATTAAGGACTTCCAATATCCAGACTCAATTCCTACGCCAGCATTATCTGGTTCAGGTAATACGGGTCCCTAGTTAAACGCTTAGGTCTCAGCGCCCCAATGCATTGATTGACTCAATGCTAAATGGGTTTGCTCCCCGATGAGTTGGATGGATTGTAAAGGTATTTGAGTGGTTACACAATCAGCTCACGAACGCTGGTCATAACCCCAACGAGGCACCAAACCTTGCTCAATACCTAAGTGGTCGAGAATTCTCGCCACCATAAAGTCCACTAAGTCTTCAATGCTCTTTGGCTGATGGTAGAAACCCGGAGCCGCTGGCATGATGGTGACGCCCATTTGCGATAGCTTGTGCATGTTCTCAAGATGTAGCGTTGAGAATGGCGTTTCGCGAACCACGAGCAACAGCTGCCCGCGCTCTTTCATTACTACATCAGCGGCCCGTTCGATCAAGTTGTCCGACACACCGTGTGCTATGGCCGCAACGCTTCCCGCAGAGCATGGGCAAACTACCATTTGCTTTGGTGCAGCAGAACCAGACGCAACCGGCGAGAACCAGTCATCTTTACCGCAAACGGTGATGTTATTTCGATTGCAGTTCAGGTGCTCTACCAATGCTTGCTGCGCCGCTTCTGGGCCACTTGGCAGCTTAAGATTATGCTCGGTTGCCATCACAACACGAGCTGCCGAAGAAATCAGAACGTAGACATGATAATCCGCCGCAACCAAGCATTCTAAAAGACGAAGGCCGTAGGGAGCACCAGAAGCCCCCGTTAATGCCAACGTGATGGCTTTTTTATGAGAGGGTTGTGTTTTGTTTTGCATATCAATCAGGCTTTTTGTTTTAACTGCTCAAGAAGTTTTCCGTGAATACCACCAAAGCCACCGTTACTCATGACTAGAATTTGGTCACCTGGTCGCGCACGTTCGACGATCTTGGCTACAAAGTTATCTATATCCGCATCGACAAACGCTGGCTGTGTGCATTGGTCGGCAATGTCTTGCACAGACCACTCGATATTATCTGGCTGGAACAAGAAGACTTCATCTGCACTGTGTAGTGACTCTGCAAGTGTGTTTTTGTGTACACCACGCTTCATGGTGGCAGAACGCGGCTCTAACACAGCTAGGATGCGTTTTTCACCTACCTTGTTACGCAAACCACCGACAGTAAGTTCAATTGCCGTTGGGTGATGCGCAAAATCATCGTAAACCGTCACACCTTGTTCTTCACCTTTCAGCTCTAAACGGCGCTTGGTATTGATGAAACGCCCTAATGCCTGGCAAGCAAGATCCGGAGTGACTCCAACATGTCGTGCAGCAGCGATTGCCATCAGCGCATTATCCACATTGTGGTCACCCACCAAATTCCATTCGACGGTACCAACCTTCTCGCCTTTCAACGCAACGTCAAATTTTGAGCCATCAAGCACTAATTTGTGCGCTTGCCAGTCACCATTCTCACCAGAGAACTGTTTTTCTGTCCAGCAACCACGCTCTAATACATCCGCCAAAGCTTGGTCTTGCTTCGGAGCTAAGATTAAGCCATTGCCGGGAACCGTTCGCACTAAATGATGGAATTGGCGCTTGATCGCCTCTAGATCATCGAAGATATCAGCATGATCGAACTCAAGGTTATTCATGATTAAAGTGCGAGGATGGTAATGCACAAACTTAGAACGCTTATCGAAAAAAGCACTGTCATATTCGTCCGCTTCAACGACAAAAAACATGCTTTCACCCAAACGAGCAGACACTCCGAAGTTACCGAGTACCCCACCGACTAAGAAACCCGGTTGATAACCACAATCTTCAAGTATCCAGGCAAGCATGCTCGACGTGGTCGTTTTCCCATGTGTACCCGATACCGCCAATACCCACCGATCATGCAGCAAAAACTCGTTGAGCCACTGCGGACCAGAGGTGTAGCGCATGTTAGTGTTGAGCACATGCTCGACACAAGGGTTGCCACGGCTCATCGCATTACCAATCACCACAAGATCTGGTTGAGGGTCGAGTTGAGACGGGTCAAAGCCTTCAATAATTTCAATACCTTGAGACTCAAGCAGTGTGCTCATTGGCGGATAAACGTTGGCATCAGAACCAGTGACTTTATGTCCTAATTGGCGCGCTAGAATCGCTGCGCCGCCCATAAATGTGCCACAGATACCCAAGATATGAATGTGCATAAACTAAACCTTGTAATGCGTTTTTTAATGCTTTCATTATCGCGATTACCGCCTGAAAAGCGAGTGACTTTAGCCTTCTTCTTGCAGTCCCTTTCACAAATATGACAAGGTTGAACACAGACTGTACAACCTCTTGCTTACTGATGAATCCCTCAAACAAGTCTACAAATAAATTGAGATCTCAAACAGTTACTTCATTACCATTAAAAAGATCTGCGACTTAAACTTACATCCAGCGCAATCGTTTAACATCCATAAAGAGATGCTCACTTGCGCACTACCCCCAATGAAATGAAAATGTAAGGATTAACCATGTCAGGACTGCGCACCCTAGGCGAGTTCATTGTCGAAAAACAAGCGGATTTCCCCCACGCTAGCGGTGATCTATCATCCCTTTTAGCCTCCATTCGTTTAGCTGCAAAAATCGTTAACCGCGAAATCAACGCAGCGGGTCTCGGTGATATCACTGGTGCTGTAGGTACGGAAAATGTCCAAGGTGAAGATCAGCAAAAGCTCGATGTTTACGCGAACGATAAGTTCAAAGCCGCGCTCGAAGCTCGTGATCAAGTGTGTGGCGTTGCCAGTGAAGAAGAAGACGAAGCAGTTGCGTTCAATAAAGAACTCAACCAAAACGCCAAATATGTAGTACTGATGGACCCACTTGATGGCTCTTCTAACATCGATGTGAACGTCTCTGTTGGTACTATCTTCTCGATTTACCGTCGTGTTTCTCCAATCGGTACTCCACCAACTGAAGAAGACTTCCTACAACCTGGTCACAAACAAGTGGCTGCGGGCTACGTAATTTACGGCTCCTCCACCATGTTGGTATACACAACTGGTAACGGCGTAAACGGCTTTACTTACGACCCATCTATCGGCAGCTTCTGTCTTTCTCATGAAAACATGATGATTCCTGATGATGGTAAGATCTACTCCATCAACGAAGGTAATTACATTCGTTTCCCTCAAGGGGTGAAGAAGTACATCAAGTACTGCCAAGAAAACGTGCCAGAAGACGGTCGCCCATACACTTCTCGCTACATTGGCTCGCTGGTTGCTGATTTCCACCGCAACCTACTGAAAGGTGGTATCTACCTTTACCCAAGCACACAAAGCCACCCACAAGGCAAGCTACGCCTGCTTTACGAATGTAACCCTATGGCATTCCTCATTGAGCAAGCTGGGGGCATTGCATCGGACGGCGTGAATCGCATTATGGACATCAAGCCTACTGAGTTGCACCAGCGTGTACCTTTCTTTGTGGGTTCGAAGAACATGGTTCGCAAAGTTGAAGAGTTCCTTGAACTGCACCGCGACGAAGAATAATTTCAGACCTTTGTCCAACGCGGCAGGTGTTTACCTGCCGCGTTTTTGTCGCTAAAGTGAAACGCGAATTTATCATCAGATGAAGCCGCTTTTGTGTGACTCATCGTTAATGAAAAGGAATATTCTAATGAGCTTAAACCATGTACCAGCAGGCAAGTCGCTGCCTGAAGATATCTATGTCGTTATCGAAATTCCTGCAAATGCAGATCCAATCAAGTACGAAGTAGATAAAGACTCTGGTGCTGTATTTGTCGACCGTTTCATGTCTGCACCAATGTTCTACCCATGCAACTATGGCTACGTGAACAATACCCTGTCTCTTGATGGCGACCCAGTCGACGTATTGGTACCAACACCATACCCACTCATGCCAGGTTCAGTCATTCGCTGCCGTCCTGTTGGCGTTTTGAAGATGACAGATGAATCGGGTGAAGATGCAAAAGTGTTTGCGGTTCCCCACTCAAAAATCTCGAAAGAGTACGAGCACATCCAAGATGTGGGCGATATCCCAGAACTACTGAAAGCGCAGATCACGCAATTCTTTGAGCGTTACAAAGAGCTTGAAGCAGGCAAATGGGTGAAAGTGGATGGTTGGGCAGATGTTGCTGCCGCCAAAGCTGAAATCCTAGAATCTTACGAGCGAGCTCAGAAAAAATAAGTATCACTGCTGATACAAAATTAAAAAGAGCTGCTCTAGGGCAGCTCTTTTGCTTTCATCTTACCTGTGTCAACTAGATAGGTGCGCCTGCTGAAGACATTCGTCCAGCGTCGTAGTCATGTTGAAAGAAGGGGTCAACATCATCACAAATGCCAAAATACGGCCGCCCGATAACACCGAGCATATAAGCACTTTGCTCACAATACTCTTGTTTGCCTTGCTGGTAACCCGCTTGATAAGCCATTATCAGTTCTGGCGTCGCATGGTTAACATCATCCAGCTTCGCAATTCGCTCCTCAGATAACTCCCGTAATCCATCTAAAGCTGACTGCTTACCAAACACTTGCCAATCGGTCACATTATTCGAAGTCGGTAGTGTTGTTTGTGCGCATGCAGCAAGAAGCAACGCCATTACTCCAATTACGAATGCTTTCATCGTGACTCCTTAGTGTTTAGCTCGTTGCTATTGATAATGTCAGTATAGCTCACACCTTTTGACACCAATCTCCGGAAGCGATTTCTTCGGTTAATTGCTCAGTATCTTGATATAAGTAGATCCAAGCTTGGCCAAAAGGCGTAGCGATGCTCTCTCGGCGATATTCCACTGGCACATCTTCTAACCTATCTAGCTCAGATAAGGTTTCATCATCAATCAGATACACTTCACCTTGAATCGAGCGTTGCCCAACAGACAACGCTGGATAAGGGCCTAAGTCATACATTGCAAATTGAGCATCCGTTTCATGTAAACCAAGAAACTGCGCCGAGCGCAAATACTGATGGTTGTACTCTCCCTTGCGTAACGTGCCGTAGACAAAAATCAAATGCTGCATAACCACTCCTTAGTCATGACTGTGTATGCTTAGGTTAAAGCACTTTAATCGAACTCAAACTGATAGAGTAGGTCAACGGCGCTATCTACACCAGATACCGCTTCTAAATACAAGTCTTGCATCAATCGGTAACGCACAGTGAACTCACCTAGGGAGTTAAAGATGCCGACACCATATTTCACCTGCAAACCAGGCAGAATATAACCACTCACCGTCACTTGCGAATCATCGCCCGACCCAGCAGTGTCCAGCTGTAAATCCTGTACGCCAAAGGCTTCACCGATTTCACCAACCACACGCCCACTCTTCGCCAAGCTTAAACCAATTAAGGTAGTAGTCATTGCATTACCACCGGCTTCACCATCAATATCTTGACCACGAAGTAGATAAGAAAGTGCATTGGCTTGGTTCATCGCGGGCTCTGAGAAAATTTCTATACTCGGATCAGATGCTGGGCCCGACACTTGTACCCCTGCAATGACATCATCTTGGGTATTGTCTGGATTACGAATCGCTTTGATAGACAAGTAAGGTTGATCTGGTGGACCATTCATCAGAATCTTACCTTCTTTAATCAATAAGTCCTGACCAAACGAACGATAAGAACCATCGACAACATTCACTTCACCAACGATGAACGGACCTTTGTCTTTTTGTGTCACGTTTAGGCTCCCTTTCAACCCACCTTTTAAGCCAAAAGCGGCAAGTTGGAAGTCATCACCAATTTTAATGTTGATGTTCGTTTCCACATCAAACGGCATCGCAGCCACATCGTCCACTGGCTGCAAGTTTTTATCGAGAATAACGGTATCACTCGATACGCCTACTGCACTTGGTGGAAGCTCTTCGACGACAATTCTTCCCCATGGCAAATTAATATCACCCTCAATTTTCGCAAGCTGAGGGGTCACATCTATTGTCATGTCAGGCTCAACTTTGATTTTTACCATTGGAGGCACATCAACATTGAGCTCTTTAGCAAATACACGCGCTTTAGTGCGCCAGTTCTGTAAGTCCTGCCAGTCGGCATCACCGGTAACGTTCAACTCACCATCCGGGGTTAAAATTCCGGCATCCAAGTCCGCTTGATGGCCTTTAAAGTTGATGACGACCTGCCCTGAGTTTATATCTATCGGTGTGACTTCACCCTGTAGCTTCATTTGGTCAATCAAGAACTGACCGTTCACCTTCGGATGCATAACTTCACCTGATATCGCTAGGTCAGTATTCATGTTTGCTTTAAACAAGCTGTACTCACCAATCAACGGTGCCAAGAAGTCCAAGTGGAACGTAGAGAGTGAAACCTTACCATCAATAGTGGGCTTTTCAGACGAGACATTCAGTAAAGAAACCTTACCAGACAAGTCACCGTTATCTTTCACATCAAATAGCCACTCGGCATCAAGCTTGTCTTTCGCTAATGCTGCTTTAAAGTTGAAGCTTTCCCAACCGACTTTAATTGGCTGTTCAAGCGCTTGTTCAACTTGGCCTTTTGGCATATTGACACTTAAGGTTACTTCAGGCTTTTTCTCTGGTGCCCATTTAGCAAAAGCCTGTGCATTAACCGAGCCTTGCAGCTTGGTTTCTGGCGGCAGGAATTGTTTGATTTGGTCAAAATCAAAATCATTGATGGCTAACTTCGCCTGGCCACTCTTACCGACACTAATGTCTTCGGTTAGACATACGCTCGACTCCGCTTGCAACCAACAATGCGCTTGAACGTTCGCGATCTGTTTGTCGATATTGACCTTCACCGCGGTCGATTTTTGCAACGCCCACGGGCCTTGTTGCGAGCTCAGCGTCAAGCGGCGCAGCGCCCCATCCCAAATCATTTCTGGTTTCTGCTGGAATGTCCCTTCAATTTCTAAACTGGTCGACACTAGGTCAGACACTACATCGAGCGTCAGTTGATGCAGTTTTTCATCCCCAGAGACTTCAAGGTCAGCACTATCAACTTTTATGTCGTCATAGGTAATGTTGTTCGCAATTAGGCTTATGTTCGCTTTTGGTGCTGGCAGAGGCTTCACATCACCCTTTAAGGTGATCGTTTCTACGTTCGCCTGTTGCTGCCAGTTTATCTGATTTAAAGCGAGATCAAGATTGATGTCTGGTTCTTTCAAGCTACCACGTAGTGCGACTTTACCTTGCATTTTACCTGCAAGGTCCGGAACACTTTTTGCAAAATCAGGGAAGTTAACCTCAACATCCATCAGAATTTGCTTATCGATCTTACCCTTTGCACTCAGTTGGTTCGGGCCATGAGAAAGCGCTAAACCCTGAGTGGTAAGTTGGATGTCTTCGCCTTTGCCGTTCTTATCAGACGCTTCAAGTTGCCCTTCAACATTCAGCGGATACCCTCGCAAAATGCCGTCAATGTCTAACTTAGGCAAACTGACTTGCCAACCACCTTGTTCTGTTAACGACCCCGAAGTCGAAAGATTACCGCTGATATCCCCTTCGGCTTCTTTCCACTGCAATCCTGGTTGAATGTTCTTCAGGTTTAAGTCAGCTTGCCAGTTGATTGGCGCGGCCCAATTGGCCATGACTTTCCCAGAGAGTTCGCCCCCTAAGGTTTTCACTACAAGGCTTTCGAGGTCAATTTGCTCTAACGTACCTTTGCCGTTTAGTGCGACATCAACGGCGGGAATATCTTTGCCCGAAGCTTTGGTTTCTAATGCGACTTCGTAGCCATCAAGTGAGCCTTTTGCCACCAAGCTTGGTACAGAAACCTGGTAATCGCTTTGTCCAAATAGCGGCCATTGCGCCTGTACATTTTTAATCGCGACATCAAACGGTAACTGCGTTTTAAGCGGTTGAATATCACCTTTGATCTCCGCTTGTACAAGCTCAGAAAGCGTAGCATTTAGTGACAAATCACCAACCGAACCCGAGACCGAAAGCGACAGTTTTTGTCCCTTCGCATCCGCTTGCTTCACTAACGCGTCCAGTTGCGCTTTGATAGGGTAATCAGAAGAAAGCGTCACTTGTGTGCTCAACTTGCCTTCCACTTCTGGCATGTCGAGCTCTAACGTTTTGACATCAACACGCTCACCGCCTGCTCTTGCAACCAAACCAAGATGATTGACGATCACTGGCGTTTCACCTGCCAGTTTGAAATTGTGAATATCAAGACGACGCGCTTCCACCGTCAGTGGAATCCATACTTCGGGTAACACAATATCTTGCGGCGTAGCATCGGCCTCTTTCGGCTCTTCAACAACCGCTTCTGGGGCCGCTTCACTTGGTGCGAGCGCAACATTAATGTCTTTCAACGCGGTAGGTGCGATCACCAAACGATCACCTTGCATCGACAAAGCGGTCGAGAACGTTTGCCAATCAATTTGATTGCCCAGCACATTGACGTTGATGTCATTAAAGCTGACTTTATTAACAAAAATTGGCACTGGCGTACTGATAGAACGCAGTGGTGGTGTTTCCTCTTGCTCCTCGCTTGCTGGCGGTAGCTCTGGCATCTTAAAGTCAAGCCCCTGCAGTCTTAACTCATCGACACAGACCTTAGGGTCAAAGAAACAGCGGAAGTTCACTGCCAAAGCTAAACGCTCGACTTTGGCGTCGATATTCAAAGACTCATCGACAAAACTGACGTTATGCAGTTCGAAGCGAGGAAACAATGAACCCTGCACTTTTTCAATCTGCAATTGTGGTAATGCTTTTTCAGCTCCCCACAAGGCAAATTTGAGGCCTGGGTGGGTAAACAAAACTGTCGCGACAATAATGATGAGCAACAGCAATAGACCAATCAAACTGAGCGACAGCCATTTGGTCCACTTAAACATCATTTTGATCATAGCTCAGGCCCCAATGAGAAGTGGATACGAAACTCTCGTTCTGGTTTTGCATCCAACCCCCATGCAAAATCAAAACTAACAGGGCCCACCGGAGACGCCCAGCGGATACCAACACCAGCACCTGATTTCCAATCTGGTGTTTCATTAAACGCATCACCAATATCGTAAAACGTTGCAGCCCACCAGTTTCCATAAACACGATATTGGTATTCTAATGTACTGCTAACAATGTATTTACCACCCGTCAAAGCACCACTCTCATCCACAGGTGAAATAGATTCATAGCCGTAACCACGAATATTATTGTCACCACCTGCGAAGAAACGCAGCGACGGTGATAGCTTTTCAAGTTCATCGGTAATATTCGCACCACCTTCTAAGCGGAACAAACCACGATGATTCTCTCCAATACCACGAATCCAAGAAGTCGAGCCAATTAAGCGGAGCACTCTAGTTTCAGAAAGCATAGCGGTATCACCATACTCAATAGTGATGCTTTGCTTGTCTCCCCACATTGGCATATTGCCCCCTCGAACCCTAGTCCGAGAAAATGTCGCACCTGGAAGTACGAAGTTGAATTCATCATCTTGTAAACCTTGCGTAAAGCTTTCGTACAAATGACGAACATAAACGGTATTATGCCAACCACCGTCTGCTAACCAATGACGTTCCACTGCAAGGTTAGACTCGATACTCTGCGTGTCACGGTTGTCTAGGTTTTTAAGCCCATATTGAACTTGATAATAATCGTTAGCGACATCTTCTAAAGGAATTTTGTAAGAAGCAGTCACGGTTTGCTCTGGCTTAGATAGGGATAAAGCAGTGTTGAAACTGTGTCCTCGGGAGCTCACCCAAGGTTTCTTCCACTTCAACGTTCCTCGAACGCCGACATCCGTTGAGTAACCAATACCCGTCTCGATCTGATTCTTCGAAGCAGGAGATAAAGACACTTTAATTGGCAAGTCTCGGCCATCATCAAGCCTATCCAATTCAGGCTCAACAAAAACTGAGGAAAACCACTCCGTATTTGATAGCTTCTGGTTAAACTCGCCCAGCTTCGAAACGTTGTATGGGTCCCCTTCTTTAAAAGGTTGTAGTGATGCGACACGGTCTTCCCAGATGTGGTTGCCAATAAAAGAAACGTCGCCAAAATTGAAACGTATTCCACTGCTGTAGTGCAAACGGACATTAGCTTCGTTCAGATCAGGGATAACCTCTAATCGACTTAGCGTAAACTCACCATTGAAGTAACCACGCTGAAGCGCCAAGTTACGAATGCCTGACTTAAGGCTGTCGTATTGGCCTTGATTCAAAACTTGGCCAACTTTGAGCGGAGAGCGCTCAATAAGTTTTGCAAACTCTTCATCGTCCTTGGCCTCTCCAGTGATGACCACATCCATGACTTTCACTTTCACTGGCAAGCCCGGCTTGATGAGCACAATTAACTCATCATTCGCTTCAGGAATAGAGTATGAAATTTTTGCATGATAATACCCAAGCGCGTTAAGCGCTTCAGTGATACTTTGATCTAATCTCGCTTGAAAACGCAGAGAAGTGGAGTAATCCTTCTCTGGAATAGATGATAGATACGCACTGACATTCTCTTCTAAAGCGCCATCAATGCCTTTCAAAGTCAAAGAAACATCGGCATAGGCACCATGAGAAAAGGCAAACAGGCCAACAATGGTGGGGAGAGCTTTTTTTATCATGCTTTTATGGCTGAATGAGGTTAAGTAAACGTAAATAATGATAACGCCAATTAGATTCTAAGTCTGTAATATTAATAGGTTTAACGCGGTCTATGTCATCACAGCATCAGATACAGACGAAATGAAAAAGTTCGCAAATTTAAGACACGTATTGAAGGACAAATACCATGCTCAACAAACAAACATTGATCAGTATAGAAGATGCCTTGCCAGGTAGAGATCAACCAATGCAGATTGACGATCATCATTTTGTAAATAAATCTAACCTAAAGGCGCCTCTGGCGTCACACCAACAGCAGATTTTGCTCGGAATGGGCTGTTTTTGGGGCGCTGAGCGCGTATTTTGGCAACTCGACGGCGTTGTATCTACTTCGGTCGGTTACGCTGGGGGGTACACACCCAATCCCACCTATGAAGAGGTCTGTACAGGTAAAACGGGTCATACAGAAGTCGTACGAGTCGTTTTCGATGAACGCGTCATCTCATTAGAAAAGCTACTGGCTGTTTTTTGGGAAAAACACGACCCAACTCAGGGAATGCGTCAAGGTAACGACTTAGGTACTCAATATCGTTCAGCAATTTACACTTATTCGACGGAGCAGCTCGAGAGCGCAGAGAAATCGAAACTCTTGTATCAACAAGCACTGCAAGAAGAGCAACGCGCGAACATCACCACCGAAATACAACCAGCAGGTCCGTATTACTTTGCGGAAACCTACCACCAGCAATATTTGGCGAAAAACCCTGATGGTTACTGTGGCATCGGAGGAACGGGAGTTTGCTTCCCACCAAGCCTCCAAGGATAAACCTAACCAGCAACAAAAAGAGCGACCGATATGGTCGCTCTTTTCTAAATCTAAGTGGGTACCAAGCTAACTAAGCCGATAATGATGCTATCACTTGGTTGACTTCTTTAAAGATGGTGAGCCTTTTATGATCGTTGACGTCAGGTAGTAACACTTTGCCATTGTCGAACTGAAAACAGCCAACCCCAACAATAAAAAATTGACCTTTGAACAACGTTTTAACAAAACGGGCCACTTGTAATGGTCGATATACAGCAAACTCACGTAGCATAACTCACCTCAATTCCTTTGAGAAAACACGGATTGCTTATTTTTCCTCTGCAATCTTAATGCGCAATTTGCGACGGAACTCATTTTAGCAAATTCTAAATATAACGCAAGATTACACCACTCCATACGTTAAATAAATGTTATCAACGGTCCTACAAATTTCTAGGATCTGGATATATACTGGAAGCTTCCAAACCTCGTACGGAATATAACAATATGAAAACTAAGACTCTCCTACCTCTATTACTGGCCTTAACGCCAAGCTTGACCTTTGCACACAACTTGTCCGTGGGAAAAAGCGTTCCTCCTGTCAATGTTGCCGCTTACGGCGAGATTGTTTTACAAGGCGAAGGCGTTGCATACCAACCCTGGGCAACTCAACATATGCAAGGCAAAGTTCGTGTCATTCAAGCCATTGCAGGCCGTAGCAGTTCAAAAGAGATGAATGCCCCTTTAATGTCAGCAATAACAGCGGCAAATTTTCCACAAGAAAGCTACCAGACGACGACTATCATCAACCAAGATGATGCAATTTGGGGGACAGGCTCTTTCGTGAAGTCTTCAGCTCAAGACAGTAAAAAAGAGTTTCCTTGGTCATCCATGGTTCTTGATGAAAATGGCGTAGTTGCTAATACTTGGGACCTGAAAGAAGAAAGTTCGGCCATTATTGTTCAAGACAAAACGGGCAAAATTCTGTTCGTCAAAGAGGGCGCACTTGAGCAAGATGAGATAACAAAAGTCATTGAGCTTATTAAACAGAACATCTAGCTTCATTGAATGGCTCCTTGCTCTTGTTGTAAGGAGCTATATGAATTTGATTAGAAGCATGGGCAGTGATAACTCTGCTCTTTATAAGTGCGACACTTTCATCAGAGAGTATTACCAATATTTTTCGGCACGTATGTGTGGAGTTAAATTTTTCTGCTAGCCAACAAAAGAGTGAACTTTTATTCATTATGGGTGTTATATTATAACAGTCGGTAAGAGGAGCTCAGATGTACCACCACCAGCAAAAAACACTAAGATATTGGTATCGCACTGCTTTATTTTTCAGTGTTGCGTTGCTGATCGCTTGGAACTTTGCGGTTGTACTTCATCAAGTCGATCTGACGCCCGACCATCATACCCATCATCATTGCCAATTATTTTCTGGTGTTCAGCACGGTATAGCAAAGGTACAACCTACCCTCTCTACACCGACTTTTACGCGCGCCCAGCATCATCATGTTTTTTTGCATCTCGTGTACGGCGAAGAAGTTCTTGGCGCTGCTCGTGCCCCTCCTTATTTTGCTTAATTTCCAAACTATTCCACACTCAAAATTATTGAGTTCATTTCCGCACCTAGTGTGTCAGGGAACAATAACTTAGTGAAACTCGAATCTGAGCAATACCGCCTTTGGTTAATGCCAGTAAAATTAGGAAAAATACAATGTCATCAAAACACGTTTTAGCCCTTGCTATTGGCCTCACTTTATCGACAGCAGCGAATGCAAACGAATACCGCCAGCATGGTGCTCATGTGCATGGTCACGTCGAGTTTAATATCGCCCAAGATGGCAAAGATCTGTTAGTAGAGATCACAGCTCCTGGAGCTGATGTTGTGGGTTTCGAACATGCTCCAGAAAACGCACAACAAGAGCAAGCGCTTAAACAAGCCGTCGCTACACTCGAAGACAGCAACGCATTGTTCGCTATTAACTCACAAGCTGATTGTAATGTTGAAGAAGCTTACGTGAGCCACAACCTAAGCGAAACTCATGAGGAACATGATCATAGTGAGCACGACCATGATGACCATGCACATCACGATCATGAAGGACACGAACACCATGATCATAATGAACATCATGATAAACATGACCACCATGACGATCATGATGAGGCGCACGATCATGGCGGTCACGGTGAATTTTCGGTGCAATATCGCTTCAATTGCGAACAAGTTAATCAGCTTAGCCAAATCCAAACCGATTGGTTTAACCAATTCCCAACTACAGAGTCCATCAGCGTCAATATATTCACTGATACCATGCAATCAGCAATTAAATTAAGCAAAGATAACACCCAAATCGTAATCAAATAACACGAGTGGCGTGTAAGTACCCACTTACACGCCACAGCTTTGGTGATTTAATATGACTGAAACCACACCAAATGTTGTCGAGCTAGAGGATGCCCAATTTTTCTGGCCCGGTTCAACCAACCCAACCATCCACATCCCCAAATTACACATTACACAAGGCGAGCATGTGTTTATCAAAGGTCCAAGTGGCTGCGGTAAATCGACCTTGCTCGCTTTGTTGACGGGGATTAACACATTAACTTCAGGCTCTCTATCTGTACTCGATACTGACCTTGCTAGTTTAAGTGCCAGTCAGAGAGACCGCTTTCGCGCCAATCATATTGGCTACATCTTTCAACAGTTCAATTTATTGCCGTACCTTAACGTACTTGAAAACGTACTATTGCCATGTCAGTTCAGTAAAATACGACGTGACCGTGCCCATTTAGGTGCCTCATCTCAAACGTTAGATGAACAGGCTCAGGCCCTACTAGAACGACTGCACTTGCCAAACGAGCTTCATACACGCCCTGTCTCTGAATTGAGTATTGGTCAACAACAACGTGTGGCTGCGGCTCGAGCTCTGATAGGACATCCAGAGTTAGTGATCGCTGACGAACCAACCTCAGCTTTAGACTATGACAATCGTAAAGCATTTATTGAGCTCCTTATGGAGCAAGCGAATCAAGCCAATGCCACACTGGTATTCGTTAGCCACGACCCAACACTCGAACCCTTATTCGATCGCACGCTCAATCTACCCGACATTAATCAAGTATCTAGCCTAGGAGCCATATCATGAGTACTGTTGTAAAGCTCGCCTGGAAAAGCTTGATGAACCGCAAAGCGACGGCAATTCTAACCATCATGACCGTTGCGATTTCAGTGGTACTCCTCTTGGGCGTCGAGCGTATCCGAACTCAAGCCAAGGATAGCTTCGCCAATACAATTTCAGGCACTGACCTCATTATTGGTGGACGCTCTGGGCAAGTGAACCTATTGCTCTATTCTGTGTTTCGTATTGGTAATGCGACCAACAACATCGATTGGAAAAGCTACCAAGAGTTTGCCAATCATCGTTCAGTCGATTGGGCTATTCCAATCTCGCTTGGCGACTCGCATAAAGGCTTCCGAGTTATGGGAACCAATCACAGTTACTTTGAGCATTACAAGTTTGGAAATAAGCAACCACTAACATTTAGCAAGGGCAGAGAATTCAATGGTTTATTTGAAACCGTGCTAGGTTCTGATGTCGCTAAACAACTTGGTTATGATATCGGTAGCGAAATCATCATTGCCCACGGCATTAGCGACGTTGGCTTTAGCCGTCATGACAATCTGCCATTTAAAGTTGTCGGTATCCTTGCACCTACAGGAACACCAGTCGACAAAACTGTCCATGTATCATTGGAAGCCATCGAAGCCATTCACGTTGGATGGGAAAGTGGTGCGCGTTTGGGCCCGACACCCAAGGCACAAGATCTCAAAAACAGAGACTTTCAGCCCAAACAAATTACCGCTATGCTCGTTGGTTTGAAATCTCGTATTCAAACTTTCGCCCTGCAAAGACAAATTAACACCTACCCCAAAGAGCCGCTTAGCGCCATTATGCCCGGCGTTGCGTTGCATGAGTTATGGGGAATGATGTCGGTTGCAGAGCAAGCCCTAATGGCAGTATCTGGTTTTGTCGTGATTGCAGGGTTGTTAGGTATGTTAAGCAGTCTATTAACTAGCCTACAGGAACGCCGCCGTGAAATGGCGATTTTGCGTGCCATGGGAGCAAGGCCTCGTCATGTTTTCTCACTCTTAATTAGTGAAGCCAGCTTGCTTACTGCTGCTGGTATTATTACTGGCGTTACTGGGCTGTATGCCATTCTTGCTATCGCGCAGCCGATCATCCAACAGCACTATGGAATACATCTCACCTTAAGCATCTTATCTACTTATGAGTGGATGCTATTAGGTTTCGTACAATGCGCTGGTATTGTGATTGGTTTCATTCCCGCACTCCGCGCCTACCGACAGTCACTGAGTGACGGAATGACAATAAGGATTTAATAAAATGTGGAAAAAAATACTCGCAAGTTGCTTGCTGGTCGTCGCATTCACAGCGCCTGTTATGGCCAGCGAAGAACCATTAAAGCTTGACTGGATTGACCTTGTTCCAGAAAAAGAGCGTAAATTGTTCGACAGTATAGGCATGCCCGCATCTGATCACAGTGGTGGCGCAGCGCAGCAATCCAAGATTGGTAATGTTCGACCAGAACTGAACGGAAGCCAAGTTAAAATTCCAGGGTTTGTTATCCCACTTGAAGGTGATGCCGATACCGTCACCGAGTTTTTATTGGTGCCATACTTTGGAGCTTGTATTCACGTGCCACCACCGCCTCCAAACCAGATCATTTATGTGAAGTTTCCGAAAGGCGCGCCAGTTCAAGAGCTGTGGGATGTCATATATGTGGTTGGAACGTTGAAAACTGAGACGATAAACCACGAACTGGCAGAAACGGCTTACGTTATTGAGGGTTCAGAAATAGAAGCCTACGACGATATGTAATTTAAGTCGTCGATAAGCCTCGCTACACCTAAGGCGTCACACTGGCGCCTTTTTTAGCTTTGTGCTACACGATATAACGAGATAAATACGCTAACACGCCCACATAAATAACCAAAAGAAACGCTATCGACAGGTGCTTTTTGAGTTTACCTGCTTCTGAGAACTTCATAGCCCCTCCAAAATAACGATAACAATTTTAACAACTCATTATCATTTTGAATAGCCCTATTCGTTCAAAAACTGAGAACTCCTGTCTGGTCGCTTGGTCAGATAAGGTGTAAATTTAAACGTGCGAACCGCGCAGTTCTTGGTAGGAAAACGAATGGCAGACCCGACAAAGCAACCTGTTGTCATCGAACATCAGTCAGACACAAAAAAAAATACGCAACAAGAAAAGAAACAAGGCTACATAAAAGACAGTGCTAGTAAGGTAAAAACCATTGCCCAAATACACGGTCTTGACGCCTTACTGCAAACCGAACCGCCAGCCAAATCTGCGTTTGAAAGAGCCCAATTGCGAGAGCAAAGACGCCAAGAGCAGCGACAAAAAAACTTAGAACAGATTTTAAAATTAGCGCACAGTTCATGCCGAGATGAGACAGCGGGAGAGCCAGACCAAGATTGGTTGCATCGATTTTTTGAGATGGCTCAAGACATCCATAACAGCGCGATGCAAAAGCTATGGGCTCAAGTGATGAAGCGTGAAGTGACCAATCCGGGTTCAACGTCCATGAAAGCGTTGAAAACCCTCAAGGATATGTCACCAAAGGAAGCACAAACTCTGCAAAGAGCCGCCTCTTTAGCGTGCAGTTTTGGAGGGGATCACAGCAGAAAACTGCTGATTGGTTACAAAGCCCAAGGAGGCATATTTAGCTTCGGCAAGCGAGACGTCGCTAACAGCCTAAATATGGGAAGTTTTCAACTGCCGTATTCAAGCTTGTTGCTCTTAATTGAATTAGGGCTGCTGCACAGTGCCGAACTTGAATCTGGCGAAATTAGTATCGAGACACCGTTGGTCCTCACCTACCAAGGTAAAAACTTGTCACTGAACGTAAACAGTAAAGGTGTCCGCCTTTTATATTACCGCTTCACACCGACAGGTAATGAGCTCTGTACCTTACTCGGAAACAAACCACATGCCGAATACTACGATCAGATGCTTGCACTGTTAAATCATAGGTTTAGTGTCCATAGTGAAGCTAAAAGTACGGTTCATCATACCGTCTAGCCAGCTTGAGAAGCATTTGATCACCTATGATCCAAATACTTCTCAAGCTGCTCAAAGAGCTTTAGGTCACCTATGATCTAAATGCTTTTTTATCGGATCACACCGCGTTGTTTAAGATCGATTAAGCACAAATCCACCAGCTCATCGACACTCTTTTCTCCCGCGGGCAAATCGATTTCAGGGTTCTCTGGCGCTTGATATTCCGAATCAATACCAGTGAAATTAGGAATCTCTCCCGCACGGGCTTTACGGTATAAACCCTTAGGATCTCGACCTTCGCAAACCTCTAGAGATGCATTGACATACACTTCGATAAACTCGCCTTCTGGCAATAAATCGCGCACTAACTTCCGCTCTGCACGATGCGGTGAAATAAACGCCGACAGAACAATTAAACCCGCATCTGCCATCAACTTCGCCAGTTCACCAATGCGACGAATGTTCTCGCGACGGTCCTGTTCAGAAAAACCTAAATCGCTACACAAACCATGCCGTACATTGTCACCATCCAATAAATAGGTGTGGTAACCCAATGCTGCAAGGCGATTTTCCAACGCCCCTGCTACGGTTGATTTACCCGCTCCAGATAAACCAGTGAACCACAATACGGCAGGTTTTTGCTTCTTTAATTCAGCACGAAACTGTTTATCAACCGAATGCTGGTGCCAAACAATGTTTTCATCTTTTACCGTCGTTTCGGCAGTCATAACGTATCCTTGTAAATATCGGAATTAAAACGGGAAAAAGACCGGGATCAAAGTAAGTACTAATACAGAGTACACAATCGAAATTGGCACTCCAATTCTCACGTAGTCGGTCAATTTGTAATTTCCTACGCTGTACACCAGCAGGTTAGTTTGGTAACCGTAGGGAGAGATAAAGCTCGCACTCGCGCCGAACAAAACCGCCATGATGAATGGCATCGGATCCACGCCATAACCCACCGCCATGCTATAGCCGATAGGAAAAGAAAGCGCAGCCGCGGCATTGTTTGTCACCAATTCAGTGAGTACCAATGTCATGATATAAGTCGCCACCAAGGCACCAAATACTCCCCAGCCATTAAACGCTTCAATAAACATCACTCCCATTCTTTCTGACAATCCAGAAGAGATCATCAGTTGAGCAATAGACAAAGCGGAACCGACAATCACGACGATATCGATCGGAAAACGGCGGCGCAGTTCTGAAATCTGCACAATACCAAACGCAATAAGCGCGATAAGGTACGCAGCTAGACCTTTAATAATCGGTACTAACTCTAATAGAGCGCATCCAATTACGGCTGCAAAGCCCAGTAATACAATAGAAGACTTATTCGTATCAAGCCGAGCGCTAGAGTCCAAGTCATGCACTAAAACAAACTCTTTACGATGAGCTCGGCGTTCAGACTCAAAACGCTTGCCTGGAACCAGAACTAACGTGTCCCCAGGCGCTAAGGTAATGCTACCCAAGCCACCTTCTAGGCGTTCGTGGCCTCGGCGAATCGCCACAACAACGGCATCGAATCGGTCGCGGAATCGGCTCTCTTTGAGGGTTTTGTAGCAAAATGTCGCCGACGAGCTCACCACAACTTCGATAAAGTTTTGCCCATTTAAGTGCTGCTGACCAAACAACTTGAGGCCCGGAATTTCTTGCAGGGTCGCGACGCTCTCAACATCGCCACAAAATAACAGGCGGTCTTTTGCATTGAGCACAAAATCCGGTCCCACAGAAGAAACAGTAACACCATCGCGCACCACTTCTGCAAGAAACAGTTTGCGCAGCGCACGTAAATTATTCTCGCTGATCGTACGCCCAACTAGCGGTGAGCCTGGCTCAACGCGAGACTCAAGAAAGTAAGGTAAATCTTCTTGGTTTTGATCATCATAATTCGGTAGCAAGTAGCTGAGCGGGATAAGAATCAGCATCCCTCCCACCAGCACAGCCAAACCTATCATCGTGGGTGTAAAAAAGCTCAGGCTCGGTAAGCCTGCGTCTTCGACAAAGCTGTTGATGATTAAGTTAGTCGACGTACCAATCAAAGTTAATGTGCCACCAAAAATGGCGGCGTAAGACAAGGGAATAAGTAATTTCGAAGGTGCATGCTGCTGATTACGCTTAATCGCCCCAATCAATGAGACAACCACAGCGGTATTATTCGTAAATGAAGAGAGCAAGGCTGTCGATACACCGAGCTTAGCAATCACGCTGCCTAACTGGCCCTCAGAGATACTTCGGCTCACCCAACTGATCAGCAGTGTTTTTTCTAGAGCACAGGATGCAAGAATCAATAGAACCAGGGTTAACAATGAAGAGTTGGTAAAATTGGATGCGATAGTGGCTGAATCCATCATCCCAGACATGAATGCAATAAAAGCGGCACCCGCAAAGACATAACTAGGCTTAATTTTCGTGACAAGCAAGCAAGTGATAATGCCAAGCAAAATCGCTAACACAAACCCTTGTTCCCACATAGCCTTTCCTTACCAAATAGCCCTAAAGGGCACAACAACGACTCATTTATCCATGAATCACCGACAAACGAGCAAACAGACAAAAATCAGCGCAAGCGAAAAGAACATCAGAATGCTCGGTTTCTTGGGCTCCACCGAAGCATTCTGGTATTAGGAGAATACCTAACGACATTTCGCAATTCAGTTAGGTAGCGACACCCCAAGTACAACAGCAAACAGTGCCTGAAATTATCGTACTTGGGTGAGCCAGTTACTTTTTCAGAAACTGGCTGACGTCTTTTGCTTCCCAGTGTGGGAAGTGTTTACGGACAAGCGCATTAAGCTCAACTTCAAACGCAGAGATGTCCGTCAAATCGCGCTCAACCACGGCGAGGCTCTCTTTAACCATGCCGGCACCAACCGTCACGTTCGTCAGACGATCGATAATGATAAAGCCACCGGTATCTGCACAGTCTTGATAATTGTCCAGCGCGACTGACTCATTAAGAGACCATTCACACAAACCAATACCATTCAATGGCAGCTCTGCCGAGCTATGAGTCGAGAGATTATTAATGTCATATTGATGACGAATCGCTTCAACATGACCTACGGTTTTCTTACCTGCGATTTTGATGTCATAGTCACGACCCGGTTGCAGGGGTTGCTCTGTCATCCACACCACATCGGCAAGCAAATGGTTTGTGGTTTCCACTTGAGCATTATCTAGAACAATCAAATCTCCACGGCTAATATCGATCTCATCGCTTAGCGTCAGAGTGACAGCTAATCCGGCACGAGCTTCTTCAATATCACCATCAAATGTCACAATACGTGCCACAGTTGACGTTTTACCCGATGGCAATGCTTTAATGGCATCACCGACTTTGATCGAACCAGAAGAAATGGTCCCCGCAAAGCCACGGAAATCGAGGTTAGGACGATTAACGTATTGCACAGGGAAGCGGAACTCACCCGCGCCTTTTTCTTGATCCACATCGACCGTTTCAAGAAGCTCAAGCAATGATGGGCCTTTAAACCAAGTCAGGTTTTGGCCTTTATCCACCACATTGTCCCCTTCAAGCGCTGAGATCGGGATGATTTGAATATCAATATCTCCTGTCAGATTCTCAGAGAACTTCAAATACTCGTCGCGGATCTCTTCAAAGCGCTCTTGCGAGTAATCCACTAAGTCCATCTTGTTGATCGCCACAACAAAGTGCTTCAAGCCCAACAGGTTGGAAATGAAAGAGTGACGACGAGTTTGATCGAGAATGCCCTTACGTGCATCAACCAGAATCACAGCTAAGTCACATGTCGATGCACCTGTAGCCATGTTACGTGTGTACTGCTCGTGTCCAGGAGTATCTGCAATGATGAATTTACGTTTCTGCGTCGAGAAATAGCGGTAAGCCACATCAATCGTGATCCCCTGCTCTCGCTCAGCTTGTAAGCCATCGACCAACAACGCAAGGTCAGGCTTTTCACCCGTGGTGCCCACACGTTGGCTGTCTGAGTGCACTGCCGCTAGCTGATCTTCATAAATTTGTTTTGAGTCATGGAGTAAGCGACCGATTAATGTACTTTTACCGTCATCCACCGAGCCACAAGTCAAGAATCTAAGTAACGACTTGTACTGGTGTTGTGTTAAATAGCCTTCGATACCAAGCTCGGCTAATTGAGCTTCAACTGCACTGTTCATTATCTTTCCTTAGATCCTTTAGAAGTAACCTTGACGTTTCTTAAGCTCCATCGATCCTGACTGATCGTGGTCGATCGCTCGGCCTTGGCGCTCACTCGACGTTGCCACCAGCATCTCTTCGATAATGCCAGTTAAAGTGTTTGCTTCAGACTCGATGGCCCCAGTCAATGGATAACAACCAAGGGTACGGAAGCGCACACTCTTCTCTTCAATCACTTCACCCGGTTGAAGCTCCATACGATCATCATCAACCATGATCAGCATGCCATCGCGTTCAACAACTGGGCGTTTGTCCGCGAGGTAAAGCGGCACGATCTCGATGTTTTCTAAATAGATGTATTGCCAGATATCAAGCTCAGTCCAGTTAGACAGCGGGAATACACGAATGCTCTCACCCTTATTAACCTGACCGTTGTAGGTCTTCCATAGCTCAGGACGTTGGTTTTTAGGGTCCCATGTATGGTTCTTATCGCGGAATGAATACACGCGCTCTTTCGCCCGTGATTTCTCTTCATCGCGGCGCGCGCCACCAAAGGCCGCATCAAAACCGTACTTGTTAAGCGCTTGTTTTAAGCCTTGAGTCTTCATGATGTCAGTGTGCTTAGAAGAACCATGAACAAACGGACTACAGCCCATGGCTAGACCTTCTGGATTCTTATGTACCAAAAGCTCAAAACCGTATTTGGCCGCGGTGCGATCACGAAATTCAATCATCTCGCGGAACTTCCAATCGGTGTCGACATGCAGCAATGGAAATGGAATCTTACCTGGGTAAAAAGCTTTACGCGCTAGGTGCAGCATCACTGATGAGTCTTTACCAATCGAATACATCATGACTGGGTTATCAAACTCAGCCGCAACTTCACGGATGATGTGGATACTCTCCGCTTCGAGTTGTTTAAGGTGAGTTAAACGTTGTTGGTCCATGTTTTGTATTTCCTTTTTAAGCTTGAAGGCGCATTACGTCTCTAATCTTTGGTCTGAAATTATATGGAGTTGGCAATAGCACTTTTGTTGAATTCAGTACTAGACAAAAACCAGTCTAACTTTTGAGACAGTCGCACTACCTCTCCGACAACAATCAAAGATGGCGACTGTGCTTCCTTCGATAAATCAGAGAGTTGGGAGAGTTCTCCCGTAAATACTTTTTGTTGAATCTGCGTGCCACGCTCAATAATGGCAATCGGAGTCGACGCTGAACGGCCATGCTTAATGAGTTGATTCTGAATATAGTGTGATTTCATCAGCCCCATGTAGATCACTAAAGTCTGATTCCCACGCGCCAACGTGGACCAATCCATCTCATCACTTTCTTCTTTCAAGTGGCCAGTCACAAAGATGGCCGATTGCGCATAATCACGATGAGTCAGTGGAATACCAGCATAAGCGGTTGCGCCAGCTGCTGCGGTAATGCCAGGGACAACTTGAAAACGAATGCCAGCATCTGCAAGCACTTCTAACTCTTCACCACCACGACCGAATACAAACGGATCACCACCTTTAATGCGCACTACTTTGTAGCCCTGCTTGGCAAAATCCACCAAAAGCTGATTCGTCTTCTCCTGCGGCACACTGTGATGCCCAGCTCGCTTCCCAACGCACACCAAAATCGTATCGCTTGGAATCAATGCCATGATTTCTTCAGACACCAAGTAGTCGTACAAAACCACGTCAGCTTGCTGCAAGCAGTTCAGTGCTTTCACCGTCAGAAGTTCAGGATCGCCTGGTCCTGCACCTACTAAGGCGACTTCACCAGGCTGTAGCGATTGCTTTGCAAAACGAGTAACACCAGCGACTGGGTTGTCAGAAACTAACCGGGGCTTTGGTTTAGGAAAAGAAGTGACTGAATCGTTCGTTGCCATGTGCTTGCTCATCGTCCATTGATATCGTTATGCAAGCATTATGGCGGGGCGTTTATATTACCTGAAATTCTAAAATTTCATTTTTTATTCAAAAATCTGCTAAGAAGTTTTTGTTTGGTCTCATTCAAAAGCGTGAAAAAGTCGGCGGTTAATATGAATAAGGTTCAGTAAACTGATTAATGTTCACAGTTTTCTGTATCTTTATCATCGAGTTGCATCTGTGTTTGATACATTACGCAGTACGATTTCCCCTTATCATTGAATTGGAGCACCAAATGAAAGTGGCAGTTCATCCTATTTCCCTCGCAGTATTAAGTGGCATGCTAACGCTTGCTGGCCCAGTAATGGCCGATACCATCAAGCTTCGTATTATCGAAACCACCGACATTCACACCAACGTGATGGATTACGATTACTACAAAGACCAACCATCACAGCAAATCGGTTTAAGTCGCGCAGCGACAATAGTGAAACAAGCTAAGTCCGAGACAGAAAACACGGTACTAGTAGATAACGGTGATTTAATTCAGGGCAGCCCAATGGGCGATTACATGGCGGCAAAGGGGATTAATCCCGGCGACGTGCACCCAGTCTACAAAGCGATGAACAAGCTAGACTACGATGTGGGCAACATTGGCAATCATGAGTTCAACTATGGCTTAGATTTCCTACAAACGACGTTGAAGGGGGCAAACTTCCCTTACATCAATGCAAACGTATTTGATAAACAAACCGGTGAGCATTACTTCAAGCCTTACCTCATCAAAACTCACACATTTAAAGACACAGACGGCGAAGCGCATCAAATAAAAGTGGGTTACATCGGCTTTGTACCACCACAAATTATGGTGTGGGATAAGAAGAACTTAGAAGGCAAAGTCTTTGCTAAAGACATTAAGGAAACAGCAGAGAAACTGATTCCTCAAATGAAGAAAGAAGGCGCAGACGTGATTGTGGCGATTCCACACTCGGGCATTTCTACTGATCCATACAAACTAGGCGCTGAAAACTCTGTTTACTACCTCACAGAAGTTGAAGGTATTGATGCGATTGCTTTTGGTCACTCTCACGCCGTCTTCCCAGGGAAAGACTTCGCAAACCTACCTGGTGTTGATATAAATAAAGGGACCATCAATGGTGTAACGTCCGTGATGCCGGGCCGCTGGGGAAGTCACGTAGGTGTGATGGATTTGATGCTGAAAGAGAAAGACGGCAGATGGCAAGTCGTCGAAGGCCAAGCAGAAGCACGCCCTATCTTCGATAAAGTAAATAAGAAGTCATTAGCTAAAGCCGATGCTGATATTGTGAAAGCGTTAGAAGAAGATCACAAAGGCACTCGTGAATTTGTAAACCAACCAGTCGGCAAAGCAAATGATGTCATGTACAGCTTCTTGGCATTAGTGCAGGACGACCCCACCATTCAAATCGTTAACCTTGCTCAGAAAGACTACGTAGAACGCTTTATTCAAGGCGACCCAGACCTTTCTGACATTCCAGTACTGAGTGCGGCAGCACCATTTAAAGTCGGCGGTCGTAAGAACGATCCGAATAACTTTACAGAAGTAGAATCCGGTCAGCTCACCTTCCGTAATGCGGCCGATCTTTACTTATATCCAAACACCTTGGTTGCGATGAAAGTGAAAGGTAAAGAAGTTCGCGAATGGCTAGAGTGCAGTGCGGGTCAATTCAACCACATCGACATCAGCAATCCTAAACCGCAATCTTTGATTGATTGGGATAATTTCCGTACTTACAACTTCGATGTTATTGATGGGGTTAACTACCAAATCGACGTTACCCAACCGCCGAAGTACGATGCGGATTGTAAAGTGATTAATCCAGATTCTCAGCGTATTGTGAACCTGACGTTCAATGGTAAGCCTGTCAATCCGAAGCAAGATTTCATCATCGCAACCAATAACTACCGTGCTTATAGCAATACTTTCCCTGGTACAGGCCCAGATTTCATTGCGTTTGACGCACCAGATGAAAACCGCTCTGTCGTCGCCACTTATATTTCTCGCGTGAGTGAAGAAAAAGGAGAAGTGACACCAAGCGCTGACAACAACTGGTCTTTCGCACCGATTAAGTCCGATAACAAGCTAGATATTCGTTTCGAAACCTCCCCTAGCGATAAAGCGGCGCAGTTCATCAAAGAGAAAGGACAATACCCAATGAAACGCGTGTCAACAGACGACATTGGTTTCGCAATTTATCAAATCGATCTGAATAAATAAGGTTGATTTGACAGCAACACTAAGCGGCTCTCATGAGCCGCTTTTTTGTTATCAATAAAACCCGTTAAAATAAAGAAAACCGTTTCCGAGTTATCACATGCACATCGATCTTTTTTCAGACTTAGTCAATCATGGCTTTTTAGAGACAGAAGCAAACCAACTTATTGAAAATGGTGAGTTGCTCGAACTGCCTACACGCCACATTCTTAATCACCAAGGGGAGTTGAGCTCACACCTTTACTTCATCATTGAGGGGTTATGCCACGCAAGCTATCTCACGGAGCACGGCAAAGAATTCAGTAAAGAATTTTATTGGGAGAAGGACTGGGTTATCGGGTTTGAGAGCATAATAAAGGACCAACCTTCGCCTTACTTATTGGAAACGCTGAGCGCTTGTCAGCTATTTTGCTTGCCAATTGAAACGTTGCATCACTGGCGAGCAGAAAAGCACGCCATTTACTTAAAGCTACTCGAAAACCAACTGGTTAATAAAGAGAATAAAGAACGCTTTATGTTGCTCTACTCTCCAGAGGAACGATATCAATTATTTTGCGCTCATTACCCAGATTTAAAGCAACGTATTACCGATAGTCAAATTGCGGCCTACCTGGGCATTACGCCAATCAGTTTGAGTCGAATCAAAGCACGCTTAACCAAAGATCACACTCTCAAATAAACTCAAAAAAGAAAAAAGCTCTTCAAACGAAGAGCTTTTTCTCTGCTATTTGAGCTATTTAAGAATTCGCGCCCGGAACTGGCGCCCTTTCATCTTGCCGTTACTAATGGTTTGTAGAGCCTTTTTAGCCACAGATTTTTCGACGGCAACATAAGCGCGCACAGGGAACAGGTGAATCTTTCCGACTTGAGAGCCTGGAATACCATTTTTTCCTGTCAAACAACCTAAAATATCACCCGGTCGTACTTTCTGTTTCTTACCGCCATCAATGTTAATCGTCACCATCTTCGCTTGGTATGGCTGCTGATTTGATTTGGCAGGCAATGTTGCTGGTACCACGTCCATCTCTAGGTATTCTTCAATACGAGCTACACGTAAACCGTCTTTCTCACCAAAAAAGCTGAACGCTAAACCTTTACTACCCGCACGACCTGTACGACCAATACGGTGCACATGAACCTCAGGATCGCGCGATAGCTCAAAGTTAAAGACAGCATCAAGATTATCAACGTCCAAACCACGCGCCGCAACGTCTGTTGCAACAAGGATAGACACACTCTTGTTAGCAAACTGCACCAATGCTTGGTCGCGTTCACGCTGCTCTAAGTCCCCGTGGATATCGATAACGCTGAATCCTTTGTGATGCAACTCATCTGCGACACTTTGCACTTCTTTTTTGGTATTACAAAAAACAACCGCGGACTCTGGTTGGTGAGTCAGCAGCAAATTCGCCAACGCTTCATCACGCGCTTCCGAGCCTTCAACTTTATAGAAGTACTGCACAATGCTTGAAGTATCATGCGTCGATTCCACCTTAATCACTTCCGGTGTCTGCATTATACGCTGCGCAATTTGCTCAATTTTTTCTGGAAAAGTAGCACTGAAAAGTAGAGTTTGACGCTGCTTTGGCGCTGCATCGATGATTGCATCTAATGCGTCTTGGAAACCCATGTCCAACATGCGATCAGCTTCATCTAGCACCAAGGTATTCAGTTCGCTAAGATCAATTCGGCCTTTTTCAAGGTGATCCAAAATACGACCAGGAGTACCAACTAGGATATGCGCACCATGCTCTAACGAACCAATTTGTGGCCCCATTGGCATCCCACCGCAGAGAGTAAGCACTTTAATATTATGAATGCCGCGACCTAAAGTACGAATTTCCTTCGCTACTTGATCTGCAAGCTCACGTGTTGGACACAATACTAATGACTGGACACGAAAGCGTTTGACGTTGAGGTTCGATAAAACCCCTAAACCAAATGCAGCGGTTTTACCTGAGCCCGTTTTACCCTGCCCGATGACATCACGATGTTTTAGGATTGCAGGCAAGCTCAAAGCTTGAATTGGCGTCATGTGGGTATAGTTCAGGGAATCAAGTGTGGCGAGTAACGCTGGGTTAAGCCCAACTTGATCGAATGTTTGTTTGCTCACGGGGATATCCTCAGGTGAGATGGAAAGAGGGCACATTATCACCAGATTTGGTGGGAAAACCAGTGCTAATTAACCTTTGTTAATGAGTATGAGCTCAAAACAAAGTAAAGTCAGTCACTCTATTCTCATTACGGATAACAACATGCTCACTTGGATTACTTTGCCCTTTGCTCAGCTAACAACCACGCAGCTGTATGAAATGATGAAATTGCGTGTGGATGTATTCGTTGTTGAACAAACCTGCCCTTACCCTGAACTGGATGGTAAGGACACGCTGGAAGGCGTTTATCATCTAATAGGCTATCACGGTGATGAACTGGTTGCTTGCGCAAGATTACTGCCCGCAGGCACTACGTATGACAATGTGAGTATTGGTCGAGTGGTGACAAAGCAGACCGCGCGAGGCGGTGGCTTAGGTCATAAGTTATTGGACAAGGCCTTGGCACAATGCGAAACATTATGGCCAGGACAGACAATAGATATAGGTGCTCAAGAACACCTCATCCAGTTTTATGCTAGTCATGGATTCAAGGTTATCTCAGAGTGCTATCTTGAAGATGGTATCCCTCATGTGGATATGCGGAAAGAATCCGTAGCGCTATAAGCTTCAACTCGATTGGTTACTATGAAAACTAATCGCTATGAAAAACCGACTAAAAAGACGCGATATTCGCGTCTTTTCATTTGAAGCGTTTACTTGTTACGCCCAAAGGACCCATCCGATAAACGGAAAAACATAACGGACCGCCCGCTTTTTTCCAGCTGTAGCATATCTAACTCGCCTTCGTCACTAAGCTTAAAGCGAATCAACTGTCCCTGCTTTATTTGGCTTAGCGGCTTATCACTGCCTTCTATTTTGACCAGAGCGCTAAGATCCGCCATAGAGAGCTGATTACTTCTGAAAACCTGCGCTAATGTATCACCATTTTTAACCGTGTACTCTTTCCAGTCTTCAGATTTCGGTCCAGAGTTCTGAGAGGTTCTCTGCTGGCTTAAACTCTGCGCGTTCAGCTCAATCGCTACGCGTTGATGATCGACCTCAGTCTGCTCAACTGGTTGATCTGTTTTATTTGGCAAAGGAATAACAAGGAGTACCAGAATCAATGGCACTAAGACCATCAAAGCACGCTGATGAAATTTAGGCAGACGCAACCAAAACTGCTTAACAGGCTGTATACGCTCCAACCATTGCTCTTTGTTGAACGGCTGCTTCCAGTCGATAGCAGCGAATTTTTGTTTAACCAATTCGACATAGTCGACTTGCTGCTTTTTCTTTCTGCGACGATTCATTGTAATGAGTCCCTTAATACTTCTACGGTCAGTATAAAAATACCGACGCGGAGAGTATATGTTTTTCACCAAACTAAAATGGAATTGGGATTAAATTAGCAGAAATTTCACTTGGAGTAAGAGATAAGTCACAACCTGGCCGCCTCAATTAAGCATTCAGTCGCAATCATTTAAACCTAAGCTCGAAACTGATATCCTGTTACCTTTATCACTCCTAATAAGAGCGACATTCATGTCTGAAATTAAATTTGAAACTGCAGAACAAAAAGCAAGCTACGGCATTGGTCTGCAAATGGGTCAGCAACTTGCAGGCTCTGGTCTTGAAGGTCTTAGCGTTGATGCTATCGCAGCGGGTATTGCAACAGCACTAACTGGTGACATGCCATCAATCGAAATTGATGAAATCAACAAAGCACTACAAGAACTTCACACTCGTGCAGAAACAGCTCGCCAAGAAGCAGCAAAAATTGCGGCAGCAGAAGGCGAAGCGTTCCTAAAAGACAACGCTCTACGACCTGAAGTTAACGTTCTAGACTCTGGTCTTCAGTACGAAATCATTTCTGAAGGTACTGGTGCAGTTCCTACAGCAGAAAGCTCAGTTCGCGTTCACTACCACGGTGAGCTAACTGACGGTACTGTATTCGATAGCTCTGTATCTCGCGGTCAACCTGCTGAATTCCCTGTTACAGGTGTAATCAAAGGTTGGGTAGAGGCACTACAACTAATGCCTGTTGGCTCTAAGTGGAAGCTATACGTACCACAAGATCTTGCGTACGGTGAGCGTGGCGCTGGTGCGGCTATCCCTCCATTTGCAGCTTTAGTTTTCGAAGTAGAACTATTAGATATTATCTAATTGAAACCATTTTCAATTATGATTAAATAAAACGGCGCACTAGCGCCGTTTTTTTGTCTAAACTGAATAAACTTTCTCACCTCTGAACCTTTCACTCTGATAGCCTTTAAAAATAAAATCACTTTTAAAAAACGCTCAACCTTTGGAGGTACTATGCGTAAAACACTCCTAACTCTAGCACTCCTATCAATCAACATTGGTAGTGCGCACGCATTCTTAGATTCAGTCACTCAAAAAAGTAAAGAAAGTGGCCTGATGGACATGGTCGGCAGCAGCTTGAACACCGAGTCGTCTCCATTAACAGACATGCTAACTAGCCAATTACCAGTATCCACTGAGCAAGCAGCCGGAGGCAGTGGTGCACTACTCGCTTTGGCTCAAAGCCAGCTTTCGCAAGAAAATAGTAGTGAATTACAGTCTTTGATTCCTGGACTTTCAAACTTGCAAGGAGCACAAAGCTTACTAGGAAATATTGAGAATATCAGTGCAGTAAAAAGTGCATTCGATACGTTAGGTTTAGACCCATCTATGATCAGTCAGTTTGCTCCAGTAATCTTGGATTACTTGAACAAGCAAGGCGCTAGCGAAGGGCTTCTAAGTTCGTTGGGCGGGTTGTGGAATACTAGTAAATAAGGGTAAGTGATAATCACTTTTTAAATTGCCAGCCTGCATCGGTTGAAATAAATGCAGGCTGGATATAAAGGTTTACTGAATTACAGATACAAAAAAGCCGAGCTAATGCTCGGCTTTCTCGTTCTTACGAACTGATTACTCAGCAGCTTCTTCAGCAGCTGGGCGATCTACAAGCTCAATGTAAGCCATTGGAGCTTTATCACCAGCACGGAAGCCAGCTTTTAGGATACGAGTGTAACCGCCCTGACGAGCAGCAAAACGTGGACCTAGTTCGTTAAATAGTTTTGCAACTACTTCGTTGTCACGAGTACGTGCAAATGCTAGACGACGGTTAGCAACACTGTCAGTCTTAGCTAGTGTAATCAAAGGCTCAACTACGCGACGTAGCTCTTTTGCTTTTGGCAAAGTAGTCTTGATAACTTCATGACGTACTAGAGAGCTAGCCATGTTGCTGAACATCGCTTTGCGATGTGAGCTGTTGCGGTTGAGTTGACGACCACTCTTACGATGGCGCATGACCTAATCCTTCTAACTAGTATCGATTAATCTTCAGCGATTGATGCAGGTGGCCAGTTTTCTAGGCGCATGCCCAGAGACAGACCACGTGACGCAAGTACGTCTTTAATCTCAGTAAGAGATTTTTTACCAAGGTTAGGCGTTTTAAGTAGCTCAACCTCAGTACGTTGTACTAGATCACCGATGTAGTGAATCGCTTCTGCTTTCAGACAGTTAGCAGAGCGAACTGTTAGTTCAAGATCGTCTACAGGACGCAGTAGGATCGGATCGAATTCTGGCTTCTCTTCCTTCTCCTCAGGAACTCGTACATCACGAAGATCTACGAATGCATCCAATTGTTCAGCTAGGATTGTAGCTGCACGACGGATTGCTTCCTCAGGTTCTAGAGTACCGTTTGTTTCCATATCGATAACAAGCTTGTCTAGATCAGTACGCTGTTCTACACGAGCTGCTTCTACAGCGTAGGCAATTTTGTCTACTGGGCTGTAAGTAGCATCTACTAGTAGGCGACCGATAGGACGCTCGTCTTCTTCGTTATGGATACGCGCAGAAGCTGGAACATAACCACGACCACGTTCAACTTTGATACGCATTGCGATCTCAGCGTTGTCATCCGTTAGGTGACAAATTACGTGTTCAGGGTTAGCGATCTCTACATCACCATCATGGGTGATGTCACCTGCAACCACAGGGCCCGAGCCTGATTTGTTCAAAGTAATGAACACTTCATCTTTGCCTTCGGCAACGCGCACAGCCAAACCTTTAAGGTTTAGAAGAATTTCAAGAATATCTTCTTGAACGCCTTCTTTCGTGCTGTACTCATGAAGTACGCCTTCAATTTCTACTTCTGTTACAGCACAACCTGGCATAGAAGATAGAAGGATGCGGCGAAGTGCATTACCCAGAGTATGACCAAAGCCACGCTCTAATGGCTCAAGAGTTACTTTTGCGTGAGTCGAGCTGATTTGTTCGATGTCAACTAGACGTGGCTTAAGAAATTCTGTTACAGAACCCTGCATTGTGTCCTCTCTTTAGTTTAAACCTTACTTAGAGTAAAGCTCGACGATCAATTGTTCGTTGATGTCAGCTGATAGATCAGAACGCTCAGGCATACGCTTGAATGTACCTTCCATCTTGCCACCATCTACTTCAATCCAAGTTGGTTTTTCACGTTGTTCAGCAACTTCTAGAGCTGCTTTGATACGAGCTTGCTGTTTAGCTTTCTCGCGAATAGAAACAACGTCATTAGCCGCTACTTTGAAAGAAGGAACGTTTACAACTTTACCGTTTACTAGGATAGCTTTGTGGCTAACTAGCTGACGTGCTTCTGCGCGAGTTGCGCCAAAGCCCATGCGGTAAACTACGTTATCAAGACGACCTTCAAGAAGCTGAAGTAGGTTTTCACCAGTGTTGCCTTTTAGGCGAGCAGCTTCTTTGTAGTAGTTACGGAATTGTTTTTCTAGAACGCCGTACATACGACGTACTTTTTGCTTCTCACGAAGCTGAACGCCATACTCAGATAGACGACCGCGACGAGCGCCGTGTACACCTGGTGCGTTATCAATTTTACACTTGGTATCGATCGCGCGAACACCAGACTTAAGGAATAAGTCAGTGCCTTCACGACGGCTAAGCTTCAGCTTAGGACCCAAATATCTTGCCATGATTCTTCTCCAATTGTCCTAGAAACGTTATACGCGACGTTTCTTAGGTGGACGACAACCGTTATGAGGGATTGGTGTAGCATCAACGATGTTTGTGATGCGGAAACCAGCGGCGTTTAGTGCACGAACAGTAGATTCGCGACCTGGACCAGGACCCTTAACCATAACTTCCAAGTTCTTTAGGCCGTATTCTTTAGCCATTTCAGCACAACGCTCAGCAGCAACCTGTGCAGCGAACGGAGTAGACTTACGAGAACCACGGAAACCAGAACCACCTGCAGTAGCCCATGCAAGAGCGTTACCTTGACGGTCAGTAATGGTTACGATTGTGTTATTGAAAGAAGCATGGATGTGCGCAACGCCATCTGCAACTTGCTTGCGTACGCGCTTACGAGCGCGAGTTGGTTGTTTAGCCATTGTACTCTACCTTCCCGATTATTTCTTGATCGGCTTACGCGGACCCTTACGGGTGCGAGCGTTGGTTTTAGTACGCTGTCCACGTAGTGGTAGACTGCGACGATGACGAAGACCACGGTAACAGCCAAGGTCCATAAGACGCTTGATGTTCATAGATACTTCACGACGTAGATCACCTTCTACAGTGTACTTAGCTACACCATCACGCAGTTGATCGATCTGCTCTTCAGTTAGTTCACTGATCTTAACATTTTCAGCAATACCCACTTCAGCTAGGATAGCTTGAGAGCGAGTTTTACCGATGCCGTAGATCGCTGTTAGAGCGATTACTGCATGTTTCTGATCAGGAATGTTAATGCCTGCTATACGGGCCATTATTCACTCCTAAGTGTTTCTATAAAAGAATTAGCCGCAGCAAAGCCCGTTATGGATACGCTGCGGAATACTACTTCTTTTGCACGCAAAAGGTAGGCCGAGGAATATACTCGACCCAACCTTCATTTTCAAGTAAAAATTTCTGCTAATTAGCCTTGGCGCTGTTTGTGCTTTGGCTCACTGCAAATCACGCGAACGACACCGTTACGCTTGATTACTTTACAGTTACGGCAGATTTTTTTAACGGAAGCACGAACTTTCATTGCTAAACTCCGTAAATGAAACTGAGTCTACCGCCGGATTAACGGCCGTAGCCTTTCAGATTCGCTTTCTTCAACACAGAATCATACTGTTGAGACATCAGATGAGTCTGTACCTGTGCCATAAAGTCCATAATTACAACAACTACGATTAGTAGCGATGTACCGCCGAAGTAGAAACGTACGTTCCACGCGACCATCATGAACTCGGGAATCAGACAGATAAAGGTAATGTACAGTGCACCAGCAAGGGTTAAACGTGTCATTACTTTATCAATGTATTTCGCTGTCTGCTCACCTGGGCGGATACCGGGTACGAATGCACCAGACTTCTTCAAGTTATCTGCTGTTTCACGCGGGTTGAAAACCAACGCCGTGTAGAAGAAACAGAAGAAGATAATTGCTGCTGCATAAAGCATTACATACAACGGTTGACCAGGGCTAAGAGCCAAAGACACGTCAGTTAACCAACCGAACGCGCTGCTCTCACCGTTTTGACCAAACCACTGAGCCAATGTTCCTGGGAACAAGATAATACTTGATGCAAAAATCGCTGGAATTACACCTGCCATGTTAATTTTAAGAGGCAAGTGCGAGCTTTGCGCAGCAAACACTTTACGACCTTGTTGACGTTTCGCATAGTTAACGACGATTCGGCGTTGACCACGTTCCATGAAAACAACGAAGTAAATTACTGCAAAAGCTAATACCGCGATTAGCAACAGAAGAAGTACATGCAATTCACCTTGACGCGCTTGCTCGATTGTTTGACCGATTGCAGAAGGCAATCCAGCAACAATACCTGCAAAAATCAGTATCGAAATACCGTTACCAATTCCGCGCTCTGTAATTTGTTCACCTAACCACATCAAGAACATGGTACCGGTTACTAAACTTACGGTGGCAATTAGCGTAAACATGGTTTGGTTGATAACAACCAGATTGTCGACCATGTTTGGTAGGCCAGTTGCAATACCTATAGCTTGGAAGGTTGCAAGTACAAGCGTGCCGTAGCGTGTGTATTGGCTTATCTTACGACGGCCTGCTTCACCCTCTTTTTTGAGTTCAGCTAACGCTGGATGAACTACAGTTAGCAATTGGACAACAATAGATGCCGAAATATACGGCATGATGCCCAATGCTAATATAGATGCACGCTCAAGAGCACCACCGGAGAACATGTTAAACATTTCAACGATGGTACCTTTTTGCTGTTCGAACAAATCGGCAAGTACAGCAGCGTCAATACCAGGAATCGGCACAAAAGAGCCGGCTCGGAATACTAAAAGTGCACCAATTACGAATAACAAGCGCGACTTTAGTTCACTTAAGCCGCTCTGAGCACTACGAAAATCTTGTCCTGGTTTCTTAGCCATCTGTACCTCGTTCCTCGAGATTATTCCTCGATTTTACCGCCTGCAGCTTCGATTGCAGCTTTAGCGCCTTTAGTCACACGTAGACCTTTAACAGTCACTGCTTTGTTGATTTCACCAGAAAGAACAACTTTTACAAATTCGATGTTCTTAGTGATGATGTTAGCAGCTTTAAGACTGTTTAGATCAACTACGTCACCAGAAACTTTCGCTAGCTCAGCTAGACGAACTTCAGCAGACACTAGGCTCTTACGAGAAGTGAAACCGAATTTTGGTAGACGTTGTTTCAGAGGCATCTGACCGCCTTCGAAACCTGGACGAACACTGCCGCCAGAACGTGATTTTTGACCTTTGTGACCACGGCCACCAGTTTTACCTAGGCCAGAACCGATACCACGACCTACTCGCTTCGCAGAAGTTTTCGCGCCAGCAGCCGGTGCTAGAGTATTCAAACGCATTCTGATTACTCCTCAACTTTAACCATGTAGTAAACCTTGTTGATCATACCGCGAATACACGGAGTATCTTCAAGTTCTACTGTGTGGTTGATTTTACGAAGACCTAGACCGCGCAAAGTAGCTTTGTGCTTTGGCAGACGACCAATTGAGCTTTTAGTTTGAGTTACTTTAATAGTTGCCATGGTGTTCTTACTCCGAAATAGATTCAACAGTTAGACCACGTTTAGCAGCAACCATTTCTGGTGACTTCATGCTACCTAGTGCATCGATCGTTGCACGAACGATGTTGATAGGGTTCGTAGAACCGTACGCTTTAGATAGTACGTTGTGTACACCAGCAACTTCTAGTACTGCACGCATCGCACCACCTGCGATAACACCAGTACCTTCTGCAGCAGGCTGCATGTAAACTTTAGAGCCCGAATGGCGACCTTTCACTGGGTGGTGAAGAGTGCCTTCGTTTAGAGCGATCGTAGTCATGTTACGACGCGCTTTTTCCATTGCTTTTTGAATCGCTGCAGGTACTTCACGAGCTTTGCCGTAACCGAAACCTACACGACCGTTACCGTCACCAACTACTGTTAGTGCAGTGAAGCTCATGATTCGACCACCTTTAACCGTTTTAGAAACACGGTTAACTGCGATTAGCTTTTCTTGCAAATCATTCGCTTGAACTTGTTGTTCTTTAGCCATCTTCCAACCCTACCTTAGAATTTCAGACCAGCTTCGCGAGCAGATTCTGCTAGCGCCGCTACTCGACCGTGGTATTGGAAACCAGAACGATCAAATGCAACTGCAGTTACGCCCTTCTCTAGAGCGCGCTCAGCAATAGCTTTACCCACTGCTTTAGCTGCATCAACGTTACCAGTGTATTTCACTTGCTCACGGATCGCTTTTTCTACAGTAGAAGCTGCTGCGATAACCTCAGAGCCGTTAGCCGCGATAACCTGTGCGTACACGTGACGAGGAGTACGGTGTACAACTAGGCGAGTCGCACCCAGTTCTGCAATCTTACGACGTGCACGTGTAGCACGACGGATGCGAGATGCTTTCTTATCCATAGTGTTACCTTACTTCTTCTTAGCTTCTTTAGTACGCACATTTTCATCTGCGTAACGAACACCTTTGCCTTTGTATGGCTCAGGCTCACGGTAAGAACGAATGTCAGCCGCAACTTGACCAACTAGTTGCTTGTCAGCACCAGTGATCACGATTTCAGTTTGGCTTGGACATTCAGCTTTAATACCCGCTGGCAACTCGTGCTCAACTGGGTGTGAGAAGCCTAGTGTTAGACCTACAGCGTTGCCTTTGATAGCAGCACGGTAACCTACACCTTTAAGAGTTAGCTTCTTAGTAAAGCCTTCAGTAACACCAACAACCATGTTGTTAACTAGAGCGCGAGCAGTACCTGCTTGAGCCCATGCGTTAGCAACACCTTCTTTAGGACCGAAAGTCAGGTTATTTTCTTCCTGAGCGATTACAACTGCGTTGTTAAGAACGCGAGTTAGTTCGCCTTTCGCAC
Organism: Vibrio sp. Vb0888; assembly: GCF_033338835.1. NCBI lineage: Bacteria > Pseudomonadati > Pseudomonadota > Gammaproteobacteria > Vibrionales > Vibrionaceae > Vibrio > Vibrio sp. Vb0888. The sequence continues at coordinate 97,296 of NZ_JAWOTL010000008.1, forward strand.
CTTTTACAGTGATTTCTTGGCCGTTTAGTTTCACCTCTACGCCAGCTGGAATAGCGACAGGTGCTTTTGCAACACGAGACATAGTCTACTCCTTATTAAGCTACGTAAGCGATGATTTCACCACCAAGACCTGCTTTACGTGCAGCGCGGTCTGACATAAGACCCTTGGAAGTAGAAACGATAGCAATACCAAGACCACCCATTACAGAAGGAAGTTCATCTTTCTTCTTGTAAACACGTAGACCTGGACGAGAAACACGTTTAAGTTGCTCGATTACTGGTTTAGCTTGGAAGTACTTAAGTGTAACTTCTAGCTCAGGTTTTGCTTCGCCTTCAACAGCGAAGTCAACGATGTAACCTTCAGCTTTTAGTAGTGCAGCAATTGCAACTTTAAGCTTTGAAGAAGGCATTTTTACAGCAACTTTGTTTGCTGCCTGACCGTTACGAACACGGGTCAGCATATCCGAAATCGGATCTTGCATGCTCATATGATTTACTCCAAATGATTAAGTGGCAATTACCAGCTAGCCTTACGAAGACCCGGAATCTCGCCTTTCATGCAAGCTTCACGAACCTTAATACGGCTTAGACCGAACTTACGTAGGTAACCGTGTGGACGACCAGTTTGGTTGCAACGGTTGCGCTGACGTGATGCACTTGAATCACGTGGAAGAGATTGCAGTGTAAGAACCGCGTTCCAACGATCTTCTTCAGATGCGTTTACATCGCTGATGATAGCTTTTAGCGCTGCACGCTTTTCAGCGAACTTAGCTACTAGCTTCGCACGTTTTGCTTCACGTGCTTTCATTGAATTTTTAGCCATAACAGTAACCCTTCACCTTACTTACGGAATGGGAAGTTAAAGGCAGCCAGCAGAGCACGGCCTTCCTCATCAGTACCAGCAGACGTCGTAATAGTGATGTCTAGACCGCGTACTCGATCAACTTTATCAAAGTCGATTTCCGGGAAGATGATTTGCTCGCGAACGCCCATGCTGTAGTTACCGCGACCGTCAAAAGACTTAGCGCTAACACCACGGAAGTCACGTACACGTGGAAGAGCGATGTTAATTAAACGCTCAAGAAAATCCCACATACGTTCGCCACGCAAGGTTACTTTACAACCGATAGGGTAGCCTTCACGGATTTTGAAACCTGCAACAGATTTGCGCGCTTTTGTGATAAGTGGCTTTTGACCAGAGATCGTTGCCATATCAGACGCTGCATTTTCTAGCAGTTTCTTATCGTTGATTGCTTCACCAACACCCATGTTTAGGGTGATTTTCTCGATTCTAGGGACTTGCATGACGCTTGTGTAACCGAACTGTTTGGTCAGTTCAGCGACTACAGACGACTTGTAGTAATCATGCAGTTTCGCCATAGTAGAACTCCAAATTACTTCTATTAGTTAGAAACGGTTTCGCCGTTAGACTTGAAGAAACGAACTTTTTTGCCGTCTTCAAAACGGAAACCGATACGGTCAGCTTTACCAGTAGCTGCGTTAAAGATAGCCACGTTAGAAACGTCGATAGCTGCTTCTTGCTCTACGATACCGCCTTGGATACCCATAGCTGGAACAGGTTTCTGATGTTTCTTAACTAGGTTGATACCTTCAACGATAACTTTACCAGTTGCTAGAACCTTAGTTACTTTACCTTTCTTGCCTTTGTCTTTACCAGCAAGAACGATTACTTCGTCATTACGACGGATTTTAGCTGCCATTTCTACGTGCTCCTTACAGAACTTCTGGAGCCAGTGAAACGATCTTCATGAACTTATCGCCACGAAGTTCGCGTGTCACAGGACCAAAGATACGTGTACCGATTGGTTGCTCAGTATTGTCGTTTAGCAATACGCAAGCATTTCGGTCGAAGCGAATGACAGAACCGTCAGGACGACGTACGCCTTTACGGGTGCGCACTACCACCGCCTTCAGAACATCACCTTTTTTAACTTTACCGCGAGGGATTGCTTCCTTCACAGTAACTTTGATGACGTCACCGATATGTGCATAACGGCGGTGAGAGCCACCCAGAACCTTAATACACATTACGCTGCGTGCGCCTGAGTTATCAGCTGCGTCCAGCATACTTTGCATTTGGATCATGTTAGTGCTCCGCTAAATATTAATAACTAGACCCATCACGGGTCGGGCTGCCTCTTTAAAAGGGACGCGAATTGTACCACCCTTTTTTGTGATTGGGTAGTCAAAAAATAAACGGCTCCAAAAATATTTTGGAGCCGCTTTAGTTTCATAGAATTAACGAGATTAAATCTTCGCCTTTTCTAGAACTTTTACCAAAGTCCAAGACTTAGTCTTAGACAGTGGACGACACTCTGCGATTTCAACTGTGTCGCCTAGGCCACACTCGTTGTTCTCGTCATGTGCGTGTACTTTAGTCGTACGTTTTACGTATTTACCGTAGATTGGGTGTTTTACGAAACGTTCGATAGCAACAGTGATAGACTTGTCCATCTTGTCGCTAACAACACGACCTTGTTGAGTACGTTTTACTTCGCTCATTATGCGCCTGCCTTCTCAGTCAAAACAGTTTTCACACGTGCGATATCACGGCGTACAGCTTTCAGAGTATGAGTTTGCTGTAGTTGACCAGTCGCAGCTTGCATGCGCAAGTTGAACTGTTCGCGTAGCAAATTCATTAGCTCAGCGTTAAGCTCTTCAACGCTTTTCTCGCGTAGATCTTGTGCTTTCATCACATCACCTGCTTAGTTACAAATGTAGTTTTGAAAGGCAGTTTACGTGCCGCAAGACGGAACGCTTCACGTGCCAATTCTTCAGGTACACCACCCATTTCGTACATAACCTTACCAGGTTGGATTTGGGCTACCCAGTACTCAACGTTACCTTTACCCTTACCTTGACGAACTTCAAGTGGTTTTTCTGTGATTGGTTTGTCTGGGAACACACGGATCCAGATTTTACCTTGACGCTTAACGTGACGTGTCATTGCACGACGTGCCGCTTCGATTTGACGAGCAGTTAGACGACCACGGCCAACAGCTTTAAGACCGAATTCGCCGAAGCTTACATCAGTACCTTTAGCTAGACCACGGTTACGACCAGTCTGAACCTTACGGAACTTAGTACGTTTAGGTTGTAGCATCTGTCGACTCCTTACTTACGGCCTTTACGCTGCTTCTTAGGCTTGTCGCCTTTAGGCTCTACAGCGTTAGCTGCTGGCATACCACCTAGGATTTCACCTTTGAAGATCCAAGTTTTAATGCCGATCACACCGTATTGAGTGTGAGCCGAAGAAGTTGCGTAATCAATGTCAGCACGTAGAGTGTGTAGAGGCACACGGCCTTCACGGTACCACTCTGAACGTGCGATTTCAGCGCCGCCTAGACGACCGCTTACTTCCACTTTGATACCTTTAGCGCCTAGGCGCATTGCGTTTTGTACTGCGCGCTTCATAGCACGACGGAACATAACACGACGCTCTAGCTGAGACGCGATGCTGTCACCAACAAGTTGCGCATCTAGTTCAGGCTTACGTACTTCAGCGATGTTAATTTGCGCTGGTACACCTGCAATTTTAGCTACAGCTGCGCGTAGCTTCTCAACGTCTTCACCTTTCTTACCGATAACAACGCCTGGACGAGCAGTGTGAATAGTCACACGGATGCTCTTAGCAGGACGCTCGATAACGATACGTGATAGAGACGCTTTTTTCAGTTCACTTGTAAGGAACTGACGTACCTTGAAGTCGCCGTCTAGGTTGTCAGCGAAATCTTTGGTGTTAGCAAACCATGTAGCATTCCAAGGCTTAACGATGCCTAGACGAATACCATTTGGATGTACTTTTTGACCCATTGCTTACTCTCCTAGTCTCTAGCGATCTGCTACAACAACAGTGATGTGGCTTGAACGCTTCAAGATACGATCCGCACGACCTTTAGCACGAGGCATAATACGCTTCATGGTTGGGCCTTCATCTACAAAGATTTTTGCGACATTCAGATCGTCAATATCTGCACCTTCGTTGTGCTCCGCGTTAGCGATAGCAGACTCTAGAACTTTCTTAACTAGTGCAGCAGCTTTTTTGTTGCTGAACGTTAGGATTTCTAGAGCTTGGTCAACAGATTTACCACGGATTAGATCCGCAACTAAGCGAGCTTTCTGAGGCGAAATGCGAGCAAAGTTATGTTTAGCAATTGCTTCCATTATCTACTCCTTAGCGCTTCTTAGCTTTCTTATCCGCAGCGTGACCGCGGTAAGTGCGTGTTGGTGCGAATTCACCCAGTTTGTGACCGATCATTTCATCAGTTACAAATACTGGTACGTGCTGACGACCATTATGGACAGCGATGGTCAAACCGATCATCGTAGGGATGATCATTGAACGACGGGACCAAGTCTTAATAGGCTTTTTGTCTCCGCTTTCCACCGCTTTCTCTACCTTCTTCAGCAAGTGTAGGTCAATAAAAGGACCTTTCTTGAGAGAACGTGGCATGGCGATTCCTCTTTATATAGATTACTTGTTACGACGACGTACGATGTACTTGTCAGTGCGTTTGTTCTTACGAGTCTTGAAGCCTTTAGTAGGCATACCCCAAGGAGATACTGGGTGACGACCACCAGAAGTACGGCCTTCACCACCACCATGTGGGTGGTCAATCGGGTTCATTACAACACCACGAACCGTTGGACGGATACCGCGATGACGTGATGCACCTGCTTTACCAAGTTCACGTAGCATGTGCTCAGAGTTACCAACTTCACCGATTGTTGCACGGCCTTCAGAAAGAACTTTGCGCATCTCGCCAGAACGTAGACGGATAGTTACGTACGCACCGTCGCGAGCAACGATTTGAGCGTAAGCACCAGCCGAACGAGCTAGCTGACCACCTTTACCAGGCTTAAGTTCAACGTTATGTACTGTTGAACCTACTGGGATATTACGCATTGGTAGAGTGTTACCAGCTTTGATTGGTGCATCAACACCAGACTGAATAACATCACCAGCTACAACACCTTTAGGTGCTAGGATGTAGCGACGCTCACCGTCTTTGTAAAGAACTAGAGCAATGTTTGCGCTACGGTTTGGATCGTATTCAAGACGCTCAACTGTCGCTGGAATACCATCTTTAGTACGTTTGAAGTCAACTACACGGTAGTGGTGCTTGTGACCACCGCCGATGTGACGTACTGTGATACGACCCTTGTTGTTACGACCACCGTTCTTAGAGTTTTTCTCTAGAAGAGGTGCGTATGGCTTGCCCTTGTGTAGGTCAGCGTTAACAACTTTAACAACGTGACGACGACCAGGGGAAGTCGGCTTACATTTAACAATAGCCATTTTTAACTACTCCTGTTATTCCGCGCCGCCAACGAAGTCAAGATCTTGACCTTCTTTCAAAGTAACGTACGCTTTCTTAACGTCGCTGCGGCGACCTTGGCGTAGACCTTGACGTTTGGTCTTACCCTTAGTGATAAGAGTATTTACAGACTTAACTTCAACTTCAAATAGCTTTTCTACAGCTGCTTTGATCTCTTTTTTAGTTGCATCTTTAGCTACTTTGAAAACGATAGTGTTCGCTTTCTCAGCTGCCATAGTTGCTTTTTCAGAGATGTGCGGTGCACGTAGAACTTTTAGGATACGCTCTTCAGTGATCATGCTAGCATTTCCTCTACTTGCTTAACTGCTTCTGCAGTCATTACAACTTTGTCAAACGCGATTAGAGATACTGGATCGATACCAGCAACATCACGTGCGTCAACTTTGTATAGGTTACGAGCAGCTAGGAATAGATTCTCATCTACTTCGCTAGTCACGATTAGAGCGTCAGTTAGCTCAAGCTCTTTAAGCTTAGCAACTAGCTCTTTAGTCTTTGGTGCTTCAACTGAGAAGTTATCAACAACGATTAGACGCTCTTGACGAACAAGCTCAGAAAGAATGCTCTTCATAGCACCACGGTACATTTTTTTGTTTACTTTTTGGCTGTGATCTTGTGGTTTCGCAGCAAAAGTAACACCACCTGTACGCCAGATTGGGCTACGGATTGTACCAGCACGCGCACGGCCAGTACCTTTTTGACGCCATGGCTTAGCGCCACCGCCAGAAACTTCTGAACGTGTTTTTTGAGCACGAGTACCTTGACGAGCACCTGCTGCGTACGCAACAACTACTTGGTGTACAAGAGCTTCGTTAAACTCACGTCCGAAAGTAGTTTCGGAAACAGTTAGTGCATCGGCACCTTTAACCATTAGTTCCATTACTTACTCCTGAGACGTTATGCTTTAACAGCTGGTTTAACGATCACGTTGCCGCCAGTTGCGCCTGGGACTGCACCTTTAATAAGAAGCAGGTTGCGCTCAGCGTCAACACGTACGATCTCTAGGTTTTGAGTCGTTACACGCTCAGCACCCATGTGACCTGCCATTTTCTTGCCTTTAAATACGCGACCTGGAGTCTGACATTGACCGATAGAACCAGGAGCACGGTGAGACAATGAGTTACCGTGAGTCATATCTTGAGTACGGAAGTTCCAACGCTTAACAGCGCCTTGGAAACCTTTACCCTTAGATGTACCAGTAACGTCTACTTTCTTAGTTTCGTTGAATAGTTCAACAGTTAGTTCTGAACCAACTTCGAACTCTTCGCCGTTTTCTAAACGGAATTCCCAAAGACCGCGACCAGCTTCAACGCCAGCTTTAGCAAAGTGACCTGCTTCAGCTTTGTTTACACGGTTAGCTTTCTTAGAACCAGCTGTAACCTGGATTGCTGCGTAGCCGTCAGTTTCAAGAGTTTTCACTTGAGAAACACGGTTAGCTTCAACCTCAACAACTGTTACTGGGATAGAAACGCCTTCTTCAGTAAATACGCGGGTCATGCCCACTTTACGACCGATTAGACCAATCATACTTCTAATCTCCCTTAACCTAGGCTAATTTGAACGTCAACGCCCGCAGCAAGGTCTAGACGCATTAGAGCATCAACAGTCTTGTCTGTTGGCTCAACGATGTCGATTAGACGCTTGTGAGTACGGATTTCGTACTGGTCACGTGCTTTCTTGTTAACGTGTGGAGAGATAAGAACTGTGAAACGCTCTTTACGAGTTGGCAGTGGGATTGGACCACGAACCTGTGCGCCAGTGCGCTTAGCTGTTTCAACGATTTCCGCTGTAGAAGCATCGATTAGTTTGTAATCGAAAGCTTTTAGGCGGATACGGATACGTTGGTTCTGCATGAGACAGAGCTCCAAATTTAATAAATTACACAAACAATATCGCCACTCAAACTCGTCAAGACGAGAGAATGCCGATTGATTTATGTGAAACCGTAGCATCCAAGATTAGGACGCATTGTCAGTTAATTTTCGATTAACTATCCCTATATGCCAAAGTCACCTTTGAGGATAGTTTTTCCGAAGAAAAGATAGCTAATTGTATTAACCGCGAACATAAGCTGAGTATACATTACCTCGCAAATCCTTAGATTTGCTCGCTCCTCACTGCTCATTGGTTCACAACTGGCTTAACCAGTGCGCTGCATTATACAGATCACACTTTAGGTTGCAAGCGCTGAGTGAAAAATAATCGGGAATATTCCAAACCCCATACATTCCTCTTCGCTTGGTAGCCATTAAAACAAAAAGGACGCCGAAGCGTCCTTTTCTAAACTGTAATCGTAATAGCGGCTGCTATTATTTCTTACCGCTTGATAGTGCACCGAAACGCTTGTTGAAGCGATCAACACGGCCGCCTGTATCAACGATACGTTGCTTACCAGTGTAGAATGGGTGACACTTGTCACATACGTCTAGGTGGATAGACTCTTTACCTAGAGTAGAGTTGAACTCAAAAGAGTTGCCGCAAGAACAAGTAGCTTTTACTGCTTTGTATTCTGGGTGGATACCAGCTTTCATGGGATAACCTCAATAGTAGGCCGTGTCGCTATACGAATCTAAGCCGCACACCACACGCAATTAATAATAAAATGGGATACCGCATCAACTAATTGCCGAAGCCATATCTCAAGGCGCGATATAGTAAAGAATCACATTGCTCGGATCAACACATTTGGCAACTTTTTCGCCACTTTTTTAGCCAGACTAATCATAGAGGCACGATTCACGCTGAATCACATAGCTTTACTCGAATTTCCATACCGATTTTAATAGACTCTCATTTCCTTTCCCTCTTTTTAATAGCTAAGAATTTATGCGTCCAACCATTGCTAGAGTGGCATTACCCGTTCCGCTCGACAAACAATTTGATTACGCCATTCCGGGGCACCTGTTTCCGATCATTGGTGGACGCGTTTCCGTGCCTTTTGGACGCCAAACCTTAGTCGGCATCGTCACCGCAATGGTTAATCACTCGGACTTTCCCAAAGATCAACTCAAGCCAATCAAAGCAGTTCTTGATTCTCAGCCGATATGGTCTGAAAAGCTTTATTCGTTGCTGACTTGGTGCAGCCAGTTCTACCAATACCCACTTGGAGATACGCTACACAATGCGATGCCAGCAGCTCTACGTAAAGGAAAGCCTGCAGATTTTGCGACGCTACAAGAGTGGCAAATTACCGAATCCGGTAAAGACAAGCTGATGCAAGGGCTTGATCGTCGAGCGGTCAAACAACAGAAGGTCTTGCAAATGTTGGTTAACGGCGCTTTGCCTCACCAGGAATTTGTCGACCAAGAGATAGCCTCAACAGTACTAAAGTCTTTAGAAGAGAAAGGCTGGATTGAACGTATCGAGAAGAAGCCTGTAATCACCCAGTGGGGACAGCACGTTGAATGCGACGTCGAGAAGCCAAAGCTCAACCACGAACAAGCGCTGGCTATTGCGAGTGTAAATAGCCAAACAGGTTTTGCCTCCTATTTATTAGAAGGCGTCACGGGCTCAGGTAAGACAGAAGTGTACCTCAACCTTATCAAGCCAGTTTTAGAGCAAGGGAAACAAGCCTTGGTTTTAGTACCAGAGATTGGCTTAACGCCCCAAACCATCAACCGCTTTAAACGCCGTTTTAATGTGCCAGTTGACGTCATCCACTCCGGGTTAAACGAGACGGAGCGTCTGAATGCGTGGCTTTCTGCACGCGACAAAGCGGCCGGAATCATTATCGGCACACGCTCTGCCCTACTCGCGCCTTTTGCTGATCTCGGGATTATCATTGTGGACGAGGAACATGACACCTCTTACAAACAGCAAGATAGCTTGCGTTATCATGCACGCGATGTTGCTGTAATGCGCGCTCATAAAGAACAAGTTCCGATTGTTCTGGGCTCAGCCACACCTGCACTGGAGACATTGCACAATGCCTTGTCAGGCAAGTATCACCATTTAACACTAACCCAACGAGCTGGCTCTGCCGTGCCAACCACCAATAAAGTGTTAGATGTAAAAGGTCAGTATTTAGAAAGTGGCTTATCTGCCCAACTGATTGCCGAGATGCGCAAGCATTTAAAAGCTGGCAATCAAGTAATGTTGTTTCTTAACCGCCGAGGCTTTTCGCCCGCTTTGATGTGCCATGAATGCGGTTGGATTGCAGAATGTAAACGCTGTGATGCGTACTACACGTTCCACCATTACAGCAACGAAATACGCTGCCATCACTGCGGCTCACAACAACCGGTAATTCATCAGTGTCAGGGGTGTGGTTCAACTCAACTGGTTACCGTCGGCGTAGGAACGGAACAACTCGAACAACAATTGGCTCAGTTATTTCCAGAATACAACGCCATTCGCATCGACAGAGACAGCACACGCCGCAAAGGTAGTTTGGAAGATGCCCTTGAATCGATTCGTAAAGGTGAACATCAAATTCTGATTGGCACCCAAATGCTGGCTAAGGGGCACCATTTTCCAAATGTAACGCTCGTTGCTCTTTTGGATGTTGATGGCTCTCTCTATAGTAGTGACTTCCGCGCTTCCGAGCGACTAGCGCAGTTGTTTATTCAAGTCGCAGGTCGTGCCGGCCGCGCAAGTAAACCTGGCGAGGTTATCCTACAAACCCACCATCCTGAGCACAGCTTGCTGCAGGCCCTACTTGAAAAAGACTATCGCCACTTTGCTATGACTGCTCTGGAAGAACGCAAACTGGCTCAGCTTCCGCCTTATAGTTTCTTGACTCTGTTTAAAGCAGAGGCGAACCAAAGTGAGGTAGTTGAAGACTTCCTGCGTCAGGTTCGCTTTACGTTAGAGTCACACCCTCTGTTCGATGATTCCTGCATGGTGTTAGGCCCTACTCCTTCACCTTTGGCCAAGCGGGCTGGTAAATACCGTTGGCAACTATTACTGCAAACTCAGCATCGTTCATTGATGCAAAAGTTATTAACCAGTGCCAAACCTGCTATTGAGTTGTTGCCAAATGCTAAGAAAGTGCGCTGGAATTTAGACATAGAACCACAAGATCTCAGCTAGCAAACGTTTAACTATGTAATGAATTACCATTTAATGTGACCAGAATCACACCAAGATTACAATTTTTGTTAAACAGACCGTAACTTTCACTTTAGAAATGAATAGACTATCCAAATTAGAAAAGTCTAAAGTGACTTGTTTGCACAGGCTTAGATTAAAACAATGACTATTCCCACAAATTGATATCGCGGTGAAGAATCCATTTTCCCACTCGTTAACACGAACTGAGCGAAGAGCAAATACAGCTCTAACTCGGTTTGATTACTCTGATTTCAAACCGGAATAACGTCATCTTGGCAAAAAATAAATGAGAGGTTAAAAACTATGGCGACAATGAAGGATGTTGCCCAGCTTGCGGGAGTGTCTACGGCTACGGTATCTCGAGCCTTAATGAATCCAGAGAAAGTCTCTTCTTCTACAAGAAAGAGAGTAGAAGATGCCGTACTTGAAGCGGGTTATTCTCCAAACTCATTAGCGCGTAACTTACGTAGAAACGAATCAAAAACCATTGTTACTATCGTTCCCGACATCTGTGATCCTTATTTTTCTGAAATTATTCGCGGTATTGAAGATGCAGCCATGGAACATGGCTATCTAGTCCTGTTGGGTGATAGCGGACAACAGAAGAAACGCGAAAGCTCTTTCGTTAACCTCGTATTTACTAAGCAGGCAGATGGAATGCTACTGCTTGGTACAGATCTACCATTCGATGTCAGTAAGCCAGAGCAAAAGAACTTACCTCCGATGGTAATGGCGTGTGAATTTGCGCCAGAGCTCGAGCTTCCGACAGTACATATTGATAACCTGACCTCAGCATTTGAAGCGGTGAATTACCTGACCCAATTAGGTCATAAACGCATTGCTCAAATCTCTGGACCAGATACAGCAATATTGTGTCAGTTCCGCCAGCAAGGCTACCAACAAGCCCTGCGCCGTGCCGGCATCAATAAAGATCCACAATATAGTGTCATTACTGAGTTCTCTTTTGATGGCGGAGCAAAAGCCGTTCGTAAACTGCTCGAATTGCCAGAACCACCAACGGCTATTTTCTGTCACTGTGACACAATGGCCATCGGCGCAATTCAAGAAGCGAAAAAGCTTGGCTTACGAGTACCGCAAGATCTCTCTGTTGTGGGCTTTGATGACATTAACTTCGCTCAGTACTGCGATCCACCGTTGACCACCATCTCTCAACCTCGCTATGAGATTGGTCGACAAGCGATGCTAATGATGCTCGAGATGTTAAAAGGCCACGACGTGCATTCAGGCTCGCGTCTGCTTGAAACTAATCTCGTCATTCGTGGAAGTGCAGCGCCACCACAGCGCCCTTAACCTAAAGATTAGGTATTCATCCCCAAAGCGGTGCTAAGGCGCCGCTTTTTTATTTACCCCTCCTGCTTTTTGTATATCCCCGAATAAATATAAGCGAGAACAGAAACACACTCCTACACTCGGGCGTTGTCGCGCTTTAGCTATCAAGATTCTATCAATAGGGTGTTTTCTCAACTCGTTCTGGATTAACATATTTGCAAGAATCCTTGATGACCAGAAATAACCGTGGCAAATAGAGATTATGTAAGACGGGGGCGAGGCGCCCCAAAAAAGTCGACAAAAAAACAGCCGCCGAGAAGAAAAAAACCTTGGCGCAGTGGCCTGCTCGCTATCTTGCTCGTGGGCGGTTTTGGCTATGGTCTTTACCTTTTGAGTAGCGACCCAGAACCTAAACAACCAGTCGTGAAGCAGCCAACAACCACTGTAAGCAAACCAAAGCCGAAAAAAGACTTGCCGCCACCACCAGAAGAAAAATGGGAATATGTTGAGTCACTACCGAAACGTGAAGTTGAAGTTGTGGCTAAAGAAATTGAAGTTTCTAAAATTCCTTACATCATGCAGTGTGGCGCGTACAAAACCCAGGCACAAGCCGAAGAGCGTAAGCTTGCAATCGCGTTCCAAGGGATGTCGAGCAAGATTCGTAAGAAAGAAGGCAGTTCATGGTATCGCGTGGTGCTAGGTCCGTATAAGTTCAAACGTGATGCAGAACGTGACCGTCATAAACTGCAACGCGCGAAAATCGAGCCGTGTGCGATTTGGAAAGAAAATCTTTAAACTCAGGCCCTAGGAGCTAAGATCCTAGGGCCTTTCTTTTTGCCCCCTTGAATCCCCATTTCTCCTCCCCCATATACTGAATTAAATCCAAAGAGAAATAATCAAGAGGTCGACTGTGACTACCATTGTATCTGTACGTCGAAATAATAAAGTCGTCATCGCGGGTGATGGCCAAGTATCTCTAGGCAATACCGTAATGAAAGGTAATGCGCGCAAAGTTCGCCGCCTATACAACAACCAAGTACTAGCGGGCTTTGCCGGCGGTACTGCGGATGCCTTCACCCTTTTTGAGCGCTTCGAAAGCAAACTGCAAATGCACCAAGGTCACCTAACCAAAGCGGCAGTTGAGCTAGCCAAAGACTGGCGTAGCGATCGTGCTTTGCGCAAGCTCGAAGCCTTACTTGCCGTTGCCGACGAAACCGCATCGTTAATCATTACCGGTAATGGTGATGTCGTACAGCCAGAACACGACCTGATTGCGATTGGCTCTGGTGGTGCTTACGCACAAGCTGCCGCAACCGCCCTACTAGAAAACACAGATCTAGATGCCCGTGAGATCGCGGAAAAAGCTCTCAATATCGCGGGTGATATTTGTGTCTTCACTAACCATCACCACACGGTAGAAGAGCTAGACTCAACAGCAGAGCCTGAAAAACCAACCGCGTAATCGTAACGAAGTAAGGAAAGAATATGTCTGAAATGACGCCTCGCGAAATCGTTCATGAATTGAACCGCCACATTATCGGTCAAGAAAAAGCCAAGCGTTCGGTTGCGATTGCACTTCGTAACCGCTGGCGCCGCATGCAGCTTGAAGAAAGCTTGCGTGCCGAAGTGACGCCAAAAAACATCTTGATGATTGGTCCTACTGGTGTTGGTAAGACTGAAATCGCACGACGCCTCGCAAAACTGGCAAATGCCCCTTTCATCAAAGTTGAAGCGACAAAATTCACCGAAGTGGGTTACGTTGGTAAAGAAGTTGAAACCATCATCCGTGACCTAACAGATGTCGCTGTGAAAATGACGCATCAACAAGCGATGGAAAAAGTGAAATTCCGCGCAGAAGAACAAGCGGAAGAACGCATTCTTGATGCGCTACTGCCACCAGCACGTGATAGCTGGGGTCAAGCAGAGCAAACAGAAGAGTCTTCTCACACTCGCCAGATCTTCCGTAAGAAACTGCGTGAAGGCCAACTAGACGATAAAGAAATTGAAATCGACGTAGCCGCACCACAAATGGGCGTAGAGATCATGGCGCCTCCTGGTATGGAAGAGATGACTAACCAGCTGCAAGGCATGTTCCAAAACCTAGCTGGCGACACCAAGAAAAAACGTAAGCTGAAAATCAAAGACGCAATGAAAGCGTTAGCGGAAGAAGAAGCGGCGAAACTGGTTAACCAAGAAGAGCTGAAAGAAGCAGCGATTTTCAACGTTGAAAACAACGGCATCGTATTTATCGATGAGATCGACAAGATCTGTAAACGTGGCGAGAGCTCAGGCCCAGACGTTTCACGCGAAGGTGTTCAGCGCGACCTACTTCCATTGATTGAAGGCAGCACGGTATCAACCAAGCACGGCATGGTAAAAACAGACCACATTCTGTTTGTTGCATCTGGTGCATTCCAAGTGGCAAAACCATCTGACTTGATCCCAGAATTGCAAGGTCGTCTACCAATTCGTGTTGAGCTAGAAGCACTAAGCAGCAACGACTTCAAACGCATTCTGACAGAACCAAAAGCCTCTCTAACAGAGCAGTACGTTGCGTTGATGAAAACGGAAGATGTGGACATCGAATTCACAGAAGACGGCATCACGCAAATCGCGGAAGCGGCATGGACGGTCAACGAAAGCACAGAAAACATCGGTGCTCGTCGCTTACACACCGTAATGGAACGCTTGATGGATGAAATCTCTTACGACGCAGCGGAGCAATCTGGCGCTAAATTCGTTATTGATTCCGCTTATGTGAAAGCGCGCCTAGGCGACACGATTGAAGATGAAGATCTAAGCCGCTTTATTCTTTAACCGCAATCTATCCCACCAAAGCCCAGAACCTTGTTTCTGGGCTTTTTGTTTAGAATGGCGGTGACTTTGACAACATCTAAATCAAAAGCTCTCGTCATTCTAGCGAGCTTAAGCGAGACTAAGAATCTGCTAACAGCAAACGCCTTTCTTTCCCACTCGCCTTCACCACCGCACAATCGGACGATAGATTCTGAATCACACTCGTTCCTCGCTGTTCAGAATGACGGTGACTTAGACAAAATCTAAATCAAAAGAGCTCGTCATTCTAGCGAGCTCAAGCGAGACTAAGAATCTGGTAACAGCGGACGCCTATTCTTTCCCACTCCCCTTCACCACCGCACAATCGGATGATCGATTCTGAATCACCTCGTTCCTCGCTGTTCAGAATGACGGTGACTTTGAAAACATCTAAATCAAAAGACCTCGTCATTTTAGCGAGCTCAAGCGAGACTAAGACTCAGCTAACAGCAAGCTCCTATTCCTTCCCACTCACCTTAACCACGGCACTATTGGGACGATAGATTCTGAATCACCTCGTTCCTGGCTGTTCAGAATGACGGTGACTTAGACAACATCTAGACCAAAAGCTCTCGTCATTCTAGCGAGATCCAGCGAGACTAAGAATCTGCTAACAGCAGACGCCTATTCTTTCCCACTCACCTTCACCACCGCACAATCGGACGATAGATTCTGAATAACCCTTTGACTTCTAGCTGAGTTGTTTTAGGTCAATAGCGTATCTGCCTCTTTGTGCTTATACTGGGCACATTGGTTACTAGCACGAAATTTCCATGAAACAATCTCTACAGATCTGGCTTGAAGCCGCTCGTCCAAAAACATTACCTCTGGCATTGGTCTCTATCTTAACAGGTAGCGTGCTCGCGTACTCGGCGGGTCATTTCTCACTGACGATTGCCATCATGGCTTTCGTAACCGCGACATTGCTGCAAATTCTGTCCAACCTGGCAAACGACTATGGCGATGCCGTTCAAGGTACAGATAACGACAAACGCCTCGGCCCATTACGAGCGATGCAGTCAGGCGCGGTAAGTGCGAAACAGATGAAACAGGCGATTATCTTTAACATCGCTCTGACCGCCATTTCAGGCTTGGTGTTGGTTTTCTATTCACTAAGTTCACTGGAAAGCATTGTCACTTTTATCGGGCTGGGAATTCTGGCCATTCTCGCAGCCATTGCTTATACCATGGGTAGCAAACCATACGGTTACGTGGGGCTTGGCGATATTTCAGTTTTCTTGTTTTTTGGTTTACTCGGCGTATCCGGTACTTATTTCTTGCATACTGGTCACGTAGATACCACGCTATTCTTACCTGCTCTAGGCTGCGGTTTACTCGCCGTTGCAGTACTCAACATCAACAATATGCGTGATATCGAGAACGACCGAGAGTGTGGTAAACGCACAGTCGCAGTGCGATTGGGTCAACGCAAAGCCAAGCATTACCACTTTGTTTTACTTGGCGGTGCTATTCTTGCCTTTGCGGCTTACTTGTTAATTCAAGACAAACCCGTTTGGATTAGCTTGCCATTTTTACTTAGTATTTATTTCGTGGCCGATCATGGTAAAGCGGTTTGGCATACACAAAAGCCCGCTCAGATAGCACCAATGATGCCAGTCATCGTGAAATGCTCTTTAGTCACCAACGTTTTGTTTGCAACAATTGTGGTAGCTCAAACTCTAGTAAGTTAAAAAAGGATTGTCATTGCATTGACTTAATGCCTAGATATACTCAAAGACAACCAATTTCTGTTTAGAAAGGTACGCTATGGAATACAATACCTCAGCACTCTGTGATATCTACCTCGATCAGGTAGATGTGGTTGAACCAATGTTCAGTAACTTTGGCGGTCGCGCTTCATTTGCCGGGCAAATCACCACCATCAAGTGTTTTGAAGATAATTCGTTGATCCGCGAGACATTAGAGCAAGATGGACTTGGTCGCGTTTTGTTAATTGACGGTGGCGGTTCCCTACGTAAAGCCCTTATCGATGCAGAAATCGCAACCATTGCGGAAGAAAACGAGTGGGAAGGCATTGTCGTTTACGGCTGTGTTCGTGAAGTAGATGAACTTGAAGATATGAACTTAGGCATTCAAGCCCTCGCTTCTATTCCTGTTGGAGCGACCAGTCAGGGGATTGGCGAATTGGATGTACCAGTCAACTTTGGCGGCGTCAGCTTCTTACCTGAAGATTATATTTATGCTGATAGCACCGGAATTATCCTGTCGCCTGAACCATTGAATATTGATTTAGAGTTGGATGAAGAAGCATAGCGAGTCTTAGGTGTCTAAGTTATAGGGTCTTCTCTTGGCTCTTAGCGCCTAGCCTTGTCTTAACATTTTCTACTTCCCTAAAACACAAACACCCGCTTAACGCGGGTGTTTTTAATTTGGAATGAAGAAGCCGAATTATTCCACTTCGTCCATTTTGCCAAGTAGTGCACGAATGCGCTCTTGCCATTGTGCGTGCTCTTGCTGTGCTTGTTGTGCTTTTTGCTCTAGCTCTTCACGTTGAGAGCGAAGCTCGTTCGCTTCTTCCGCAAGTTTAGCTTTATCTTCTTTCAGCTCTTCGACTTCCATCTGAAGAAGAGTGATTGTGTCAACTGCAGTTTGAATTTTAGATTCTAGTTGTTCTAGTACTTCAAAAGACATCTTGGCCTACCTATGTTATTCCGTTGGGACGATGTGCGAGATTGATGCACACCTAACCTATATAAGGTTCATTCTACTCAGCGTCGCGATGAGAAACACTCACTATATTCGATATTTTGCATCATTCGGTCAAAAAATCAGCGCAATCTCACTAAACGCTGACTTTTCTTGTCGCCGAAGCATTTTTGAGCAAGGATTTTGCGTCTCGCTACGCTGAAAATCGCCCTAAGTATTGATCAAATTCAAGTTAGATAAAGTAAAAGCCTCGCAAAAAGGCAAACGTTTACTCGACCTTGTGATAGAATCGCCGCGCAAATTCTTCTTCCCTCTTGCTTACTTGGAGACATCATGAAACGCGATTTAGCAATGGCATTTTCCCGTGTGACTGAAGGTGCAGCTCTGGCTGGTTACAAATGGCTTGGCCGTGGCGATAAAAACGCAGCCGATGGCGCAGCTGTTGAAGTTATGCGCACGCTACTGAACAAAACAGATATCAGTGGTGAAATTGTCATTGGTGAGGGTGAAATCGATGATGCGCCAATGCTGTACATTGGTGAGCAAGTGGGTATGGGTGGTGATGAAGTAGATATTGCAGTCGACCCGATTGAAGGAACGCGTATGACGGCAATGGGACAATCGAACGCACTAGCCGTACTTGCCGCAGGTGAGAAAGGCAGCTTTCTTAAAGCGCCAGATATGTACATGGAAAAACTGGTTGTTGGCCCTGGTGCAAAAGGCGTAATTGACTTAGAAAAGCCGTTAAAAGAAAACCTAGAGAACGTAGCAAAAGCCCTGAACAAGCCACTTGATACCCTAGTCGTTATTACCCTTGCGAAACCTCGCCACGATAACGTTATTGCAGAAATGCAAGCAATGGGCGTGCGTGTCTTTGCGGTGCCTGATGGTGACGTGGCTGCCTCTATTCTGACTTGTATGCCAGACAGTGAAGTGGACATGATGTACTGTATTGGTGGCGCGCCAGAAGGGGTAGTATCAGCGGCGGTAATTCGAGCGCTAGACGGTGATATGCACGGTCGCCTGCTTCCTCGTCACGAAGTAAAAGGCGATACTGAAGAAAACCGCATTTACGGCGCAGATGAACTAAAACGCTGCGATGAAATGGGCGTAAAAGCGAATGTTGTCCTCAAAATGGAAGACATGGCTCGTAGCGACAATGTGGTATTTTCAGCTACAGGCATCACTAAAGGTGACTTGCTGGAAGGTATCTCTCGTCAAGGCAATATAGCGACCACAGAAACGCTGCTCGTGCGAGGTCGATGCCGTACTATTCGTCGCATTAAGTCGACTCACTACCTAGATCGTAAAGATCCAGAAGTACGCGATATTATTCTTTAAGCATTTCCCGAGGCTCTAGCTCAATCTGAGTTTGAGCCTTTCTTTCCGCACAGCCGGACAGTAGATTCTGAATCACCTAGTCCCTCGCCGTTCAGAATGACGGAGACTTTAATAAGCTCTAAATCAAAAGAACTCGTCATTCTAGCGAGATCCAGCGAGACTAAGAATCTGGTAACAGCAGACTGCTATTCTTTCCTGGTCACCTTAACCACTGCTCAACCGGACGATAGATTCTGAATCACCTCGTTCCTCGCTGTTCAGAATGACGACATATATTGACTCATATGAACATAGCGCCTACAAATCCACACTCAAATTAAGTCAACACTTTTCTTTACTAACCCTATCGCGCATAATATGTACTGACGTATAAATGGTGGGTATATGAAGACCGTAGATAGGATATTGCAAATCGTTAAGCGTGATGGCTCCGTCACTGCAAAACAACTCTCTTCTGAGCTAGGGATGACAACCATGGGGGCTCGTCAGCACCTGCAAAGTTTAGAAGATGATGGCATTCTTTCTATCCATGACGTAAAAGTAAAAGTCGGTCGCCCTGCTCGTCATTGGTCTCTCACTCAAAAAGGTCATGAGCAATTTGCTGACCGTCACGGTGAGTTGACTATTCAGTTTATAGAAGCTGTCGAACATATCTTTGGCAAAGATGGACTGGAAAAAGTCACATCAGAAAGGGAAAAACTCACGTTACAAAGTTATCGTCAGCATCTTGAGCAATGCGACTCTCTGCAAAGCAAACTAGAAACACTCGTCACATTAAGAGAGCAAGAAGGCTATATGGCAGAGCTCGAGAAAGATGAGAACGGATTCATCTTGATCGAAAATCACTGTCCGATTTGTAAAGCCGCAACTCGCTGCCCAAGCTTGTGCCAATCAGAATTAAGTGTCTTTCAGTCTTTACTTGGACGTGACACCAAAGTAGAGCGTACCGAACACATCATTAGTGGCCAAAGACGCTGCGTTTACCGCATCCAACAACTGCAGTAACCACCACAACCAAGCATCGACATGCCGCACTTATTCAATCTCAAGCTTGAAAGCTTCTCTTATAAGTGAGACGGCTGAAGAATTCATCCTCTCTCCTCTTTCTAGTGGTATAGGCTTTTAGTAACTAAAGGCAATTTCCATAAGGATTTGGAGAGCATCGATGTCTACTCTACGTCATATCCCATCCCAAACGCTTCCTCCATTCGATGAAATGGTTCAAATGGCAGAGCGAGACCCAGAAGCTTTTGAGCAATTTCGTCATGAGATGGCGAAAGAGATGATCGAAAGCGCATCAGAAGATATGAAAGAAAGATTGTGGGCTCAACAAAGCCACATTGATAGAGTCATCAGCACGTGTAAAAACCCTCATCACACCAATGTGGTATTGATGAACGAGTTGCAAAAACAGGTCGTAAAGTTCAAAGCAGCGCTAGAAGGGGAAGCGACACCGACACAAAAAGCGGATGTGGTTAGCTTAAATGCGTTTAAAGATAGGGATGATTTTTACTGATACTCAGTAGATAGATCGAGAAAGTTAGGGTTCGTTTCTCTTACCAAGGCTAACTTCCACTCACGCTTCCACTGCTTGAGCTGCTTTTCTCGGTTTATAGCCGTAGCCATATCGTCGAATAGCTCAAAGCAAACGAGCTTATGAACGTTGTATTTCTTAGTAAATCCTTCCACTACTCCATTTTTATGTTGCCATATTCTTTGGGGCAGCTGACTGGTAACACCTATGTAGAGAACGGCGTTGTTATTTGACGTTAGGATATAAACGCAAGGTGTCTTATCGATGATTCATTCTCCTTCATTATTCGCTGTTACTTTTCCGTTGTAATTCGCAAGCTCAGGCAGTTTATTTCAATCTCAGAGCACTCTGCGCCTAGATTCTGAATCACACTCGTCCCTCGCTGTTCAGAATGATGATGACTTTAACAGCCTCCAAACCAAAAAGGATCGTCATTCTAGCGAGCCTTAGCGAGACTAAAAATCTCGTAACAGCAAGCTCCTATTCTTTCCCGCTCAGCTTAACCACTGCTCAACCGGACGATAGATTCTGGACCACGCTCATTCCTCGCAGTTCAGAATGACGGTGAGTTTAACAGCCTCTAAATCAAAAGAGTCCGTCATTCTAGCGAGCCGCAGCGAGACTAAGAATCTGGTAACAGCAAGCTCCTATTCTCTCCCGCTCACCTAAACCACCGCACAATCGGATAATAGATTCTGAACCACCTCGTTCCTCGTTGTTCAGAATGACGATGACTTTAAGAGCCTCTAAATAAAAAGAGCTCGTCATTCTAGCGAGCCTTAGCGAGACTAAAAATCTCGTAACAGCAAGCTCCTATTCTTTCCCGTTCACCTAAACCACCGTACAATCGGATGATAGATTCTGAACCACACTCGCACCTCTCTGTTCAGAATAACGATGACTTTAACAGCCTCCAAACCAAAAAGGATCGTCATTCTAGCGAACCTTAGCAAGGCTAAGAATCTGGTAACAACAAGCACCTATTCTTTCGCACTCACCTTAGCCACTGCTCAACCGGACGATAGATTCTGATTCACACTCGTGCCTCGTTGTTCAGAATGATGGTGGCTTTAACAGCCTCTAAATCAAAAGAGTTCGTCATTCTAGCGAGCCTTAGCGAGACTAAGGATCTGGTAACAGCAAACTCCTACTCTTTCACACACAGCTTAACCAGGGCTCAAGCGGACGATAGATTCTGAATCACACTCATTCCTCGCTGTTCAGAATGACAGTGGCTTTAAGAGCCTCTAAATCAAAAGAGTCCGTCATTCTAGCGAGCCTCAGCGAGACTAAGAATCTAGTAACAGCAAGCTCCTATTCTTTCCCACTCAGCTTAAACACTGCTCAAGCGGACGATAGATTCTGAATCACACTCGTCCCTCGCTGTTCAGAATGATGATGACTTTAACAGCCTCCAAACCAAAAAGGATCGTCATTCTAGCGAGCCTTAGCGAGACTAAGAATCTACTTTCAGCACGCACGATACTTGAGGCAATTACTCCGGCTCAGGGCCATATTGGTTTGGTCCTGATGTCCCCTTTAAGAGACCACATTCAATTAGAATCCATAAACCACAAATCAGAGAAATGGAAGCGACGAACATCTGTGGGGTCGACGGCTCTTGCGCGGCAGGGCTGGTCATTGGCGTGGCAATTCGTCCGATAATCAGCGGAATATTCAGTGCTAGCCAATAGATCGATTTGTTGCGGTCGTGCCAACGCTTGGTGGTGATCGCCAAATCAGGGATCAACAGAACCACCAAGAAAATAGGAAGAAGCACATAGGAGAGAGTAGGAAGCAGTTGGCTGATACCGGCACCAAAGCCTAGAATGGACACATAGTAAATGACGTTCCAAATCCAGTAGGTTTTACGGTTTATACGTCCTTGAAAAGAAAACAGTAACTCTTTAGTCGACATCAAATTTTACCCCAAAGTAGAAAGGTTATAGATTAGCCGAGTCGATATAGTTTGGAAAGGACACCGATAGCTTGGGTGCCCACAACGACCTTACAATAAGCAGAGCCAGGCTGAGAATTCGTAGCAATAACCCCTCGCTATTCTCGGGCAATTCAGCGCAACCTAGTTCACGACCTTTTGGAAGCTATCTATATCTATGTCTCGGATATTGACTGTTAAACTGTGCACGTGACTGGCTTGCTCTTGAAGTGTCGCCATCAAGGCTCGTGACAGTTCTCGCTTTTGTTCTTGGGAGCGACCAGATAACAAATCAAAGTTGATATGGATAAAGTCGAGGCTATCACCCTCCTCTCCTATTAACCAATTGTGGCACCGGAGCGTTCTAGATTTCACTGACGCGAGTTCAAAGAGGCCACTTTCTAACGCCGTTTTATGTAAATCCTCCAGCAACCCCTGAACATTGACGCGTTCTTCCACCGAGTTTGAATACTCTAAAACGAGATTTGGCATTTTGATTCCTTTCTACAACAATTAATTCCAGCGCGTAGTAATACCAATCTCAGCAGCAATTTCCGAGGAATGAACTATCATTCTGTCTACGCGATCACCAATCGGTTGCTTTTGACAAAAATAACAGGATCGATGCTTGGTCGAATCAGTAAAGAAAGCCGGACAAGACATGACGCCAATCATGATCTGTTCACATTATTCTGTTATATTCCTACGTAGATTTTTTACATTAATTGACTATTTACATTAAAGATAAGGGAGATATTCCTATGCGTCGTCCTGTAGTGATGGGTAACTGGAAACTAAACGGCAGCAAAGCAATGGTAACTGAGCTGCTAACTGGTCTTAACGCTGAACTTGAAGGCGTTGAAGGTGTTGACGTAGCAGTCGCTCCACCAGCACTTTACATCGACCTAGCAGAGCGCGTAATCGCTGAAGGCGGTAACAAGATCATCCTAGGTGCTCAAAACACTGACCTAAACAACAGCGGTGCGTTCACTGGCGATATGTCTCCAGAAATGCTGAAAGATTTCGGTGCTACTCACATCATCATCGGTCACTCAGAGCGTCGTGAATACCACAACGAATCTGACGAGTTCATCGCTAAGAAATTCAACTTCCTAAAAGAAAACGGTCTAACACCTGTTTTCTGTATCGGTGAATCTGAAGCGCAAAACGAAGCTGGCGAAACTGAAGCAGTATGTGCACGTCAAATCAACGCAGTTATCGACACTTACGGTGTTGAAGCTCTAAACGGCGCAATCATCGCTTACGAACCAATCTGGGCTATCGGTACTGGTAAAGCAGCAACAGCTGAAGATGCACAACGCATCCACGCTTCTATCCGCGCACTAATCGCAGCAAAAGACGAAGCAGTTGCAGCACAAGTAATCATCCAATACGGTGGTTCTGTTAAGCCAGAAAACGCTGAAGCTTACTTCTCACAACCAGACATCGACGGCGCTCTCGTTGGCGGTGCTTCTCTAGACGCTAAAAGCTTCGCAGCAATCGCTAAAGCAGCGGCTAAAGCAAAAGCTTAATCTCGTTTTTACTGAGAGTAGAAATAACAAAGGGATGCATCATGCATCCCTTTTTGTTTGTGTTGTACCGTCGGAGTACCTAATAGAAAGTTCCGACTTACGCTGGCTCAGCAATTTTCACGGTTGGCTTTTTCGCGAGCTCCGCACTGGAATCTTTCTTATAAAGGTTCTCGTAGCAGTAATTTGTGGCTTCAATGTAGCCTTCTACGCTACCGCAATCAAAGCGCTGACCTTTAAATTTGTATGCCAAAACACAACCAGATTGAGCTTGTTGCATCAGCGCATCGGTGATTTGAATCTCACCACCTTTACCTGGCTCTGTATTTTCAATCAGTTCAAAGATATCAGGTGTCAGAATGTAGCGACCAATAATCGCTAGATTGCTAGGTGCAGTGCCTGGCTCTGGCTTTTCAACCATGTTATCAATGCGGAAGATATCATCTTTGATCATCTCGCCAGCAATCACACCGTATTTATGCGTTTCTGATTCCGGCACTTCTTGTACCGCAACGATTGAACAGCGGAACTGTTTGTACAGCTCAACCATTTGCGCTAGAACGCCTTTGTCCCCATTCACACATAGGTCATCCGCAAGCACAACAGCAAACGGTTCATCACCGACCAATTCACGTCCCGTAAGAATAGCGTGACCTAAGCCTTTCATTTCACGCTGACGGATGTAAGTGTAACTCGCAGAATCAATCAAAGAACGAATATCATCAAGCAGCGCTTCTTTACTTGTACCGCTAATTTGATGCTCTAGCTCGTAGTTTTTATCAAAGTGATCCATTAACGAGTGCTTACCACGACCAGTGACGATGCACATACCATCCATACCGGCTTCAATCGCCTCTTCAACACCGTATTCAATCAATGGCTTGTTTACCACTGGCATCATTTCTTTCGGCATCGACTTAGTCGCAGGAAGGAAACGTGTACCGTAACCCGCCGCAGGGAATAAACACTTTTTAATCATTTTATTAAACCTAACTCAACCAATAGCGAGCACTCAGCTCGCTATTTATTATTTGTTGTAAAACTCTTTATACCAAGAGACAAACTCAGCAACTCCTTCTTTTACAGTTACTTTTGGTTTGTAGCCAGTCGCAGAAAATAAGTCTTCTGTATCCGCATAGGTTTGATAGACATCACCGGGTTGCATTTCTCGGAAGTTTTTCTTAGCTTCAATACCCAGTTCATCTTCAATCGCTTTAACAAAATCCATTAGGTTAATCGGTGAACCATGGCCTATGTTATAAACGGCGTAAGGCGCAGAGCTACTTGCTGGAGTACCATCTTCAACGGTCCAGCTATCATTACGTGCAGGCAACACATCCGAAATACGAACCACACCTTCGACAATATCATCCACATGAGTAAAGTCGCGCCACATATCACCATTGTTATTAATATCAATGGTTTCACCATCAAGAATCTTTTTAGTGAAAATAAAAGGAGCCATATCAGGGCGTCCCCATGAACCGTAAACGGTAAAGAAACGCAGGCCTGTGGTCGGAATATCGTATAGATGCGAATAACTATGAGCCATTAGCTCATTAGACTTTTTGGTTGCCGCATACAGTGACACCGGGTGATCAACACTATCAGATGTAGCAAATGGTACCTTGGCATTTAAGCCATATACAGAACTAGATGATGCATACACTAAGTGCTTAACATCATTTTGACGACAACCTTCAAGGATATTCAAATGTCCTACTAGGTTAGAGTCTGCGTAAGCATGAGGGTTTTCCAAAGAGTAACGTACGCCAGCTTGCGCGGCCAAATGAATAACACGATCAAATTTCTCTGTCGAGAAGAGTGTTTCCATCACAGAGCGATCAGCAATATCAACGTTCAAAAACTTGAACATAGGATGTTCAATACGGGACAATCGAGCAAGCTTCAAGTTTACATCGTAATAATCGTTTAGATTGTCGATACCAACAACTTCATTCCCTGCAGCATTTAGCTTCTCTACGGTTGCACTACCAATAAAACCGGCCGCACCTGTCACTAAGTATTTCATCAGATTGATTACCTTAATAAAACGAAAGCCAGTCACTACGACTGGCTTATTATAATGTCATTTTGATTAGTCGCTACCAAACAGGTCTCTGGTATAAACTTTATCAGCCACATCAGCAAGTTCTTCAACCATGCGGTTAGAAACAATAACATCTGACACTTGTTTGAACTCTTCAAGATCGCGGATAACGACAGAGTGGAAAAACTCATCTTCCTGAAGTACTGGCTCGTACACCACTACTTCAATACCTTTCGCTTTAATACGCTTCATAATGCCTTGAATTGACGAAGCGCGGAAGTTATCTGAACCAGACTTCATAATTAAGCGGTAGATACCCACCACTTTTGGCTGGCGTTTGATAATTGAGTCTGCAATAAAATCTTTACGCGTGCGGTTTGCATCAACGATTGCACCAATGATGTTGTTAGGAACTTCTTGGTAGTTTGCTAACAATTGCTTTGTATCTTTTGGTAAGCAGTAACCACCATAACCGAATGACGGGTTGTTGTAGTGATTGCCAATACGAGGGTCTAAGCCAACACCTTCAATAATTTGGCGAGCGTCAAGATTATGAGCTTCAGCATACGAATCTAACTCATTGAAATAAGCTACGCGCATCGCAAGATACGTGTTTGAGAACAACTTAACCGCTTCTGCTTCTGTAGAGTCAGTAAACAGAACCGAGATGTCTTCTTTTACCGCACCTTCGACCAAAAGGTTAGCGAACTTCTCTGCACGTTCGCTGCGCTCTCCAACGATGATGCGAGACGGGTGTAGGTTATCGTAAAGAGCTTTGCCTTCGCGAAGAAACTCCGGAGAGAACATAACATTCTGACAACCGAGTTCCTCTTTAATGCGCGCAGTATAACCCACAGGTACAGTCGACTTAATCACCATAACTGCATCTGGATTAATTGCCATCACATCTTTAATCACTGCTTCAACTGAAGAAGTATTAAAGTAGTTCGTTTGAGGGTCATAATCCGTTGGTGTGGCAATAACAACAAACTCCGCGTCTTTGTAAGCCAGCTCTTTATCTAGCGTCGCGATAAAGTTGAGTTCTTTGTTTGCAAGGAAATGTTCGATTTCCACATCAACAATTGGAGATTTCTTGTCATTCAACAAGTCCACTTTTTCTTGGATAATATCAACCGCCACAACCTCATGGTTTTGTGACAATAACATGGCATTGGACAAACCGACGTAGCCCGTGCCTGCTACAGCAATTTTCATTTTTATTTCCTATTATTTGACTGACGCTAGCATATCAAAACACCGACACTCTCGGTAGAGTGTGGTGAATAATTAGAAAGCTCAAACTCGCGACAAAAACTTAATTTAACTGAGAACCCAAATAACGCAAATACGCGTTGCGAATGCGCAGCTTGTTCTGCTCAAAGTACTCTTGGCCATAACGGCCTCGGTTAAAGTAGCGGCGAAGCATACTATTATCCATTACGAGTTCATCACCCTGGCCTGCTGCCAAATAGTTTGTATCGTTGCCAACTCGCGTCGTAACGTTGAAATCATAAGCCTCGTTACCACGAACTTGTATCACTCCCGGAGACATATCACGCCATGGCGTTAATGGCAGCTTTACCGACACAGTGACAAACTGCTCTTCGTCTGTATCGTTAAACTTTGTCACCTGATAACTTGCAGATACTTCTATGTCTTCAAACCAATGTGATGTCGTGAATTTTGTGCCAACATCCCCTTTCCAAAACTCTCCAGCAGTCGCATTAAACTGCCAATCCCACTCCGGCATAGAGAATGTATAACGAGTTAAAAAGGTTTGTCGGTCTGGGTTCGCATAACCATTTTTGTCTTTTTCGTCTTGATGTTGGAAGTAGCTCATCTCTAGTCCCAACTCATGGTTGCCCGACTGAGAGAACCAAGCTGATTCGCTGCGCGCACCGATATAATCCGACTTAACCAAGCCTAGAGAGACCTGGTTAGCAATATCGACATATGGTAAACGGAAGAACTGATGCACCATTGCACGATCAATCTCGTTCTCGTACGCGCTGTCTTCGAAATACCCACCTTCTTCAAAATCGTCACTTTCTGCTAAAGGTAAAATATGACGAACATCAATTGCCGCGCCAGACCATAGGTAGGTGTATAAGTTGCTAGACATAGCAAAAGAGTAATCATACACACCGTACTCGGTTGCAAAACCATGCCTTACCATAGGAGAAAGCACGATCTGCGAATCTAAAGTGCCTGAATTAACTCGCTCCGTTTTCCAATCAACCATGTCTAATCTTTCCGACAAATCGCGCGTGATAAACTGAATGTCATCACAAGCTGCGCTACCATTGACAAAACTTTGGTAACAGTTAGAGTCAGACAAAACGCTGACCACTGGTTTTTGGTTGGCAAGCATCACAAGTTCAAATTGATCCGATGCAGCGCCTATATCTTGCGCCGCATTTTGACCTAAATGACTCGACACAATACCCAGAGCGACACCTAGTCCGTCAACTTGGTTATGGTTGTAGCGGCGGTTTTCTACAGCCACCACAACTTTGTCATTTGATACGCCCACTTGAACATTAACGAAGCCTTCATTTTTTAACGCACTAACCAAAGAGGAAATTGACGCTTGTTGCGCTTTGTTTTGCTCAACGACTAAACGATCCATTAACGTCATATTATTCTTCGCGTAGTCGCGAGAGCGAGAGTATTCCGTTATCAATGGCATCGAGAGTGCAGCACTCCAAACGCTTGAACCATCCGATTCATGACCAGAATAAATCTGGTAGCTTAATGAGGCGGTTATATCATTAGGCAGTAAATCATCGGGAGTGAACACTTTTATAGAAGAGTTGAATTCTACTGAATCGTACTCTCCTACTAGTTGAACAAAGTCAAAAGGTTGGTATTCAAAGCCACCAAAAGGGCCATCTAGAACACCCATCAAACGCTCTTCTGACTGACCGAAACCAGCAGAAACCCTTAAGGGAAGTGCATTAAACGTATAATCAGCGACGGCAAAATTAGTCATGAGCTTATTTGCAGCCCCACCGACATCTTGCATACCCAAAGCAAAATCTAAGTTCTCATTCCCCCAAAAATTGGGAACCTGATACTTCAGTGATAATGATAAATCTCGAATACCGCCACAGCCTGTTTTAAAACAGTTCGAGTTATAATCATAAGTAACGATACTACCATGAGCCTCTAACCCTTCAATGAGGCCGAAAGATACTTTTATAGAATCTAAACCTTGCACCTCGTCAAGCCAAGGGCGCCCTTGGGCAAAAGATACACCAAAGTCGCCATACTCTTTAACTTGAGCATTAGGGTTAAAAACCAGTCCACTAAAGCTTTGGTTAGAATTTAGCGTCTGCAATTCGTTTGCCGC
This sequence comes from Vibrio sp. Vb0888, assembly GCF_033338835.1. Classification (NCBI taxonomy): domain Bacteria; kingdom Pseudomonadati; phylum Pseudomonadota; class Gammaproteobacteria; order Vibrionales; family Vibrionaceae; genus Vibrio; species Vibrio sp. Vb0888. The sequence goes on from NZ_JAWOTL010000008.1 coordinate 126,239, forward strand.
GACGCCACAACTAAAAGCCAACGATAGGGTAATTATCGTTACTTCATCCACTGAAATCTTTTTGATCATAACTCTTTATTTTATTTAGTTTTGCTAGCTGGCACTGAGGCCTTCTGCTTGAGTTTTTTCTTTTTGAAAGCAATCTTCCACTGCGTCCAAGTATTTTTGTATGACTAACTGCTCATCAAACTCTCGTTCAACTTTTTGACGACTGAATTGTCCCATTGTTAACCTTTCTTGATGAGTGAGGTTGATCACCAAATCTAGTTTTTCAATCAAACTCTCTGTCGAGCGAGGAGCACATAAATAACCATTGACTCCATCGTCAACCGTTTCACGACAACCAACATTGTCGGTTGTTACTATGGGTTTCCCCATTGCCGCCGCTTCAAGTAACGATTTAGGAACTCCCTCTCGATAGAATGAAGGAAGCACCATGCAATCTACCTTCGCAATCTCCTCTTCTACACAATCAGAAGTGCCAAGATAACTTACAATGCCTTCATCAACCCACTTTTGCATATCGCTACTAGAGACTGCTGAAGGGTTATTAACATCAAGAAAACCTAGTAATCGAAATTCAACCTTATCACCATGTTTAGACTTCAATGCGCGAGCCGCTTCAACGTAGTGACCAATGCCTTTGTCGTACAACATTCTGGCAATCAATAAAAAGCGAATTACACCGTCATCATTTGCAGGGCTAACTTGAAAACGGTTGAGATCAGCTCCCGAACCGGGTAGACGATCAACAAGATACGATGGCGCTAACCGGTTCTCCAAAAACAACGTTTTATCGTCTTCATTTTGAAAGAAGATCTTACTTGCTTTAGATTGGCTCATTTTATACAGCAATCTGGCAATCTTAGACGTAAGGCCTTCATTAATAAAGACCATACCTAAGCCGGCAATATTATTGACCGACTTAGAGCCAACAAAATGCCCAGCTAACGTACCGTAGATATTATTCTTTGGAGTAAAGTTCAGTACCACATCGGGTTTGACGCTCTTAAAGATTTTGATAAATGAGAAAAACGTACCAATATCTTTAACAGGGTTTGTACCCCCTTGGTCAATGTTGATATGACAAAAGCTTGCTCCAAGTGATTCAAGCTTCGGTGAATAATCATCTTTAGGGGCTATAGCTACAACCTGATAACCAGCGTCCAACAACGCCGTAATGGTGTTTCTTCTGAAATTATATAAATACCAACTAGTATTTGCTGAAATCGCAACCGTTTTCATCTAACTACCTAAACCTTATAAAACTCGCGATACCAATCAACTAAGGCTTGAACGCCCTGTTTAAGACCAACTTGAGGTTTGTAGCCAGTCGCTTCGAATAAATCAGAGGTATCAGCATAAGTCTTATACACATCACCAGGCTGCATCTCGCGGAAGTTCTTTTTCGCTTCAATACCAAGCGCAGATTCGATTTCCGTGATGAAGTCCATAAGGTTAACTGGACTACCGTGACCGATATTGTAAACAGAGTATGGAGCTGAACTAGAAGCAGGCGTACCGGATTCAACGGTCCAGTCGTCATTTCTTTGAGGGATAAGCTCAGAAATACGCACAATACCTTCAACAATGTCGTCAATGTAAGTGAAGTCTCGCCACATATCGCCATTATTGTTTATATCAATTGTATCGCCCTCTAATATCTTCTTAGTGAAAATAAAAGGTGCCATGTCAGGACGACCCCATGGACCGTAAACGGTGAAGAACCGCAATCCAGTCGTCGGTAAGTCATACAAATGAGAATATGAATGTGCCATTAACTCATTTGATTTCTTCGTCGCTGCATACAAAGAAACTGGATGGTCAACCGTATCACTTGTTTCAAAAGGTGTTTTTTGATTCAAGCCATAAACAGAAGATGACGATGCGTAAACTAGATGCTTAACTTTTGAATGTCGGCAACCCTCTAGGATGTTTAGGTGACCAACTAAGTTAGAATCCGCATAGGCCATCGGGTTTTCTATAGAGTATCTCACACCAGCTTGAGCTGCTAAGTGGATAACACAATCAAACTGGTTGTTAGCGAAGAAATCAGCTACAGCTTGTCTATCCGAGAGATCCATCTTTACAAATTCGAATCGCTCACTATTATTGATCGTCAGTAGTCGAGCTTCTTTAAGATTAACATCATAGTAGTCATTAATATTATCTACACCAACAACACTCGCACCTTTACTCAAAAGTACTTCAATGGTTTTAGCGCCAATAAAACCCGCTGCGCCAGTTACTAAATATTTCATTTATTAAATTCCTTCCAATAACTACCTAATAAGACATCTGCATCTTTACTTGAAAGTGGTTCCCAACCACTACCATGACAAAAAGTTAGTTCTCCAAAATAAACCTTTCCATCGACGTTATACATATCAACTCGAACGTACTTAAAAGGTTTCGCTAATTTTTTTGCTAGTGAAACCACGTCAGGCATATTAATTGGAAACTCGTAGGAATCATCAACTGATTCATACTTGGGCTGTATAGCAAAATCTAACTTTTCTAAATGCTCGGAATACAGTGATCTTTTATGATTACTAAATCGGTCACTATCAACCTGAATTATTACTTTTTCCTGGTTACTATCGTCCCCTTGAAAAATATGCAATTTGTAATCGGATGGCAGAGAACCATCTTTATGCATTAATAACCCTTCCATCAGTACTTGAGGCGTTTCGAGATCATAGAAGTTTTCGTCAATCTTTTGTCCTATTTTTACTTTCAGGTAACGATTGAATTGTGCTGATAATGCATTTAAATCTGTTAATTTTGACTTATCGAGTACTACTTTAACATTCTCACCACCACCTCCATTACTCGTTTTGATAACAAACTTATTAGGTGCTTTGTAAAAGAAATCAGGCGTTACATGAGTTGTTTTTGCAATTAAAGGAATTAAATGTTCTTTACCAATAGTATCTTCGACGTATTTTCTCACAGTATACTTATCAACATAACGAGAGAAGCTTAATGATTGTGAATCTAACTTTCGAGCAAATACTTTTTCTGAAAATGTACTAGGGTTTACAAAGCTTGGATAATAACGATGAACGATAATAAATCTGAATTTATTATATACACTAGGTGTAAGGATTAATCTTAAACTATCTCTTATTATATTCTTTAATTGTTTTTTTAGTGATGACATTCTAGTACTTCCGCATATTTACTAGTTATCTCTTGATGACTAATGCTGTCAATAAATCCTTTACTATTATTTTCAAACTCAGAGCTAAGGATATATTGGTTTTCGATTGCATAACTTATTGCTTTACAAGCCGCTTCGATATCACCCACAGGAAACAATATGCCGCGCTTCTCATGAGAAAACTCACCTTTCGAAGCAGAGTAGTTAAGAAAGTCATCACAAAGGATTTCTTTAGGTCCAGTTTTACAATCACTGTGAATAGGGATAGCTTTAGATATCATCGATTCGATAAGAGCATTCGGGAATCCTTCAGCCTCAGAGCAAGATAGGTAGAATCCAAATTTATTTATATACTTAAATGGGTTTTCAACCATGTCATGGAAAGTAATGTTCTTCAATTCCTTGTGTCTAACATATTCCAGTAATTCATTTTTTAAAGAACCGTTTCCGAAAAAATGAAAATGACAATTATCTTGAAAACTTTCAGCGATTTTAATTACATCGTATGGTCGCTTAGATGGGTTCAAACGACCAACAATTGCTATGTGATATCGGTTATCGTCCACGGTTTCGTCAATTATTTCTTGGGCTAATTCTTTAATCTCGTCGATATTGTATGGATTATATATGACTCTATAATTTTCAGGTGTCCATCCAAAAACATCATTAAAGTCAGATAACATTTCCTTTGATTTAAATATATGCACATTTGCCTGCTTCAAGGCCATACTCATTAATGTTCTATGAACAAACTTCGTTATATTGGACTTGCTATTATAAAAACTGCTATAACTAAAACAATGTACAGATTGAAAAGTAAAGTTAGCACCAAAAATCTTTGCCAAACCGCAAGTTAAATTTGGATTATTTAAATGAGATTGAACCACATAATCATCCGGCAAAAAAACAAGCTTACAAATAGATTTAACAAAAGAAACAATGGGAAACTTAGAATTAAAGCTAACTTTTTTTAAAGATTTATTTTCATAGAACTCGTTATTATTTAACACCCATAAAGATGTGAACTGTCTAATTTTATTATTGAAGAAAAGCCTAGAAACAACCCTTTCTGCGCCCCCATGACTAAGGTTATTAATAAATATTATTTTTCTCTTTCTTTCCACAATTAACCTCAACCAAATAAAAAATAAACACAAGCATAGGAAATATTATACCAGACCTGTACCTAATAGATGAGCCAGGGTTTACGATTCCAACAGGGTAATGAGTAAACATTAAAAACAATGTGAAAGTAATAAATAAACACAAAGATAAAACATTAATACTTCTACTTCTATAGACAGAAAAGAAACTACCAACTAATGTAATTATAAAAATCAAAACTCCTTCTATGAAGAAAGGTAAGAAGCTAAGCCTATTAATTGATTCTCCAAGAGTTGGGCCTATAAATGCTTTGGGAACTCCGATAGGCGCATAAATAAAGAAATCATAAAGATCTATCCAATAATCATTTTTTCTAGTAGAGCCACCGTTCACAAAATAGCTATTTGTAATGACCTGTGTGTACTCATAAATAATGTCTATAAAATGGATAGCCATTGGAACAATTATAGAAAAACTTAGTATAGTAATAGATAATAAAAACTCTCTTCTTACCCCCAGGTTTCTTAATAAAAGAAGAAAGTAAGTAAATATAACTGCTGCGCTATAATGAGGTTTCAAAGAGAACAAGATAAAGAAAAATACACATACGAATATTGATGGTAGGTTTTTTCTATTTGAATGAACATCAATTAGGAACCCAACGCATAGTGACATAAAAAGAAGAACAAAAACTTCCTTTGATAAAATAGCCGTCCAAATACCAAAAGAAGGAAAAAAAATCGTTGTTAAGATTAAAACGTTCAGCTTATTGGATAAATTTGATTTTTTTATTAAGTAAATAATCGATGCTCCAGAAATTATCATTGAAGCTATATAACTACCAAGCTCACCCAAACTACTCCCTAAATACGAGAGTATAAACGCCGGACTAGTAAAGTCTTCACGATATAAATAATGTCCAGAAATATAATCTTCTGTATCCCCTAATTGTGAAAATTTTGAAAACACTAAGGTTGCAAACAGTAAATAAAATATTTTATTAAAGCTAATTATAAAAAACAGCTTATTGTTGGTAATGTTAGAAGTCATAAACTTATTTCTTACTAATTATCTTCGTACACTTGGGGAATATTATTGAGCGTTCTAACACATCAAAATTAACAAAAGAATTAGGCGCTATTTTACTCTCCATACCAACGGTTATATTACCAACTATAACAGCACCAGCCCCAACCAAAACACCATTTTCTAGAATTGGCGAGGTGTTTTTATCGAGTTTCTGAGAACCAATTGTCACTCCGTGCAATATAGTGCAACCATCTCCTATTTTACAACCACTAGATAGAAAGACTCCACTAAAGCCATGTTTGAATAGAACACTCCCACCTATTTCACAAGCATAAGGTACAGAACAGTTATTTAACATGGAAAAAAAACCATGAAATATTGTAATTATTTTTCTAATTACTGAAAGTTTCGTATTTCTTCCTATCCTATATGTTATAAATATGCATTTACATAAAAATCCAGAGTTTTTGTTAGTAGTCAAGTCATTTTTAATTTCTTGAAGTACAGTCATGTGATAAAGCCTTAAAAGAAACAATCATTAAAGTAATATTATATAAAACACCTATTGCAACGAAGGATAAAATCACATCATTTAAATCAATTTCCCAGATATTAATTGAGATTATTACAATTAATTTAAAAAATAAAAATATTTTTTCAACACTCACTAACAACTGTTGTCTAGCCGAATATACAATATAACTATATGAAGGGGAACTGAGTAAACCGACCCCAACCCAAAAACTAATCCAGCCCATATAATATGATGTTTCACTCCATTCACTTCCCCAAAATGAGTTGACAACAAAATCAGAAATTAAGTTAACAATTACAACAATAAGTACAGTTGGAATAACTAGAAAGATTGTATTTTTATAAACGACTTCTATTTTTACACTTGTTGCTGCTAATTGTTTGAGTAATAAGCTTCTTAAAGGCGTCAATATTATAGACATTGGCACAACTGTCAAAGCAAATGCTAGTGAAAAATAAGCCAATGACTCATAACCATACTTTAAAGGAAGTATCAGCATAGGTACTTGTTGAGATAAAGAGTTTAATAAACTTGCAACTGTGCCATATATAAAGTACTCTTTTTTTCTTAAGACAAAACTCTTAACCTTTGTCTTTTCATAAGTATCTGTCTTTTCTTTTCTTCTTCTAAAAATTGATGCAATAATTTCAGATAATATTCTGACTATTACCATTGGATATATTGCTTTAGGGATGTAATTAATAACACATTGCCCTATCAACATGAGAAAAGGCCTGATTACAGCAGTTATGCCATACTTTGACGTCTTGTCTTCTTTTATTAGAGCTGACCCAAACAATATGAACTTAGCATTAAAATAGGCTAAAATGACACCAGCCAAAGTCAAGAATATCAACTCTTTATCATGATAAACGAGACTTGTGAAAGCAATAAAAAACAAGAGTAAAAACAGTAGTAATGTAGAATACCTATTAATATGGTAAAATGTTTTTGATATATCTTCTTTAGCTTCTAATAAAATAACGCTGTCAGCTTTAAGGTAAAATAGAACTGAGATGGCGAGTGACAAACTATTTACATAACTATACTTACCGAACTCTTCCGCTCCAAATAACTTAGATCCATATGAAATCGCAATGAAGTTTACAATCTGAGCTAAGGCCAGAGCACCAGACATCCCAACAAGCTTTTTTAACACTTTTCATTCTCAATAAATAATACTAAGCTTTCAGCTAGTAATTCTTCTAAAACAGTATTGTTCTTATTCTCTAACCATTGATCTTCGACTTTTTCATAATAATATTGAGCATTGATTTGTGTATAAGGACCAAAGTGTGCGCATTGGAACTCAATACACTTGTATCCCTCTTTTGTCTTAATTATATCAATTGAAACATAAGGAGTTGCGAGTTTAGTTCTAAACTCCAAAGCAAAATTCAAAAGTTCTTCTTCTGGTTTTACAAATTCAAATTTTCCACTACCACTTGCTCTAAAGTCGTTCGTCCTTGTATTTCTTTTTAATACAAAGCATTTTTTGTTAAATACAAGAACTTTATAATCACATGTTAATTCATCAACAAAGTTTTGAAGAACATATGGTTCTTTTACTTTATAGTATTCCAGAGCTAATTCATTAATGCTTGTTCTTTTTAATTTTGATTTTAAAAATGCTCGTAAGTAATAGGCAACTCTTTTTATTCCGACTCTTGATAATATAGACTTACGAATAAAACTATTTAGCTCTTCCGTTTTACTAACTAATGTTACCCCTCCACTTCCGGCTCCATTGACAAGCTTAAGCACTTTTCTTTCGCTTATATTTCTAGGTTCAATGTAGTAACTCTGCTCAATAAAAGGAAGATCTTTTTGCTTTGCGTAAAGGCCCTGATAGCCTTTGTTTTCATGGCACTTAATTAAATCTCTATCAGGTATAACTGCGCTATTAAATACGGGTAATGAAAGGACGTCATCTAAATACTTTTTCACATCAAGGTTTTGATGACTTCCACAGACATATAAAGAACTATCACTATTATTTATCTCAAACTGTAAAGACTCAAAATCCAATAGATCCACATCATAGCCAAAGCTCTTAATGTGGTTAACAAACAACTCTAGATCAATCGATTTAAAAGTTGGTATTCTTTGCCCAAAATATTCTTTATGATGTAATACTTTAATTTTCATTTTACAAATTTGACTCATTTGGTTATTTTTGAAGAACTTCTTGTTTGCTCTCTTTATTAAATATACTTTTTATTACTGCTGTAACTTTCCATATATGACTAATAAGCCAAAAGTAAACTAAGAATAAAACAATGAATGCAAAAAACATCACAGACTCTTTCATTCCAACAAAATCAGCCCACAAACCGATAGCGGCACAAATCGATGCCATCGAACAGATGAAAATTAACGTTGCACCTGGTGAAAGCCCAATACGCTGACAAATATGGTGTAGATGTTCTCTGTCTGGTTGGAATGGTGACTGACCTTTACGAATACGACGGATCATAATGGTTGCCATGTCCATCAACGGTAAAGCTATCAACCACAGTGCTGTGACCGGCTTGAAGGCTACCGCTCCTGGTTCTTGCGTGCCGCGAATCAGCATCCAGACCACGGTAAAGCCTATAAACATACTGCCAGCATCACCCATAAAGATTTTAAAGCGACGACCAAGTGGGAAACCTAAGTTCAGGAAGATGTAAGGAAGCATCGCAGTCACGATCATTAAACAGATCGTGGCTAAATATTCGTTTCCGTTGTAGGCAAACACAATACCTAATGCTGTAAAGGTGACCGAGGCTAACCCGCCCAGCAAGCCGTCTATGCCATCAACCATATTAAATGCGTTAATTGCGCCTATTACCGCAATAACGGTGATCACTGCGCCAGCGACTTCATTAAGGGCAATGGTTTCGCTCCCCATTAAGTAGCCTAAATCGTGTAAGCTGTGGCCTCCGATGTAAATCATCGCAAGGGATATTCCAGCTTGGATAATAAGACGAATTTTGAAACTTACATCGTAGTAGTCATCTAATGCGCCGAGCACTATAAGCACAGCCGAACAAGATAAGTAGAGTGATAGGTTGTCATTCATTGGTAGGAACAGAAGGAACCCGACCAGTATAGTAGAGAAAATGGAGATGCCTCCTACAAGGGGTACTACTCCTTGGTGGAGCTTTCTTGCATTGGGTTTATCTACTAGACCTACGCGCTTAGCAACTTTGCGCATAACAAAAAGTAGAACGAACGACAAAATAAATACAAATAAATATGCATTATTCATGGTAGCCAACTGTGTTATTAAATAAGTTTGAGGTAAATCTATAACGCATCCGACTGATTCCCTTTACGGATTCCATTGCATCACAGGTCCGATACTGCTGATTCTTGCTTCGCTCGTATCTAGACACGCCGAACTCTAAGAATGAGCAGGTGATTTTTTGGCGTGACAAAACCACATTAGCCAACGTGGGTTGTAACGCATTGCAAACGCTAATTTCTAATATTGAATATGTAAGTAACTGAGTTCCACCGACACTAGCTCGTGACGGTCATCGGTTCTCAGCCTTTTATAGGCAGGCCAAATACAAAGCTGAATACACTAACTAACGGTTTGGGCCGGTAGTTATGTACTTCTATAAACCTAGTATTTGGTTTTGATAGGTATGAGAAATGGAGATTTAAATTGTAACCTATGCCTAACCAACATTTGCTCGCCACTTTGTTAGCTTTGAGCGTCCCTCTGACAAAAGGGAATTACATAAATTTGTAATAGTTCTCGTTTTTTATAAATCAATCTTGCCAGAAATGCACTTAGGTGCTTATTATTATTAAAAATTATCTTGCTTGGTCTCTCTTCTGTTAGGAAAGAGACTAACAGATGATTTGGGCACGCTACCGCCCCTAGGTCTGGCTCCTAGAAGCAAGTTTTATACGTAGTGTTTAATGGTTACGTTTCCAAACAGGAGACGAATTGTATAGTAAACACGTTGCAACTAAAAGTAGAACGTGTAAAAAGCTTGCAAAAAAATGTCTTTTTTCTGACACTTAACTCGCCATAAACGTGACGCTTTTTTTGTTGGCTTACTAATTATTAAACTCCTTCCGGCATAGCTGATGTTTGTATAGCTAGCGCGTTAATCTCAGAAGTCTAAGTGCAAATAGTTGCAATAATATGAATTGCATCACAACAGGTTGCAATGCTACACAGTCAAATTTATGACGAATATCTAAGTCTCTCTAAACTTTCGGTTTTGCTGTTTTCTTACTCTCATTATCCTTGCCTACAATACGCTCACTTATTCACCACTTTCTGCTTACCTTGTTCATTGCGCGATTGACTGAGCCGTCTTTACGTCGCGAGGTGTCGCTATATATGAAAGCAAATACTCGTAAGCGTGGGTTAACAAAGGAAAAGACGTCGTTTCGTTATGAAAGTACTGCACCACGGTGGGAAAAATACGGTTACTGGCTCTTGTCACGAGCTCGTATTACAAAATGGAAGTGTGCTGATCGACTGTGGTTTGCTACAAGGTCAAGATAATGCTCAGCAGGAGAGTTTGAATATCGACTTTTCTATCTCTGATCTCAAAGCGGTTGTTCTAACCCATTCTCATATCGATCATGTTGGTCGGCTACCTTGGCTATTGGCTGCAGGTTATAAGGGGCCTATCTACTGTACGGAAGCCACCGCTGAGCTCGTACCGCTTATGTTAGAAGATGGATTAAAGCTCCAGTTAGGCATGAGGCGCCATCAAAGGGAAAGCTTGCTCGATTTTATTCGAACGCTTATTCGCCCTTGCTCTTACTCCCAATGGATAGAGATAGAAGAACATACCTCTCTTCGCTTTCAACCAGCAGGACACATTTTAGGGTCTGCATATGTTGAGTTTCATTTATTAAACAATGAAGTTGTTGTGTTCTCAGGGGATTTGGGACCTCGTAACACGCCTCTCCTACCTGATCCGGTATCGCCTGAAAAAGCTGACTATTTGTTTATCGAGTCAACATACGGCAATAAAGTTCACGAAGATGTTGAGTCTCGCAGTAGGCGATTGCTTTCTATTATTGAGCATGCACTTCAGGATGGTGGCGTAATTGTTATACCTGCTTTTAGCGTCGGGAGAACTCAAGAGTTACTGTTTGATATAGAACAGCTTATTCATGAGCACGCCTTGCAAGATTCTCTGCCTATTATTCTCGATTCTCCTTTGGCTAAAAAGGTAACTACTACCTATAGGCAATTTAAAAAGCTTTGGGGAGCTGAAGCGAAAGAGCGGCTCGAGCATCACCGACACCCTCTTGCGTTTGATCAATGTATTACCGTCGAAAGCCACACTGACCATTTAAAGCTCGTCAATCGACTCGCGAGCACGGCAGAAGCTGCTATCGTGGTTGCGGCCTCTGGTATGTGTGAAGGTGGACGTGTCGTCAATTATTTAGAAGCATTGCTGCCAGATAAAAGAAATGATGTGCTATTTGCAGGCTATCAAGCAGAAGGGACGTTAGGTCGGCGAATTCAGGATGGAGAAGAGAACATATTGATTGAAGGAAGGCGCGTTAGAGTGGAGGCTCAAGTACATACCATGTCAGGTTACTCTGCACATGCGGATAGGGACGATTTAATACAGTTTGTTTCTGGTATTCCTACTCCTCCGAAAGAAGTTCACCTTATTCATGGTGAACAAGCGTCGAAAAGATCGCTTTATCAACAACTGATAACCCTCGGATATAACTGCGTTATATAGTGAAATGAACAATCATTTAATTTCGAGGCAATATAATATATCGCAAACATAGTTTTTCGAATTCATTGATATAATTTCGTTAAGATTCAAAAACAAGTCATAGACAAGGACTCAGGTTCAAGAAAATTAACAAAGTTATGAGCATGTTCTGGATTAAGGGATATAATTTCTATACGAAATAAATTATAATCGCCGACTTGTAAGCAATTGGCTAGTCGATAACAACTTATTCCATTCCTATGACAGACAGTATGAGCGACACGCTTCAAGAACGAGAAGCTTCTGAATTAACTAAGCATAATTCTATCAGCATAACATCAGCATTGGACGAGTTATCCGCAAGTGAATCAAATGCTTGCCTTTATATCTACTGTCCAAAAGAAGACGAAGCAAAAATTGCTCAAGTGCTTAAGAGGCATCCTGAGATTAACGCTCAGGTTAATAACTATGCTCTTAGAGACTTCAAGAGCAAAACGCTTTGCCACTTCAAAAGCTCGCATCTAGATCCTGAACAGCAAGCATTTCTTGTCGCGGCGACAGAGCTAGGTGCTTGGGTTGAGCCATTAGTGAGCTATTTTGACCGTTCACTCGGATATACTGAAACGGAGCTTTTGCACAGCGGCTACTTCTTACACCAAAAAGCTTTTTCTATCCTTTCTAATCGCAAGAACAGCTGGCAAAAACGCTTCATCGATCTGTTGTTTGTTTTCATGCTGTCATGGGTTGCTATTCCTGTAGGGCTTATTACGGCACTACTCATTAAGCTTGAATCGCCAGGTCCGGTATTCTTTAAACAGCGTCGTACTGGCCAGTATAATGAAGAGTTTGAAGTGATTAAGTTTCGCTCGATGCGAAACGATGCAGAAAAGAACGGAGCCCAATGGGCAACCAAAAATGACGCGCGCGTAACGAAAGTCGGCTGTTTTATTCGTAAAACTCGCATAGATGAGCTCCCTCAGTTAATCAATGTACTAAAGGGAGAGATGTCGATGGTTGGTCCTCGCCCAGAACGCGAGGTGTTCATCTCTGAATTGGAAAAAGCCATTCCTTACTACCGCTTTCGTCACGCCGTTAAACCTGGGGTAACTGGTCTAGCCCAAGTAAAATACCCTTACGGCGCATCGGTAGAAGATGCTATTTGGAAGCATAAATACGATGTCTATTACATCAAACACCAAAACTGGATAATGGAAGTGAAAATTCTTTTCCTTACAGTCAAAACGGTGTTATTTGGGATGGGTCGCTAAAACACGGCGAAGTTAATCGAACGGATCATAGATATTAAAAAAGAGCAGCGCCTTACGGTCGCTGCTCTTTTTGTATTTACTTTAGTTAGTTATATCTTAAAAAGTATGCTAACAATTATCTTGCAAATCTATAGATAATCTTTTTAGTAAACCTTGGAGAAAGCCTCAGCACCGCTTTTAATGAAGTGTTTACTATCAAGTTTTTCGTTGATAAGAAACCTATTCTTTTTTGATAGCGCATTAATCTACACTCTTGCTTGAAGTAAAAATACCCTCTGCGAGTAAGCATCTCTTTGCCCGAGCGCATTTTCAACAATGTGTCAGGTAAATTAGTTAGCTGATATCCTTTACTCAATAAAAGACTCCACAAAGCATAATCCTGAGCTTTCCGTAAGTCTGGATACCCACCTACGGATTCTATAATCGACTTTCGGAAAATAGAAACTGGATGGCTAAGAGGGCTACGACGAATAGCGAACTTGCGTAACTCTGCTGAACTAACTGGTAACTTGCGTTCAGAAATACGAAAGCTAAAACTCTCATCCCACTCCTCAAGCGTTGCGCTAGAGGCAGCAATACTCGGATTTCGAAGCATAAATTCAACTTGCTTTTCGAAACGTTGCGGCAATGCGATATCATCGGTGTCCATTCTCGCAACTAATTCGTTTCGACAAGCTTTCAAGCCCGCATTTAATGCACCCCCTAACCCAATGTTCTGTGGCAACTCAACAAGTGTTAGAACATCACCAAGCTTGACCTTCCACGATACAATTTCATCTTCTAACTCAGAACATAGAGGCCCATCTTTCACTAAAACTATCTGATCTGGCTTTAAGGTCTGCCGCTCCCAAATACTTTCCATTGCTTCTTTTAAGTATGAGGGACTCTCTTGGGTATAGACAGAGAGCAAAACACTAAATTTCATTTAGGTAGATCCATTCTGTAAAGTTGACGCTTACCGCTAAATACCGAATCAAAGAAAACGGCCGTCCCGCATGATGATAATCGAGGATGGAGGTCGCACCTTGTTTCTCCTGAAAACTCAAATCCATGGAAAAACTCACCAATTGGTTTAACTTCACCAGTGACAAGGTTACAGAGAAGAAGATGCTGCATTCTAGCTTTGTCTGGATATGTGTCAGTCACAAACCAATCTCCGACTACATGAGGATGCCCATCCCCATAACCTGAAAGTTTCTCATGCTGGAATGGAGTAAAGTTGCCAGAAGCCACATCAATAAGCCAATAACCATCAACTCCATTAGGACCCCGCATAAAACCAAGCACCGTTGACTCGTTAACCCAAAAACAGTGGCTTACCATACCAAAGTCACTCAACAAGGTGACATTTCCTGTTGTAATATCAAACTTGAGCAAGCGATCGAAACGACGCTTACCTAGTAAATATCGATGCATAAATATAAAGTGTTCACCTGATGGTGAGATCATCACGTGATTAAATTTATGCACCGCACTCTGAAAGTCTGGAGTGGGATTTATTTTACAAGCATCATCTAGAGAAAATAATAGTTTCGTATTACCAGTTTTAATATCTACAAACCATAATCCATCTTGGGTATTATCACGCAATTCTTTGTCTTTTAGTAGTGAGGTATTTCGGTAACCATAGTCCGGCCTTAAAGTCATCAGACGTTTATAGTTTAGCGAAATAAAATACTCGTCTTTGAAAGAATCCTGCACCGCATGGCTAAACTCTTTAATTTGCTTTCTTTCACTTACTGAATAGATTTTCGCAATGTAAATGTTTCTTTCGCTATCGTAGTCGTTGAAAATGAAAAGATCTTCATTTAGCCAATGCGCTCTGCAACCTTGCTGCCAGTTGTAGGCATTGACAGACAAGCTTAATAACATTTCTTGATTATTATCAAATACAGCAACTTCTACACTTTTTTCTATTGAAGGTAAAAGACTAGTTGAGCGACTAGATAATTGGGTAATTACCATTCCTAGGCTATTTTCCGGGGACTTATCGTAGTAGCCAAAAAAGCTTTCCCTTGATTGGTTGGAATAAGCGATAGGGCTCACTTCAGATTTGAACTTGTAAGACTTTTTAGCTCGAACATACATTAATCTAGAGTAACAGAACTTTGCAAACTCTTTGATCGCAGGAAAGCGCCTCAGTACTCTGGCAATATTACGTTCCAACCCGCTATAACTACTCACTGTGCCTCCAAAATTTTACGATATAGTTCTTGATACTTTTCAGACATTTGCTTCGCAGAAAACACTTCTGTTGCGAGTCGTCTCGCCTCTTTTTTTGAGTTTTCATCAAAGTCGATCGGTGCTTGAGACAACTTTTGTTTAAGATGAAGCGTACCGGAATCTAAAGAAAATAATTGACACGCTTGTTTAGATTCTTGTGCTATCTCTTGGTGGGAGTCAATGTCTGATAATATTACAGGCAAACCTGCGGATAGAGCTTCTAAGACTGTATTTGGTAAGCCTTCAGATAATGAAGTAGATACAAAATAATCCGAAGCAGCAAGATATTCATTTACATTGGATACATTGCCCAAAAGACCCACGTTGGGCCCAGCTTTGACCTGAAGGTCATTTTTAAGAGGGCCATCGCCAAGAATAATCAAACTACCTGCACTTTTATTGGGTAGCCTATTAAACGCATCTATCAATAACTCCATGTTTTTTCTTGGAATTAAACTTCCCACAGAAATGTAAACCGGTTTCTCGTATTCTTGCAAAACCGAAGGAGCCTGTGAGCTTTCTACAAAGTCTTTTACACCATTCTGAATCGCATCACTCTCGATGCCAACACTCTTTAGCTGTGCTTGGATCGTTTTAGAGCATGACACTAAGTTGTGACACTTTTTCATAGCAGAAAAGTGCTGCTTAACCATCAATGCTCCTTTAATTCGACCAAACTTACTAATATAGTCCTCAGGTGGAAAGTTTCTCGATGTCATAACCCATGGAATGCTACCTGCAATTGAAGAGGCAAGACTGTCAGCTCGGATGCCCTGAGTATGGATTAAGTCTGGTTGGATCTCTTTGATTAAACTCTTCAGTGTTGAGCTAGCTAGAAACATGCCTTTAATTCTAGATAGATTCAAAGAATACAGATTGACCCCTGCACTTTCGTAGTCTTTCCAGCGGCTATTATGTTGAGGCTCCGGAGACAATGTGATCAAGTGTGGTTCAAAAATGTTTCTATCAAGGTTGTTTATGATATTAAGCAATTGATTTGTTGGGCCAGAGTGTTTCAATGTACTGACAACAAAGAGGATTCTCATGTTTGTACCTAATTAAATATTATTGTTTGATATGGTTCTGCGTTTTGAACTGTAGTGACAAACATTAGTGCAGAAAATGCTATTAAAGATAAATATATAAGCGGCCTAGACCTTCTATGAAAAATCAACACAATAGAAGGCAATATTATGATGGAAGCTGGTGTACAGAAAAGATCTTTTATACGAGCAAACATAATCCCATAATCGATAAAAAACAGCATCATCGAAAATCCATAAACATACATGGGTATTAGAATAGAATTATATTTGTTTACCTTAACCAATCTCTTGTAAAACAAGAGGATTAATACAGAAATTAATAAATGAACTAAAACGGTACCGCCAAATATAGAATATGACTCAGCAAACTTTGAATCCATGTATCTGACGAGTCTAAATTCATTACCCAGCCCCATAAACTCAGCAATATAGAGAACAATTGTCATCCCGAACCCACCAGCAGCAGCCATAACAAAGGATGCTGCGAGCACTGAAGACAGCATCCACGGACGCGCGAGCTTTTTCATAAAAATCAATAAAAAAGATAACACTGCAGCAATATGTACCAGTAAAGATGATGTCGCGGCGAGAGTAAAAATCAACTTCCTGCTATGGTATAAATAGTAGACGGCCATTAAAGTAATCGCAGAAGACAAACCATTCCTTATTTGCCCTAAGTCTGCCCGCATCCAGATAGCTATGTATAAAAGTACTGATAAGTAAAAGAAGTTCGACATTTTTTTAAATGCATAGAGCTTTATCCCTATAGATATAGAAGCAATAAAAAAAACAAATAGTTCGAAACTACCACCAAATGACTTAATAAATAGTGTTAAGAATGCATAAAGGCTTTCCGTCGGTTTTTCTCCAGAAGATGGGATATAGTTTGGAAATCCCATCTCTGAAACATTGTCGACATAATAGTAAATTTCTTCGTAGTTAAAGTAATCAACTGAGGCATATCTAATGCCAACAAAAAGCACAAGTAATATATAAAGTGCTGGCGATAAATTGATTACACTCTGACTTCTATTAACAGAAACAATAGAAAAAAACATAATCAGAAAGAATGGAAAGAAGTATATTGCCACTATAATTCAACCTTTAGTAAAAAGATAAGAGCATTAAGACTTAGCTTCAATTAAAGACTGATAACTTTGCAAAATTTTCTCTATAGTATATCGTTCAGATGTACTTTGTGTTTTTTTTCTAATAATACTGCCATCACAGACTAGTGATATTTTTTCTGCTAACTCATTTACGTCCTGATAGCCGACTAAATATCCATTTATGCCATCTTCAATGATTTCGCTTGGACCACTTGGGCAATCAAATGAAACAACTGGAGTCCCAAGTGTTATCGATTCAACAAGCACGTTTGGGAAGCCTTCAAATAATGAAGTTAATAACGTTGCCTTTGCATTGGCATAATAAGGAATCATATCACCCTGAAACCCCTCAAAGTCTACTCTTTTAAGTACATTAAACTTAGCGGCGCACTTCTTCAGTTCACTCTCCAAGCCTCCTTGCCCAACAATCTTCAAGCGGAGCTCTGGATACCTTGGTGCCACTTTCGAGAAGGCTTCAATCGCATAATGGAAAGCTTTTTGCTCTTCCAGTCTTCCCACACATAGCAAATAGTCTTCAATACTGGCTTCATTTACGATAGTGCCAAGTGACACTTGCTTCTGATAGTTCGCAACAATTTGGCAAACAGGATTGTTGATCACTTCAACTCTGGATGCTTCGACACCTAAGTAATCAATCAAGTCTACTTTCATTGCAGAAGATTGAGCGATAAAATAATCAGACAGTGCATAAAACTTCTTAATCAAATGTTTAACAATAAAACCGTGCCATAGGCCTTTTTTCTTTGATTCAGCTATAGATAAGAAAATGATATTTCTTGAAATCAATGTAAATTTCAGTCTCATGATACTTCGTATCAGACCCAACATTACTGATATTTGGCGGTTAAAAGATAAAACTATTTTAGGCTTTGCTTGCTTAAGATAGCGAGAAATAGCAACGGCTGAATAACGGGTATGCTTAACGTCTAAATTAATTAAGTTCACTTCGGAAGCTAGCTCTTTTTCTCTGACAGCACCGTTTAGACTCAATACGACTAAGTCTACAGAGTACCCCTGATTAACAAGACCGTTCGCTAAAGTTACACAAACTTTCTCTGCACCACCGCCACGTAAGCCACCAATAATAAATGTTATTGATTTTCTCATCGTTTGCTGACCTTCAGTGCTGTATGATATAGCTTGGTGTAAGCAAAAGCCTTTAGTCGATTGAAGTCATCAAGTGCACTATATTTGTTTACTTGTGACTTAAGGTTATTGTTTCTAACGAAAACTGAAAATGATGCTAACCATGCCATTTTTTCATCAAGACGATCTGCCTTAGCATAAGTTGTTTTAGGCCAGTGCTTTGCCCACATATCTAAAGACTTCTCATTAAATATACCTAACTCTTGCAATACACCACTATTAATCTCATTCAAAACGGTGCTCCTTAGGTCGTGTCTCAACCATTTCCCATAACAATTGTTACGACTAGTGAGCGTATCTTCTACGATACTGTTAGCTTTGTTGTAACGACGCCCTGTCCTAGCCCAAGGAATATCCAATAAGTTTCCAGGCAACAACTCAAGTAAGTGTTCATAGTTATCGTCTGTACGACAACTAGGATCTAACGACCACATAAACCCAAATACATCCGGTGAAGTAAACATCTGGTACAAAGGAATTCTGTCATCAATAACTTCCATGCAAGCGTTCAACTGGCGGCGCATATAATGCTGTTGCATTTCTATCTCTCGATAAGACATCTCACTTCGCCCAGGGAATCGAGACCGCTCACGTTCTAAGTCTGCTCGAACACCATGAATAGCCGCCTTTTCAACAGAAGCTCGAAGAAAAGCAAAATGATTCATATGTCGGTCAAGTATATGAGGCAGCTCAGAAGTTTTTCTGCCAGAATATTCGCCTCTACCAATACTGTCACCATAACTACCAGCCAAAATTCCATCGATACCAATAGTTTTTGAAACATCTGCCATTGCATGCAAATGCACGGGAGAATATTCTGCGCCTCGTTCAGCTGTGAGAAAAATATTGTTGTAAAGCACCTCTTCAGTCAAAGGCTTATAGCTGAATTCCCAGCCAAAGCTTTGTGCAATTCGCTGCGCATATACTACATCACGAGAGTCCTTTAAACCCCATGTTAAAGCGGTAACATCGCCAGTATATTTACCTGTAACCTGTAGCTCCCTCACGATAGCAGCAACAATTCGGCTGTCCATACCACCAGATAGTAGAATACCTATATTCCTTTTTCCGTTAAGGAATTCAAGGGCTTCAATTTCTAGTAACTGTTTTAACTTTTTTGCTACTTCTGGAGAACTTTTTTTATCTTTAAGATGAGGAGGCAAATCTAAATAACTCCAAGACTCACTATCTTTTGACGCACGCTTTGCCATCCAAGGTGTTCGTTCAATTCCTTGAACCATAGTTCGGTTCGAGAATATGTAGTTTTTCATCAAAAACTCCATAACCGAAATAGGATCTACTAAACGCCCTTGAAGATCAAACTTAGAAATATGCTTTTTATAGTTGATACAATTCTCACCCTCTGAGTAGAAAGTTCGAGTTCCCAGACCTAGCTTACTCATGCTACTAAAACCTTAATAAACTGCTATAGGCGAAGTTTTTTAATTTGTTCCGCCCTGAAAATAATTACCACTCTAAATATTTATACTAATTTGAGAGAAGAATATAAACGCTTAAAGCTTCTTGCTTATGAAGTCTTCGATCATGAAGAATTCAGGAGAAAATGCTCCCTCAATCCACTCTAGTTCATTGTTCCAATACCCGGGGCAGTCAAGATATCCTTTTCGCGCAAAAGAGTAACTCAACTCAACAATGAGAGGTTTGTCATCCAACGTAACAAAGTCAAAAGCAAGACACTGGGAGTTCAACTTCTTTGTTACATCAAAAGCAATTTTCAAACATTCTTTGGGTATTTGATGCGGGTCGTAAATAATATTACCACTACCAGAAGCTCGAAAGTCTCCTTCCCTTACCATTCGCTTGATCGCAAACGCTCGTTTACCTATAACAATGATTCTAATATCATGATCGTTGTTAGGAATAAACTCTTGAAAATATGCGTAATTTCTTTCTACTGGAAAGTTTTTTTCAGCCTCTTTCGGAATAACTAACCTAGCAAAGCCCTTACTAATATTTAAAAAGCTGCTTAGAGTTTTATCGCGTTTAAAGTGCCAATAGCGCTCCTTTAAAAAGTTGATCCTATTTTTTACTTTATACCCTTTTCCAAAGGCTTTTCTTATGAATTTTTGAGCTTCACTTTCGGACCTTACAATATGCACATTTTCAGCTCCAGCTCCTCCTCTAAGTTTAAATACCGTAGGGAAGGTTGTTGTTGAAGCCCAATTTAAAGCCACATCTTTATCATAAAAGACGTGGCTAGGAACTAATGGAGCTTTTATAGCTTCTAATAAATACTTCTGACCTACTTTATCGTCAAAGTGCCAAGCTGTTGCAGGATCTGGGAATACTCGCTTACCAGCTGCCGCCAATGAGTAGCTTAATTGACGCGCAAACAATACGGCCCTGTGATCATTGTGTCCCCAATGCCACATAACACCATAGCAACCTTCTAGTTGTTCAATAATATCGTCGGAGTAGCAATCCACTATTTTATAGTTAATATCATTCAGCTGACAATAATCAATCCATTTGTCACTGAAGCTACCCGAACGAGAGTGAATAGCTAACATTTTTTCTCCAATTAATATTTCGTTCTTGTGCTTTTAATAAATACTGAGACTAACTTACTTTCTCATAGAAAAGACAACAAAAAAAGATGTGAACAGGTAAAATAAAGTAAGATAAGCGCTTAACATAATCAAAAAAGTAGATTCTTGAACATGAAAATAAATCGAACCTACAAACATAATTATTAGACCTAACACTCTGACAATGCTTAAAATAAGAAAATGAATTTGAGAACCAACAACATTTATTGCTTCAATCAAAGGTAAGGAAGTAAATTGTAACAACATAAAAGGAGCTAACACTACCGCCATTTGTCCAGCTTTTAACCACTCATTACCAAAAATGACAACAAACGCATACTCAGCCACAAACATCGTCACTATCGTCAAAGGGAATCCAATTAAAAATAATTTCTTTTGTACAGAGAATGTAATTCTGCGGATTTTTTCAATATTATTCTTTCCTATTGACGATATTTCAGCATAATAAGCCTTAGATACAGCCCTAACTATAAGGGTTATAGGTAGATTTAGTGCAACCATAGCTAGACTAAGTTGTCCTGTACTTTCTTTACTAAATAATGCTGCCATCATTAAGGTTGGAGCTTGTAATGACAAAGACATCAGAATTTGAGATGGCAATCGAAATACTGGAAAGCCACGATAATAACTAGATATAAAAGTAGAACGACTCTTAGTAACCTGACTTTTTAGCTTTATAAAATCTGGCAATGATTGTTTAATAAAACTTCCCACACCACCGCTTTGAGCAATAAACTGACCGATCAGTAGACCTGCAGGCTTAAAACTGAACAAACCCATTAAAATTTTTGTAAGATTGCCAAAAAAAGATTGAGTTACTTGTGTTTTGGCTATTATTTTATATTGCTTTTTCCTAGTAGCCCAAAGACTAAATAGTTCATATAAGGCAGTTCCTGCTGCACCAAGTACAATTACAGGCCACCATGGAGCAAGCGCTCTCATATCAAACCAGTTCAGGATAGTTTCACTGAAGAAAAATAGTATTACTGCAATAAAAAGAGAACTCATCAATATCAGAGCTAGACATACCGAAAAAAGATTTATTGCCATCTTATCAGTTTTGGGTAAAGGAATTGCTTGCACATACCGAAAGGTAAAAATAGGCGCTAATATAGCTATCAGTGACGTGTAAAGAGCTAAAACACCGTAATCTTCTGGAGAATAGATTCGGGTTAAAACTGGAATACTAACTAAACCTATAATTCTGGCAAACACAGCACCTTTTGCCAGAGTAAGCATTCCTTTGAATACACTTGCAACTTCGGAGTTCTTATTGCTCTTAAAAATATTCAATTATCTTATCTTAATAAAATATAATTCGTTATTATATAGTTAATAATAAAAGATCTGTTAAGCCTATTTAAATTTATAGCTCTAACTTATCTCATCTTCTTTAAAAGAATAATTTACAAGTATAATTATCATACCTAATATCCCCCCTAAAAGAGTTCCTATTACGCAAATTAATGCACGATTTGGCGAACTCTTAAGCTCAGGAACAACAGCAGGATCTACTGTTTTAAATATAAACTCATCTTGAACTTCAGCTAACATTAAGCTTTTTGTTTGTTCCTCAATTAGACTATAAAAAGTGCTTTGCATCTCAGCAACTGAAGTTTTTTGTAATTGAGTATTTAAGTAGGTAAGGTTTTGAGATACCTCTGAAATAGTTCTCTCTCTCATAACCTTATTAATATCTTCAATCAACCAGTTTACCCACTGCTTTGTTAAATAAGGAGAAAAGTGTTGTACAGATACTGTGTACAAACCAGTTTCATCATCTTTATTTACGCTTAAGACATTTTTACTAAATACCTCATAAGCCTCTTGTGGTGTTGGTTTAGGTCCTCTTAAACCATCTGGTTCTCGCACCCACATGCCAGTCTTAGAGTTATATATTTCGTCATCTAAAACAAGCTGATTCTTGCTTAGGTCCCAGTCTTTTGCCGCCATTAAAGGAACCAATAGATCGTACTTCTCAATGAACGCTTCAGCAAATTGACGAGATTTCATAACTTGGACAGCAAGGTCTGTCTGAGACGCACCTCCTCCACCAAGATTTACTCCTGCAAGAGCAGCCAACCCACCCAATTGGCCTGCCATTTTCGAGAGCCCACCACCGCCAGCACTTTCCGCTGGAGATAACAGCGCATCCGCTTTATAAACATTTGGTAGGCTCAATGCATAGATCACAGAGCCAACAGCAAAAGTAAAAGTTGTTGCAATTACAACCCATTTGCCTCGCCACAAGGACTTGAATAATTCGCGCAAATCAATAGGCGCGTCGTATAACTCATTGGAATGTGGATATCTAACCAATTGTTGAGCCTGCTTTTCTTGTTGTGGTTCCATTTAATCAAATTTCCTTCGCTATAGCGAAATCTTCGCTAATAGAATGACTTTGATGAGGCTGAGCTCCAGCCAATAAATCAATAGCTATAGCCATTAGGTATACTCAGATATCTGAGCCTGAACCTATTGCTATCAATGAATAATTCCCACCCTAATTCAAACTAGAACTAGGGTGGAGTCATTTACTTCAGAGCATTAATCGCAACACCCGTCTGATAAAGAATCTGCGTTGCTGCAGTCCATGTGCTTAATGCATCACGGTAGTCGGTATCAATTGGTACAACAATAGTATCACCAGCTTTTAGTTCTTCTTTGCTATTTCCGAACCAATAACCAGATGAAGGCTTATAAACAGAACCATCTGCACGCACTACAAAAATGCGGTCTTCGTCCGCTTGTTTTTTAGCACCACCCGCTTTGTTAAGATAGTCATCGACATCAAGTTTGTTGTCCAACAAGTAAGTAATTGGAACCTGAACTTCACCCATGATTGATACTGTGTTTCGGAAAGTAGGAACAAAGAGGAAGTCACCGTCCTCGAGCATAAAGTCTGCTGAACGCTCGCCTTTTAAAATACGGTTTAGCTGTACCACCATACGGCCAAGTGCTTTGCTGCGACTTGCTTCCTCAACAAATGCTAGTGTTTTTTCTGGGTCTGAAATTACAGAACCTATATTACTATCGGCTCGGAACGTCTTCTTCGCTGTTTCTTTTCGCATATCTGCGGCGTATTGGTTTAAAAGCTTCTGCTCTTGTAAACGCAATGCTTCACGCGTAAATATCGCTCCTTGGGGGTGAGCGAACTCTGTGAGACCACCCGCTCGATCCAATAGCTCACTTAAGGTTTCACCTTGGCGCACGGTATAGGTTCCAGGGAAACGAACTTCACCCTGTAAAGTGACTGTGCTTTGTAGCTTCACATTTGGCTTTTCTAGGATGTTCAAACGATCTCGGCCTACGATAATTGCATCGTCCGAAGCACTGCCTTGGATTGCTTTACGCAAATCAATACGCTCAACATCAATATACGCACGCTCATCCGCACTATTAATCGCGGTTCGTGCTAATTCTGCATTAATTGTGAATGCGTTGTAAGTCAAACCACCAGCTGCTTCAATAAGCGTTGATACCGTCATTCTTGGAGTAATCGGGTAGCGTCCTGGGTGCTTCACTTCACCAAAGACTTCAGCAATTTGAGGGGCTAACCCCAAACGAGACTGTTGTTGGAGTTGTAACAATACTGGTGCAAGCAAAGTGCGACGAGTGTTTTGCTTCAGCTTTTCAAAGTCTTCCTCTGTAATCTCTTTACCACGGAAAATGATTTTAGCTGGTTTCGCTTGCTCTGTGGTGCTCTGGTTGTTCAACGTACCGTTTACTGAATGCGAAACGGCAACAGAAGAACTCATCACTTCTTGTTCTTTCTGTTGTTCTAGCTCAGCTTGCTCTTGCGCTTGTTCTAGCGTTTTTGCTTTTGAAACAGACTCTTGTGTTGCGAATGTATCCAAGTCTTCGTTATTAAAGCGGTTGAAAACCAATATGCGATCTCGTGATTGTAACTGGAGGTTGTCTTGGCTACCTGGTGATAGAATTGCGTTGGCTAAGCTTAGTTGGAACACTTCAATATCACGTTGCGGATTAATCTCTCTTACCACAACAGCATAGTTAACATCAGCTGTAGAATTAAAAGCTGAGTCAACAGACTTGAAAAGATCAGCAACACGAAGCCCATTGCGCCATTCCACATAGCCAGGATGACGAACATCCCCCTCTATCTGCACGTAACGAGTAAGCTCTTCGCTTTTTTTCAAGATCTTGATGGCGTCGCCATTTTTAACTTTACTCTTTCGATCTTGCGTTTTATTGAAATCAAGCGTCAAAGCCTCACGAGCGTCATGTGAAGCGTAGCGTTTTATCTCCAACTGCTCGACATGAGCATTCGCAGTAAAACCACCTGCCATCTGAATAAGTTGTTGGTAAGTTTCACCGGCCTTGACTTCATAAATTGCCGGACGGTTGATCTCCCCTTCTATAGACACTGTATCCTTAACAGAACCAATTAAAACAACATCATCCGGTAGTAAGCGCACATCATTACTTGCATCACCTTTTAGTAAAAGGTCATACATATCCAACTTACGAATGATTTTACCATCACGCTTTAGCTGGATATCTCTCAGCGCCCCACTTTCACCAAAACCGCCACTGTAATAGATAGCTTGTGAAATTGTCGTTAATGCGCTAACCGTGTAGGCACCAGGTTTATATGCATCCCCCATTACAAACACTTGCATGGTGCGTAATTCACCCAATGAGATATCACTGCGCACACCAATCATTTGCTCTTTTACACGTTGCGTCAGAGAGTCTCGAACATCAGAAAAGTGCATGCCTGCAACATTTACTGGCCCAAGTGAAGGGAAGTTGATTGTGCCCGCACGATTTACGCGTAAACGATGCGTTTCATTATCTTTACCAAATAACTGCACAATGATTTCATCACCTGCACCCACGGTGTAATTTGCTGGCACAGGAACATCACTGATCGGAGCAAAGGTGCTTGGAGAACCAGCAAAAAGATCTAAACCAAAGCGTTTAATCTCTTCCTGCTCACCTTTTTTGAGCCATTGTTCTTCGATATTGGAAGATGCAGCGCCACTAGCTTCAGTTCTAGGTTGGATTACTTGAGGATTTTCGTAAGGAGACTTGTTTGAAGATGAACTAGAAGGAATGGAGAAACCATACTTACTCGCCAAGGCCTTTTGTTGGTCGGCGGGTAGATTTTGAAACATTTTCATTTGTTCTGGAGTGGGTGTTTGTGCCATTGAATAAGACGCAAACGTACTTGCCAATATAAAAGCGGCAATAGAGAAATATCCTTTAAACATGGTATGTCACTATAATAATTGAATAAAAGACCCTAGCCCCAAGTTTGAGCTCTAGGTATTTAAATTAGAATCGGTGCTGAAAACCCAGTGTAATCGAGTTAAGGCGAACTTGGTCTTCAGAGACGTTATCAACGAACTCAAATATCACCGCGCTTTGGTTATTTAAAGCGTAGTGCATACCTAACCCAAAACTAAATCCTTGTTCTTTGTGAGAACCTACATTTTGTAGATCAAGCTGAACGCTTGAATACCCAGCTAAACCGTAAAGTGCAACTCGCTCTGAAACCGGCATATTCAACTTAACAAAGCCGCTCAAAGCGCTATCAACGGCAAGACCACTGTCACGTTGAACTGATGTCCCGTAACGACCTTCTAAACCAATGTAGTCATTAAAGAAGTATCCTGCTTGAGCACTAAGAAGAAAGGGGCTTCCCTCTTTCACGGACTCAGAAGATGAGCTTTTCAGTTCTGCATTTGAGTAGCTCACTAGAGCGCCTGCGTAAAAATCGGCTGACGCTGAAAAAGAACTCAGGCTCAAGCCCAGTGCACCAAGTATTCCCAAACAATGCTGCTTTCTTATCACGTAAAAGTTCCTAGTACTGGTAATAATATTGACTGACAAGGCAAAGTTAAATTTTGCTATACAGATCATTAAATACTGAAGAGCTGGCACGCTACCGCCCTGAGGCATGGAGCGTAAGCCACTGTATCGCTTTCTATATGGTCTAAGTAAAAACGACCTATTGACTTCAAACCTCTAGTGCTGAAGGAAATAGGCAGACAAATTATGCACTCTTGATAGTTTATCAGCAAGCAAGGGAGCAAGATAACCGTGCAATGTCACGCTGGTGTTAGAAATGAGATCGAAAGCCATAGCAAAATAAGAAACTATTTACATGCTAAGGCTTTTTTATCTAGAATATAATTTGGAGCATTTTTTATGCTACCAAACATCGATGTTTTTATACCGGATACACAAGGATTAATAATGAAGAATACAGCTCTAGCTATTCTTATGGCTCTAAGCGCAACAACTGCATTTGCAGCAGAAGAAGCAGGCTCAACAGGCGCAGCTTCTGCGTCAGCAACTGGCACTACAGCTGTAGGTGTAGGTGCAGCAGCAGCAGTAACTGTAGTAGCAGTTGCAGCGTCAGATAGCGACTCAACATCTACTTCGACATCTACTTCTACTTCTACTTCTAACTAATTTCGTTTTGTAGAACAGAAGCCAATCGCCCTGATTAAGTCAGGGCGATTTTATTTGTAAGAGGGATCAATGAATATCTTCCGAATACCTAAATGGATACGCCAACTCCTCATTCTTCCATTACTCCTTGTACTCTTTGGCTGTACACAGAAATTCAACGATGTTTCAGCAACCGTCCAAGAAGCCTACGGTAACTACATCGATGTAGAGATGACACCAGAAGAAATCAATGCTATTCCATATGCCAGTGCCTATTTGAAACTTGGAAATCAGAAGCAGGTGTTTGTCGTTTTAGCTTTCGCGGAACGAAATCCGCAAAATGGAAAAATACAATTGAAATGGGTAAGCGCCGATAAAGCCATGATCGTTACAGAAAATGGGCACATCGTCAAAACGATTGGACTACAGAGTGGCGACTTAGCGGGTGTTTACGGTGACGTTCCAGATTTTTCTTTACACTCAACCTCTGTCAACTACGCACTTTCATACGATTGGGCAACACAATACCGTTATGGCTTTCCTGCAAATATAACGCGTTCTTACTCAGGCCAAGAAACGTTAACAACACCTATTTCTAGCACTATGACCAACGTATATAAAGAAGTTGTTGAGTTTAGCAGTCTTTCTCAATCGGTCGAAAACTACTATTGGGTCAATGAACAAGGTCAAGTTGTTAAAACCATACAACATCTAGGGCCAAATATGATTCCGGTCGAGTTAACCATTTTGAAGGGATACAGCAAATCATGAGCAAGCAACTACTCACAGTATTCGGTTTGGTCATGCCGCTTTTGAGCATGTCTAGCTTCGCTCAAACAGAAACCTCTGCATTGCAACCATTAAATGTTGAATTGCTAGAAGCAGGCAAACGGCTACAATTTCAAGGGACGGCTCGTTTAGAAAGTGTGTTAGCACTTGCTAGGGAGCAAGGCGTCTCTCTGCAATACTCTCTTGGTACCACTTTGTTTGATAAATCGGAACGCGCCGAGAAAACCTCAACCGCTTTAAAGAACTCGGTGCTCAATCAAATGATTCAACACAATTTGGTCGCACATCCATTCTACAAGTTCATTCAGAAGCAAAGCTTTGCACCGCGCTTACTGTCTGCGATCGATGTTGATAAAATTCGACTAAATAAATTCGACAACCCACTGTTGCGCGGCAATTTCCTGCTCGCAAGCCCTCTGCGCGAAGAGAAAGTGTACTTCTTGGGAAACCTAAATAGCGTGTATTCCATTACGGAGCAAGCTGGCATCCCTTTGCAGAGACAGATAGAGAATTTGAAAACTAATATTGGTGCGTTATCAACACCGCCAGTGTTGATCTATCCAGATGGTCACATAGTTAAGCCGCATCACGGAGCTTGGTTAACAACACAATATTACTTACCACCTCTGACATTGGTATATATTCCGTTTGGTGATCTTGAATATTCCGAAATGGACCAAGATATTATCCGCCTACTCACTCAATTGATACCAAATTCCAAAAAGAGACCACAATGATGCCAATTAGAAAAAGCTTAGCCCTTTCTTTAATGGGCCCTGCATTGGTTTGGGCTCAAGACATGCCCTTTGAGGCTCCCTCTTTACAGCCTTCTCAATCTGACTTTGGTGGTGTTGGCTTAATGCAGATGCCAACCGGACGTATGGCTCATGAAGGGGAGTTCAACTTTTCTGTAACAGGTAGTGATGAGTACCTTTTTTACAATGTGACTCTGCAACTCATGCCGTGGTTAGAAACAACTATCCGGTACACTCGAGTTCACGATCTGCCTTATTCGTCATCCTTCCCCGATGTTGACAATGAATATACAGACAAGGGGATAGATTTTAAATTTAGATTATGGGAAGAATCTGAATACATGCCAGAAATCGCCCTAGGGGTACGAGACTTTGCTGGTACTGGTCTTTTTGATGCTGAGTTTCTTGCGGCGACAAAACGATATTCTAATTCGAAATTAGGTACTTTTGATTTTACTTTAGGTATGGGCTGGGGCTACCTAGGAACTAGAGATACGGTCACAAACCCTTTTTGTAAAGCATCAGACAAATTCTGCGATAGACCTTCAGAATTTCTATCTACTGGCGGAACAACTAACTTCGATAGAGCCTTTAAAGGCCCTGCTGCCCTTTTTGGTGGTATTGAATATCAAACTCTTCATAAGCCTCTTCGCTTCAAGCTTGAATATGACGGTAACGATTACAGCACAGACTATCCAGTTGTTCAGGCCGGTATAGATATGTCTCCCCACACACCATGGAACTTTGGTGTTCTCTACCGTCTAGGCATGGCCGATTTTCGTTTAAGTTATGAACGCGGCGATACTTTAGTAGCAGGCTTAACGCTAAACACTAATTTCAATGACATGCCATCATTCTGGCGAGACACACCAACCCCAGAAGTGGAAGATAACCAACCCAAAGAACTGTCTGATGTTGATTGGGAACGTGTAACAGAAGATTTAGACAAAATTGCTGGCTATCGAAACACGCGTGTTTATGTTGATAACAATACCGTAACTGTCGTTGGTGAGCAGAAAAAATATCGTGACCGTACAGAGGCACACGAAAAAGCGGCAGCTGTACTCCATAATGAAATGCCTGACGATATTGATACCTATGCGATCAATGAACGTAGCCGAGGCTTAGTCGGTGAACAAACGATTATTTCCAAAGAGAAATATCGCGACTTTGCCCAAGTTAATTACATCAATCCGAAAATAGAAGATGCAACCTCAAGGGCTACTACTAAGCCTACGGGAGAATCTATCTACGATGGTTTTGAACGTTTTGATTGGGGCTTTGCACCTAAACTAGTTCAAACTCTCGGAAACGCTGAAGATTTCTATCTCTTTAGTGTAGGGCTAAGCGGTAATGCCTCATATTGGCTGACGGACAACCTTGAAATTGGCGGTTCGTTATACTGGGATTGGTATAACAACTACGATAAGTTTATTTATGTCACTCCACCTGATGGCACTACTGTTCCTCGTGTTCGCACCATGTTCCGCGCTTACCAAAATGAACATGCTGTAACCATGTCAAACTTACAATTGACTTGGTTCCAAGAGTATTCCGATACGATGGATCAGCAATTCTACGCGGGCTATCTGGAGAGTATGTTTGCTGGAGTCGGTACCGAGTTTCTTTACCGTCCACAAGGAGCTAACTGGGCGATTGGCGCTGACGTCAACGTAATTTCTCAACGTGATCCACAAAGTTACTTCGGTGTTTACGATGAGAAATGGCAAAACGTGCCAGAATATGGACGTCCGTTCCAAGTTATTGATAAAGGCTTCACTGGTTTTGTATCTGGGTACTACTACCCTCAATGGGATTTCCTACAAGATTTGATGATCCAAGTCGATGTTGGTCAGTTCCTGGCTGGTGATGTTGGTACACAAATCAATGTTTCTAAGCAGTTCAAGAGTGGCGTAATTGCTGGTGCCTTTGCGTCATTTACAGACTTGTCTGCGGATGAATTTGGTGAAGGTAGCTTTACCAAAGGTTTCTACTTGTCGATTCCGTTTGACATCATGACCGTTAAGCCAAGTAACAATCGTGCGAACTTTAGTTGGCAGCCTCTTACTCGTGACGGAGGGCAGAAGCTCGGCCGCAAATACAGCTTAATTGAGTTAACCGACGAACGAAATCCTTGGTACCAAAGACCTAACCGTTCGGATGTGGAATAATAAAGTAATCAAGGGAGCTGCGGCTCCCTTTTTCATATCTAGATACTTAGTCATAGAAGACTAAAACCTATCTTCCTGCTTCCAATAGCGCTACTTTTCGTTTCTTGCTAGAATTCCAGAGAAAATTTTAATCTATGGTGGAAGTTCTATGATCATCGTAACTGGTGGCGCTGGCATGATCGGCAGCAACATTGTTAAAGCACTAAACGAAGCTGGTATTAACGATATCTTGGTTGTCGACAACCTAAAAAATGGAAAAAAATTTAAGAACTTAGTTGATCTGGACATCACAGATTACATGGATCGTGACGACTTTCTGACCCAAATTATGGCGGGCGATGATTTTGGTCCGATTGAGGCAATTTTCCACGAAGGTGCTTGCTCTGCAACGACTGAGTGGGATGGTAAGTACATGATGCTAAACAACTACGAGTACTCTAAAGAGCTGCTTCATTACTGTTTAGATCGCGAGATTCCATTCCTATACGCTTCTTCAGCAGCCACTTACGGCGATACAGATACTTTCGTTGAAGAACGCGAATACGAAGGCGCACTGAATGTATACGGTTACTCGAAACAGCAGTTTGATAACTACGTTCGTCGCCTATGGCAAGACGCTGAAGAACATGGTGAGACCCTTTCTCAAATCACCGGCTTCCGCTACTTCAACGTATATGGCCCACGTGAAGACCACAAAGGTAGCATGGCATCAGTTGCGTTCCACCTAAACAACCAACTTAACGCAGGTGAAAATCCTAAATTGTTCGCGGGCAGCGAATCATTCAAACGCGACTTCGTTTACGTTGGTGATGTCTGTAAAGTAAACCTGTGGTTCTTAGAAAACGGCGTATCAGGCATTTTTAACTGTGGTACTGGCCGTGCTGAATCTTTTGAAGAGGTAGCAAAAGCAGTTATCAAGCATCATGGCAAAGGCCAAATTGAAACCATCCCATTCCCTGAGCACCTAAAAGGCGCTTACCAAGAGTTCACACAAGCGGATCTGACCAAACTGCGCACCGCAGGCTGTGATGTTGAATTCAAGACAGTTGCAGAAGGCGTTGCCGAATACTTGACTATCCAAAACAGTTAAGCACCACAAGGTGGTAGAACCATAACCTGCCACCTTTACTCAAATGCAATAGCCTGTATCATTCCTAACTATCTTTTTTCTCATTTAAACCACTTCGCCCGTACACGAATAGGTAACTAGACACGCCATGACCATAAAACGTGATGACTTCGACCCTAAAGCATATAACCCTGAGTTTAAGCGCCACTTTCTGTCGTCTAAGTACTGGGGCACGTGGTTAGGTGTTATCTTATTTTTACCTTTATCATTAATGCCACTGGGTTTACAAAAGTGGTTGGCGAAAACCATAGCCAAAAAACTGTCGAAATCCCACAAGGGGCCAGCTCACCGAGCGAGGGTTAACTTTGAGCTGTGTTTTCCGGAAAAGTCGTTCCAAGAACGTGAAGCTTTGATAGAAAAAACACTCTACACAGCAGCCATGTTCTTTTTTCGCTTCGGGTTACTAAGTTTACGCTCACCAAAATGGCTTCAGAACCGTTGCCAAACTCGCGGCCTAGACATTTTACGACAGCACATTGATAACAACGAAAATGTGATTTTAATGGTTCCCCACTCTTGGGCAATTGATGTGCCTGCTATCTTGCTCGCGTCAATGGGAATGCCAGTTTCTGCAATGGCGAAGAAACAAAAGAATGATGTTGCTGACTGGCTAATGCACAAGCAAAGAGTCCAATACGGTGGTCGTGTTTATGAACGCTCTGGTGGTGTTAAGCCGTTTTTGAAATCAGTTCGAGATGGCTATGTAGGGTATTACCTACCCGATCAAGATCACGGCCCAGAGCATAGTGTGTTTGTGGATTTTTTTGCAACACGTAAAGCAACGCTACCTGGTTTAGGCAAAATTGCGAAACTATCACGCTCAAAAGTACTACCTCTATTTGCGTCGATGAACACTGAAGATGGTACGTTTGATATTGAGATTTTACCAGCGTTTGAGCTGGATAAAGGCGAAGAGCAAGACGCTCGTACCTGTAATGAAGCCATTGAATATTTTGTCGGTGATAAACCCGAACAATATATGTGGGTACTACAGTTGCTGCACTCTCAAGAAGACGGCAATAACTATTACAATTTGTTTAAACCAAGATATAACAGCGACTGGAAAGTGCAGTGAAAGTATTTGTCGTAAGCTTGGCTCGATCGCTAGATCGCCGAGAACGTATTGAAGAAAAGTTAAAACAACAAGGCATTACGTTTGAATTTTTTGATGCAATAGATGGCTCTGTTGACCGTTTTCTTCATTCAGAAAAAAGTCGTCCTACCATTACTCTACGCCGCAAAGGGTATCAATTAAAAACCAGTGAAGTCGCCTGTTTTGCAAGCCATTACGAGTTGTGGGTTCGCTGTGTTGAGCTTGATGAACCGATCGTCATCTTAGAAGACAACGTCGACCCCGTCGAAGGGCTGAAGCAAGTACTCGAACATACCCTTCCATTGACTTCTAATTATGACTACATCAAGTTGTCTGCTACTCAGAAGCGTGTATTCACCCCAATCGTACCTATTGATGATAATCATATGCTAGGGGGATACTCAGCAGGCACTTGTGGTACCACCGCTTATATCGTCACACCTAAAGCAGCCTCAAAGTTTGTTATGCATGCTCAAGAGTTTATTGAACCAGTCGATGACTACATGGAAAAACCATGGAGACATGGTGTTCAAGTCTACAGCGTGTCTCCAGATCTCTTTACTAGAGCAGAGATTGCTTCGACGATTGGTGGTAAAAGAAAAGATAAATCCAAAATGACTCTTGCGAATAAAATATACGCTGAACTTTTTAGAACTTATGAGTCAATTTTGAAATTCCTATACTGGAAAAACAAAGCATGAAGATTTTAGTCATTGGCCCTGCATGGGTCGGCGATATGGTAATGTCGCAATCGTTATATATCGTATTAAAGCAACGCCATCCAGATAGCCAAATTGACGTTATCGCTCCAGGATGGTGTAAACCGATTCTTGAGCGTATGCCAGAAATCCATCAAGCGATTGAAATGCCTATCGGTCATGGTGAGTTTAACTTATTAGGCCGCAGGGAAATTGGCAAATCATTACGTGAAAAGCAATATGACCACGCCTATATCTTGCCTAAATCAGCGAAATCGGCACTGATCCCATGGTTTGCCAACATTCCTCTTCGTACTGGCTGGAAAGGAGAAATGCGCTATGGTTTATTGAATGATTTACGCCCTAACATGAAGTCTTTTCAGTACATGGTAGAGCGCTATGTAGCGTTAGCTTATCCAAAAGCAGAAATGGTGGACTCTAACTCTCTTGGCGGGCTTGAAACCTTACCTCGCCCTCGCCTTGCAATCAACGCGGCAGAGCAACAAGCCACGATCAAAAAGTTCAACTTAGCCCAAGACCAACCAATTATCGGACTGTGCCCAGGAGCAGAGTTTGGTCCTGCCAAAAAATGGCCCGAAACACACTACGCTGAAGTTGCGACGCAAATGGCTCGTTCTGGACATCAAATCTGGTTGTTTGGTTCTCAAAAAGACTTAGAGACTTGTAACAATATTCGCGCACTTGTTCCGACGCAATTCCATGAGCACATTCATGTTCTGGCAGGCCAAACCAGCTTAATTGAAGCGGTCGACCTACTTGCTGCATGTAAGACTGTTGTCGCGAATGACTCAGGCTTAATGCATGTGGCAGCTGCGGTTGGTTGTAATGTTGTTGCAGTGTATGGCTCAACTTCACCGAAGTACACCCCCCCACTCGCAGAAAAAGTGGAGATTGTTCATACCGATATTGATTGTCGCCCTTGTTTCCAGCGTGAATGTCAGTACAAACACCTTAAGTGCTTGACAGAACTTTCGCCTAAGCAAGTGCTAGATAGTATCCAAAAACTTGACGCCATTACGATAAGCTCATGTTAGTTCGCATTATTTATACCTTACTACTCGCCCTAGCGTCACCGCTGCTTTTATTTGGTTTGTACAAGAGCAAACCAAATAAGCCTAAGTTCGGCTCTCGCTGGAAAGAGCACTTTGGCATAACCCCCAAGTTAAAAAGCAACGACAAACCTATTTGGATACATGCCGTATCTGTTGGTGAAAGCATAGCAGCAACACCTTTAATCAAAGCCCTTAAGGAACAAAACCCCGAACAATCTATTCTAGTTACAACAACAACAAGTACGGGAGCTGAACAGATTGCTAAGTTGGGTAATTTAATTGAACACCGCTATATGCCAATTGACTTTGGGTTCGCTATCAAAGGTTTTCTTAAAGCAGTGCAGCCAAAACAGATGTTGATCATTGAGACTGAGCTGTGGCCAAACACGCTTCACAATGTTCACAAAGCGGGTATCCCTATAACTGTCGTGAATGCGCGCCTATCTGAAAAATCGTGTCAGAACTACGCCAAAATACAGCGGCTTTTTAACCAGCTTCATCCATGCCTAACTCAAGTACTCTGCCAAACGGATTCAGATGCAGAGCGCTTCGAACGCTTAGGCGTTGAGAAAAAGAAACTATCCGTTACTGGCTCGATTAAGTTCGATATTCAAATATCAGAGCAAGTGAAACAGCAAGGACAGCAGCTTCGAGCCCAACTTGGAAACGATCGTCCGATTTGGATAGCAGCTAGCACCCACAAAGGCGAGGACGAACAGGTATTAGATGCACATAGACAAGTTTTAAAATCTCTTCCAAATGCTTTACTCGTTTTGGTTCCTCGCCATCCAGAACGATTTGATGATGTATTCACGCTTTGCCAACAGCAAGGATTTAAAACTGTGCGTCGTACTTCAACGCATGCAGTAGAGACGAATACTCAAATATATCTCGGCGATACAATGGGTGAGATGCTAACGTTGATGGGCGCAGCGGACATCTGCTTTATGGGTGGAAGCCTAATTGGAGATAAGGTTGGTGGGCACAATGTGCTAGAGCCTGCCATGTTAGAAAAAGTCATAATCACTGGCCCTAGCTATTTCAACTTTAAGGAGATTGTATCTGACTTATTGGATATAGATGGGATATTACTAGCCAGTGATACAACCGACTTGGCTAAGCATCTAACATCCCTTCTTTCACAACCATCCTTAAGTGAACTCTATGAGATAAAGGCCTGTCACTATGCAAAACGAAACCAAGGTGCTTTAAAAAGAACTACCGATAAACTATGAATCCGAACTTTAAAAGCCAAAATTGAATTTTTGGCTTTTAAAAATTAGAAATAACTACTACTTTCGTTCACTACGAAGCGAAGTTAGGGTCTCATTGATTAGGGTGCTAGAGGTTCCTTCAGTGTAAGGGAAATAAATAACCTTACAACCTACAGCAGCTAAATCTTTCTCGTGTTCCTGCCATTTAGAAGTTTCATACCAATCATCTCCTACGAATAGATAACTCGCATGATTCTTTCTCGCTGCAGAGGCTTTATCCATATCTTTTTGAGGTATAGCTACATCAACATACTTGCAAGAACGTACAACCTCTATCCGCTCATGGTATGGTATTACTGGTTGCTTACCTTTATATGCGACCAACTCATCAATCGTAACTCCTACCACTAACTTGTCGCACATGGCTTTTGCGTTACGTAATAAATTCACGTGGCCAACATGAAATAGATCATATACGCCACTTGTATAACCGATAATCATTTCATCAATACCTTTAAATTTTCTTCAAACCACAATTCATAAGAAGATAATAAGTTCGGGTTGTCAAAAACCTTTGTAAGATCAACAGGAAAGCCAACTTTTCTCTCATACGCAAAGCTTTTTCCTTTAAGTGGAGCAATTAACTCACGTAGAGGTAGCTTCCCTAGTGAACCATTCATTAGTCTACCAGCACTGAATTTGATTGCGGCTTCGAATACATGATAATTGGCAATAGGATCTCGCCCTTCAATTCCAGCAGCCATTAAAGCAAAGTCTAACCGCCTAAACAAAACTGGCATATGATACTTAATAAAAAAGTATCGTACTTTTTCAAAAGGAGTTAAATGCTCCAATCTGGCAAATAATTCAGAGAACTCTCGATAAGTCGTAGTGTCTTGTCTTGGGACCTTATAGCAGTAAAACTCTAAAAATGTATCGAGTGAAAAACTCTCACATTCCGCAGCCCAATTAAATATACGGTCATACCCACCAAAGAATTCATCCGCACCTTCGCCCGAAAGAAGCACCTTAACTCCATCCTGAGCAGCAATTTGGGAGATACGATACAGAAGAACCTCATTAGGCACAGACATTGGTTCACCTCTTAGAGCAATTAACTCGTCAAAACAGCGTTTGTACTCATTTGCTCCACATTCATGAACGGTTAGGTTAGGAATATTTTGCTCTTGAAGAAAAGTGATATCATCATCACCTTTAAAACCAATAGTGTATAGTTTCTCAATATCAGTTAGTTGATGAATCAAATTACTGTCAATGCCTCTACTCATTAGAAGGCCAACCTTAGCATCTGAAACTAATCGACTATTGATGCCATCTCTAACTGCTTTTTCTAATTGCTCTTGCGATACATCTTCATATTGTTGAAAGAAGTTTAAGCTTTCAAAATAGCACCCATTGACAAAGCATGAACCAGGTTCAACAGTTGATACTTCTTTGAAATATGAGCCACTAAAAATGGGCGCACGAGCTGCATGATACTCTTCAATAGCTAGAGGGTTCACAGGTAAGTCAAAAAGTGCCTTCAATACATTAGGCTCAGAAGAAAATGAAATACCGTGTGGAGATTGATGATAAAATAGAGGCTTAACACCAAACTTATCCCGACACGCATGCTGCAGCTTTCCGTCTGCACTTACGTAAACGAATGCGAAAAATCCGTCCAACTCGTTCTCAATAAGATGCCCAGAGATAATAAGGTCGCTTAAGAGTGTAGTATCGCTCGTGTACTCTTTTTCAAAGTACTTTTGACCGAGCTCCTTGTAGTTAAGGATCTCGCCATTAAATACTAGTATACCTCCTCGAGCATCAATAACAGGTTGATTACTACCCGAACCTAGTTCGATAATAGAAAGCCGAGAGTGATAGGCTTTCCACCCTCCATGCTCGACTAACCCAGAAGAACAATCTGGCCCTCTAAATCGCAAGCATTCTTCAATGATTTTGCTGTGCTCTTGGATCACTCGTGGATCATTAGAAATAAAAATACCGCACATACTCTGCCTTACTTCAAATTGAGGTAGCTTTGACTGTACCAAGATGTCATCATATCGCCTAAGAGCTGTCATCTTAGTTTAAGCCCAATAATCAACCTAGCAGTTTACACTAGAACAATGTTTGGTTATAGGGGAGTCAAAACTGAAGTCGTATGTAAAAGGTTTATGGCCATGCCATTAAAGAAGTCGATCAAGACATTGAGACAAACTGTAAAGTATCAACTAAACATACTC
Source organism: Vibrio sp. Vb0888 (assembly GCF_033338835.1). NCBI lineage: Bacteria > Pseudomonadati > Pseudomonadota > Gammaproteobacteria > Vibrionales > Vibrionaceae > Vibrio > Vibrio sp. Vb0888. Next base: position 164,743 of record NZ_JAWOTL010000008.1, read on the forward strand.
GCCGATGAGCGACGTTTAAAAAAACTAAAAAAGAAAAATAAAATAAGAGTAGCCTTCTTTGTTCTTCATCATAGTGTATGGAAATGTGACGCAGTCTTCAGAGCAATGATGGAAGATGACTTTTTCGAACCCTTTATTTTTGTCTGTCCTTACACAGGAAAGGATGATGTATCTTGTATACAAGATGTACAAAAAAATGTTAATTTCTTCCAAAATAAAGGCTACCCAACTGTCAGCTCTTATAATAAAAATAAATCTACGTGGATTGACATTGACACTCTTGACATTGATATCATTTTTTTCACAAACCCACATAAAATAACAAAGAAAGATTATTACTCTAAAGCTTATAGTAAGTATTTATCTATTTATATCCCATATTCTCATCAAATATCAAAATACAACAATTATAAAGAACAATATAACCAACAATTTCATAATATGATGTGGAAAATATTCGCCCCACATTTTGATGAGGTGGATATTTTTAAAAAAAATTCCGACTTAAAAGGTAGAAACATCTTAGTGACCGGCTATCCTGCAACAGAGCCACTAATCAATAATGAGCTTGTTGCGAATTCACCATGGAAGAAACAGGACTCTAATAAGCTACGAGTTATTTTTGCTCCTCATCATACAATAGACACACCAGAGCTTCCTTACAGCACCTTCTTAAGCTTTTCTCAACAAATACAATCACTTTCAGAAAAGTACAAAAAAAACATTCAGTGGGCATTTAAACCTCATCCGATGCTAAAAGAAAAGCTATACAAACACAAAGATTGGGGAAAAGAAAAAACGGACACATATTATAGGTTTTGGGAGCAATCTAGCTTTAGTCAACTAGAAGAAGGAGATTACTATGATCTATTTAAAACTTCAGATGCTATGATTCATGATAGTGGCTCCTTTCTTGCGGAATATTTGTATTTAAACAAACCTGTAATGTATCTAGCATTAAGTGATGATATACGAAATTACCAAAATCCATTTGGTAATAAAGCATACGATAGTTGCACTAAAGGAAAATCTTATTCGGACATTGAGAACTTTCTTATAGATTTAATCCATCACAAAGCACCAGTAGATCGAACATTCTTTGATAATGAATTAGCAATACACTTTAGAGAATTAACGCCAACAATGCGTATAATGAATCACTTAAAAGAAGAGTTAAAAAATAGCTAACCAATATAGGGCTACCATGTTAGCCCTATATTTTATAAAGATTCTCTAGCTATCTAAATCATTTCAGCCTTCTTATTACTTTTAAGGCATTTTCAAAATCACCACTATTAAAAAAATAACGTAATACATAACTATAAAATGCTAACTTACTTGAGGGGATAGATGCCATAAACTCAGCGGTACACATACGCTTTTTAATCGCACTCGCAACTTTAGTGGCGTTTTTACTCTCTGCATCTCGCAAGTTCATTTTAAGATCTTGCAGTTCACGCTGAGCATTAATTACTGTGTTGTTATACCTTTCTTCACGTGTTTCTTTTGCGAACGTTGATATGCCACCTAATCGATATTGGATCCATTTTTTGTTTTCATGATGAATACCATTTAACAAAAAGGCTCGAAGGACATTGATGCGATCTTCATTGATGATATCTTTGTTGTAAGGAGCAAACTCGTTCAGTACATCAGACGTAAAAGCGGCGCAACAGCCATCTACTGCACATTTTCTATTAATAATATTTTCGAGTGTATAAGGCTTTTTATTCTGCTTGATCGATTCAAATGGCTCAATGATATCGCCTTGCTCGGAAATTTTGTCGTAACTACCAATAATTAAGCTTGGTTTACCATTTTTCAACCAGGCTTCATAAGTTTCCTCAACTCGGTTCGGCATCGCTATATCATCGCCAGCTTGTACAATAATAAGCTTATTTTGGTATTGCCCCCGCAAGGAGTTGATTTGGCTAACTAAACCAACATTTTGCGTATTGTGGCGATATTCAATATTTAATCCTTTAGGCGCAAACTCTAAAAGCGATAGAATCTTTTCATGGCTATCATCTGGAGAGCAATCGTCCAATACTAACAGCTGGCTCGGCCATGCTGTTTGATGTAATGCCGCCGGAAGCGTTTTATCGAGATAACTTGATTGTTTGTAGCAAAAGAAGACATAAACCACATCTTCTAATACTTGCACATGCTCTTGTGTCATTGCTCAACCTTAAAAGAGTTGATTGCATCGACTACTTTTTGACTCTCGTCTTCACTCAAGTAGGGCGACATCGGCAATGACAGCACTTCATTTTGCAACTGCTCCGTCAGCGGCAATGACAGATGACTGAACTCTTTATAAGCCTGCTGTTTATGCGGCGCTATCGGGTAATGTACTTGTGTCTGAATACCATGCTCTGATAAATGCTTAACCAATGCATCTCGGTGTGAAGTTCGCACCACAAACAAATGCCATACATGTGCCTCAGGCTCAGCTACTTCCGGTAAGATAATATTCGGGTTGTTGATTTCGCGTAAGTAAAATTCCGCCAACTCCTGACGCGCTTTCGTCTGCGCTGGAAGGTAGTTCAGTTTCACTGACAACATCGCCGACTGAATTTCATCCAAACGACTGTTCAATCCTTGATAAAGATTCTGGTATTTAACATGAGAGCCGTAGTTACGAAGGGCACGCAAAGTTTCTGCCAGCTCATCATCGCTGGTCGTAATAGCACCACCATCACCTAACGCACCTAGGTTTTTACCCGGATAGAAGCTAAAACCTGAGGCATCCCCCCATGCGCCAGATTTCTTACCAGCAAGTGTCGCACCATGAGACTGAGCGCTGTCTTCCAGCACGAGAAGATTGTGTTTTGTCGCCAACGCCATAATCGCTGGCATATCGGCTAACTGACCATACAAATGCACCGGCAAAATCACTTTAGTCTTTTCTGTAATCGCCGCTTCAATCGCTTCAGGACTGATATTGTGAGTCTGCTCATCCGGCTCCACAAACACCGGTACCAAGTCCGCTTCGGTGACCGCCAATACCGATGCGATATAGGTATTACCCGGTACGATAACTTCATCACCTTTGTTGATTTTTCCTAGCTCTCGCCAAGCCTTTAACGTCAGTGTTAAAGCATCTAGACCGTTCGCAACGCCTATACAGTGTTTAACACCACAGTAGTCAGCAAATGCTTGTTCAAACTTTTCAGTTTCCTTGCCAAGAATATACCAGCCAGATTCAATCACGCGTGCACAGGCTTGTTTCAATTCGTCTTCGTACTCGGAATTTAAGCGCTTTAGCTCTAAAAAATTAACCATTATTTTTCTCTACATAACGTACTATCTTGGCTGGGCTTCCAACCACAACCGCATAGTCTGGCACTGAACGGGTGACCACACTGCCTGCACCAACCATCGCATTTTTTCCGATGGTTATGCCGGGCAAAATTGTGGCATTGGCGCCAATGGAGGCGCCTGACAGGATTTTTGTTTTTGGAAATGCCTCTGGCCATACTTTTGAACGTGGGAACTTGTCGTTCGTGAAAGCCGCTGCTGGACCAATGAACACATCATCTTCAATTTCAATGCCATCCCAGAGGTAAACGCCACACTTTACGGTGACTCTATCTCCTAGGACCACATCATTCTCGATGAAGGTATGCGCACAGATATTACAGTCACGACCAATTTTAGCCCCAGCAAGGACCACGGCAAATTGCCAAATAGATGTCCCCTCGCCAATCGCCGATGAAGCAACATCACTGAGTGCATGAATTCGCATGGGCTACCTCTTTAAGAAATGTGTCATAGTCACGGATATAGTCGGCTTCATCGTATAACTCACTGGCTACGACCATCAGTACACAATCTTCAGAAAAGTCGTGCATCTCACGCCATTTTAAGCCTTTGATATGCAGTCCTACATCGGGAGAGGAAAGCGTCACTGTCTCTTTCGTGGTACCATCATCAATGACGAAAGTCACGCTACCTTTCATGCAGATAGCGACTTGCTCTAAGTCGTAGTGTGCATGAAAGCCCCTCGCTAAACCGCTTTGTGTATCAAAGATGTAGTAAATACGTTTGATATCAAACGGAATGTTTTTGTGTTGCTCTAACGAGATTAATGAGCCTCGCTCATCACCCATTTTCTGAAAAGATATTAGCGGTATATTCGACATTTATTCTTCCAATAACTCTAGAAGATAGCGGCCATAATCGTTTTTAGATAAGGCTTTTCCTGCAGCTTGAATGTGCTCTCGCGTTAACCAGCCTCGGCGATACGCAATCTCTTCTAAGCAAGCCACTTTGTAACCTTGGCGTTTCTCGATCGTTTCGACAAAGTGAGCAGCTTCAAGCAAGCTGCCATGTGTTCCCGTGTCTAACCACGCAAAGCCACGCCCTAGCACGTCAACCGTCAACTTCCCTTGCTCTAAGTAAGCTTGGTTAATACTCGTAATTTCTAGCTCGCCACGATGGGACGGTTGAATAGTTTTGGCAATGTCCACAACGCGGTTATCGTAGAAATACAGTCCGGTCACGGCGTAATTGGATTTTGGCTTGAATGGCTTCTCTTCAATCGATAGCGCTCGCATCTCTTCATCAAATTCCACCACACCAAAGCGCTCAGGATCTTTCACTTTATAGCCAAAGACCGTCGCACCTTCCGTTAAAGCAGCGGCTTGCTGCAACTTCGGAGTGAACCCTTGCCCATAAAAGATGTTGTCACCCAGCACCAAACATACTGAGTCATCGCCAATGAATTCTTCACCAATGATGAAGGCTTGAGCTAAGCCGTCTGGACTTGGTTGAATCGCGTATTGCAACTCAATGCCAAACTCTGAGCCATCACCCAATAGGCGCTGAAATCCTTCCTGGTCTTCTGGCGTGGTGATGATCAAGATTTCACGAATGCCCGCAAGCATCAGTACTGACAACGGGTAGTAAATCATTGGTTTGTCATAAACCGGCAGTAACTGCTTAGAGACACCGCGTGTAATAGGGTAAAGGCGAGTGCCCGAGCCACCTGCTAAAATAATGCCTTTCATTATTCGCCCGCTCCTAATCGCTCTAAACTGTATGAACCATCAAGCACGCGTTGCCACCATTGCGGGTTGTTTAGGTACCATTCCACGGTTTTACGAATGCCGCTTTCAAAGGTTTCTTCCGGCGTCCAGTTAAGCTCTTGAGCAATCTTGGTCGCATCAATTGCGTAGCGCACATCATGACCGGGGCGATCTTTGACATAAGTGATCAAAGATTCATAAGACTCAACACCTGCCGGCTTGTCTGGTCGCAGCTCTTCAAGCAAAGCACAAATGGTTTTCACTACTTCGATGTTTGCTTTTTCGTTATGGCCACCGATGTTGTAGGTTTCACCGACTTCACCTTCGTTGACTACTTTGTAAAGCGCGCGGGCATGGTCTTCCACAAACAGCCAATCTCGGATTTGCATACCATCACCGTACACAGGCAACGGCTTGCCATCGAGGGCATTTAAAATCATCAGAGGGATCAACTTCTCTGGGAAGTGGTACGGGCCATAGTTGTTGGAGCAATTGGTGACAAGTGTCGGTAAACCATAAGTACGCTGCCAAGCGCGAACTAGGTGATCGCTCGAAGCTTTAGATGCAGAATATGGGCTGCTCGGCGCGTATGAGGTGGTTTCGGTGAACAAATCATCCGTTCCCTCTAGATCGCCATACACTTCATCCGTAGAAATATGATGAAAACGGAATGCCGATTGGCGCGCTTCATCTAAGCCCGACCAATATTGACGGGCCGCTTCGAGCAGATGGTAAGTGCCCATCACGTTGGTCTCAATAAAAGCAGCAGGACCATCAATAGAGCGATCGACATGAGACTCAGCCGCTAAATGCATAACCATATCGGGTTGATGCTCTGAAAACACGCGATCTAGTTCAGCTCGGTCACAGATATCTACTTGCTCAAAGTAGTAACGTTCACTCTCTGAGACATCAACCAGTGATTCTAGATTCCCTGCGTAGGTCAGTTTATCTAAATTGATGACGGTATCTTGGGTGTCACGAATGATATGTCGGACAACAGCTGACCCAATGAAGCCTGCTCCACCGGTTACTAATATTTTCATTACAAATGTTACCTACGTTAATTTTTGTGCCATCAGATACACATGAATACTTTATGATTATTGTAGTTTATAGACTCACTCGAGCATCGTGAGACTCAAGAAGGCTTACTTAGAGCAATCAATATAAAATGATAAAAAACTCAATTAAGATTGAGAAGCATAACCGTCCTGAAAATGTTCAAAATCGGACTCTTGCCAAATAATCTGTCGCTTTAAACGCTCTTTATTAAATGAACGCAGAAGTCTATTTAGATTTTGATGCTTCCAGTCACCAGAAGTTTCAAAACGACACTTATCAAAATCGATAATCCATACCTTATCTTTGTCGTCGATCAAGATATTGTGGATATTCAAATCGGTATGGTTAACGCCAACCTGATGCATCTTGGCAATTTCTTGCCCTATTTTCTGATACATTTCTACCGATAAAGACTGTTCTTGCAAGATACTAACCAGATCTCTGGCGTTTGGGATTCGCTCACTTAATAAATCAGCTTGATAGAAGAGTCCTGACTTTACGGCTCTTGCTGCAATAGGACGAGGAACGTGCACCCCAGCCTCAATTAGCGCCAACAAAAGCTGAAACTCTTGCGCACAACGGGTGTTATCCCAGCCAGAGAACCAATAATGATCGTTAACTAACTTCCCAAACAAACCGCCACGACGGTAATGACGTAGTGCCGCTTGCATGCTCTCTAGTTGGATAAACCATGTCGTGCCTCGCCCCGTCGCACTGCCAACCACCTTGTCGGAGGACTGCCAGTATTCCGCATCAAATATCGGTTGGCTAGGGTCTGTAATGATCTCGTCATCAAACCAGATCACTTGGTTGTTGTTTTTATACTGTTGAGTCATACGCTCACCCTCTAGCCTAAATACCGGCTGGCTAATATATACAACCAAGTAAATGCAGCAAACGCCAAAGCAACCATAACGGCAGCAGAGCCTATATCTTTAGCTCGACCACTGAGTTCATGCCGTTCAATACCGATACGATCCACTACCGCCTCAATCGCTGAGTTTACAAGCTCTACAATCAAGACTAACACCACGACCCCGATCATTAAGATACGCTCAACCATGCCGACATCCACGAGCCAAGCCAAAATCACGGCGATACTCAACAGAGCCAACTCTTGTCGAATGGCAGCTTCATACTTAAAAGCCGCTTTTAATCCTTGGATCGAATAACCCGTCGCTTTAACGATGCGCTTTAGCCCGGTGTTACCCGGCTTGCCAGATTCTTGCGATTGATGTGGTGTTGTCTTTGACATTGCAGAACACTTATCGGTACTTAGCTATATTCGAGCCGTGTATTTTACATTTATTGGGGATGTCTGCATAATTTACCTGCCTCTATTCATCGAATCAGACAATAATTATGTTCACTTCTGCCCCATCGTCACTATGCGTCTTGCGTTTGTCCGCTATCGGAGACGTTTGCAATACTATCGCCACCATTCAAGCTATTCAGAAACACTGGCCTTCGACCCAGATTACTTGGATAACGGGTAAACTTGAAGCCCAGTTATTAGCCGCCATCGATGGTGTAGAAGTGATTGTTTTTGATAAAAAAGCGGGACTTGATGGCTACAAATCACTTTGGCGACAGCTGAAAGGCAGAGAGTTTGATGCGCTATTGCATATGCAGTACGCGATTCGAGCGAGTGTCGCAACGTTGGGCATTAAAGCAAAATACAAACTTGGTTTCTCTTCTGATAGAAGCCAGGACTTTCAAACACTATTTACCAATGTCAAAGTGCCTTCCCCGCAATCTCTGCATGTCGCAGATGGCTTAATGGCCTTTGCCCATCAAATTGGGGTACCAAAGGCAGGACTAGACTGGGTACTTTCTTATTCAGACCACGACCAAGCTTGGGCAGAGTCTCATATTTCTCGTAGTAAACCTAACCTGCTGATTGTGCCTGGTGCGAGCAAAGCTTATAAAAACTGGAACGCGGAAGGTTATGTGGATGTGATTCATCACGCCAGAACAAAAGGCTGGAACGTGATTCTGGCAGGTAGCCCTGCTCAGGTAGAATTGGATCTGGCAGAAGCCATTCAATCTCGCTTGGAAGAACCGTGTCTAAATTTAGTTGGACAAAGTTCAATTCTGCAAATGCTTGCGTTAATAGATAAGGTTGAAATGGTCATCGCCCCCGATACCGGACCAGCACACATGGCGAATGCCATGAAAACGCCAATCATCGGGCTCTATGCACACCATAATCCGCTGCGAGTGGGACCTTACCGTTATCTAAAATACGTTGTCTCAGTGTATGAAGAAACAATCTTTGCGGAAACAGGCAAAAACAGTCACGAGTTAAGCTGGCGAACTCGCGCTAAAGATGAAACGGCAATGAACCGCATTACCAACACTCAAGTAATGAGCATGTTCGATCAAGTCTTAGAAGATTTGTATCCTCAATACCAGTAAACTTACTGTCTTGATTTGTTAAGAAGGAAATGACCTTGTCCAAACCAACCTTAGCCGTTGCCTTAATTGTAAAAAATGAAGAGAAGCACTTACAAGCTTGTCTAGACACAGTAAAAGATTGGGTCGATGAGATTGTCCTTCTAGACTCGGGCAGCACTGATCGCACTGAAGAAATCGCCCGACAATACACAGATAAGTTTTACACCAACCTAGATTGGCCAGGATTCGGTAAACAGCGCCAACTGGCGCAGCAATACGTTACAGCAGACTACGTTTTGTGGCTTGATGCGGACGAACAAGTCACTCCAGAGCTAAAAGAAAGTATCTTACACGCGGTATCAGCCAATAAGCCGAACGTTTTATACAAACTTAATCGACTAAGCTCAGCGTTTGGTAAGTTCATCTACCATTCTGGTTGGTCTCCAGACTGGATTGTGCGCTTATATCGCACCGAATATACACAATATAATGATTCGCTCGTTCATGAAAAAGTTGATGAGAAAAACTATCAAACTGAAAAACTGGATGGTCGACTGCATCACTACACTTACGAGCACCTTCATCATTACATCAATAAAACCACTGGATACCTCAAGGCCTGGACAGATGAACGGGAAGGAAAAAAGAAAGCGGGGTTAACGACCGCTATCGTTCACGCTCTTGCGAGCTTTTTGAAGATGTATGTTCTCAAACGAGGTTTCCTTGATGGCAAACATGGCTTCATTCTAGCTTGGCTAAGCATGCACTCTACTTTTGTAAAATATATCGATCTCTACTTACGTGAACAGGCAAAAAAATCATGAAAACGACTTTAATTATCACCACTTACAACTGGAAAGAAGCATTAAAAGCGGTGTTAGAAAGCGTGAAACGTCAAACCGTTTTGCCTGACGAAGTAATTGTTGCAGATGATGGCTCTCGAGAAGACACCAAAGCAATGGTTGACCAAATGCGTGAAGGTTTTCCGGTTCCACTGATTCATAGTTGGCACGAGGATAATGGCTTTCAGCTTTCAATGAGCCGCAACCGTGCGATCGCCAAAGCATCAGGTGACTACCTCATCATGATTGATGGCGACATGGTGCTGTCCCAAACGTTTATTGAATCACATAAGCAAGTCGCAAAACCAAATTGGTTTGTGCAGGGTGGACGTGTGTTAACGGATGAAAGCTGCAGCAAGGCCATCATGGAAAACGGCTTAGTGCCTTCCATTTTCAGCAAAGGCATTCGCAATCGTAAAAACTGCATCACCAACGCCTTGCTATCGAAATGGTTCTCTTACGAGCGTAATAACGATAAAGCCACTCGCGGCTGCAACATGGCGTTTTGGCGACAAGATGTCATCGAGGTGAATGGCTTCAACCAAGATTTTGTTGGATGGGGACGCGAAGACAGCGAGTTTGTTCATCGCATGTTGAATGCGGGTAAGTCACGTCTTTACCTAAAATTCGCAGGTGTAGGCTACCACTTGTACCACGTAGAAAACTCTCGTGCGTCACTCGGACAAAATGACGAGATTTTAGAAAACACCATTAAAAACAAGCTTAAACGCTGTGAGAATGGTGTTGATCAATTTCTAGAAGCTTAAGATTATAAAAAGGGGCGTTTCGCCCCTTTTTTATTGTTGCTGAGATAAAGCGAAGTACTTATCGGCAACCATCAATGAGATCAAACGCTCTTTAGGTTTATCTTTGAACTGCTCAACCCACTGGTGCGCATTTTCAATGATCGCTAATGCTTCTTGCTCATTCGCTAGGTAATAATCCATCTTTTCGGGCAAATCCGAATAGTCATCCTTCACTTCAACATAGTGGACGCCTGCCTCTAACTTACCTTCCATAAACCAAGTCTCATATTTTGGCTTTGACATAATAACCAAGGAGTTAGACGACATAGCCCACTTAAGGTTGGTGGCCACATCATTGCCTTCTATACAGAGCAAAAACTTATACTGCAGTTGCTCTTCAATACTCATAAAGCCCTTTTCCCATGGTTCCCCTTCTACCGGGCGGGTCTGGCCAATATTGCATTGCGGATGGTTGTAAAACGCATGAATCACCTTTTTACGATGCGGCTGAAAACCCACGCCGCGCCACGCTACCATGTCCTTTTTATCTTGATAGCGAACAGGATCATCAATAAATTTAAAATGACGAACTTGATTAAGTTTCAACACCACTGAATTTTGGTTGTTACCAAAAATAGGGCGGCTTTTTATAAAGCTCGGTACATTGGGGATGTGTGTAACATCGCCGTTGATGTAGTTAAACGCAAAACTGGAAGGGAAATAGCGTACAACTTGGCGAAGATCGAAAAAATACGTCCAGCCTTTCGTTTTTTTGAATGTATCGATGGTCGAGTAATTTTGTTCTCGGCTATCGACTGAAAACGGCGTTTCACACTTATTGTAATAGTTCACTCGCTCAAGACAGCGGTGCTGCTCTGCTTCGGTCAGATTCGAAAGTAAACGCTTGGCTTGTGCTCGATATACAAAGCGAGGGATAAGTATCGAGAGAGCGTTTGAGAAATAATAAGGGAACTTACTGTCTTTCATTCAGTTTTTCCCCAATCGCGATGGCTACTGGCTTGGGAACGAATTGTTCGATACTTCCGCCATGAATCGCTACTTCTCTCACGATAGTCGACGACAAAAACGCAAACTCTTCTTCAGGAGTTAAAAATACGCTCTCGATTCCTGGTAATAGCTTTCGGTACATGTTGGTCAGTCCAAACTCGTATTCAAAGTCTACCGTTGTTCGTAAACCACGAATAAGAACCTTAGCTTTCTCATCTCTCGCGAAATCCACTAATAACCCGGAGAACCCCTTTACCGTCACACCAGGTAAATGCGCTACAACGTCCTGCATCAGTGCAACGCGCTCTTCCAATGAAAACATAGTGTTCTTCGATGGGCTTGCGGCTACGCCAATCACAACCTCATCAAACATTTCGTGAGTACGTTCTATTAGATTGAGGTGACCATTAGTCACTGGATCAAAAGTGCCCGGATAAATGACTTTCATATAATTTACTAAGTTATTCGAAACTGATTGAATTATTGAGGCTCGAACGCAAGATTACAACAACTTAAGCTCGATAATAGCTCGACTTACTTCTGACACTCACTACAAAAGAAGGTATTACGTTGGCCAATCTTTAGCTCTTGAAGTCGTTCGCCACACTCTGGGCATGGCTCTCCGGGTTTTCCGTAAACCAATAACTCTTGTGCAAAGTAACCCGGCTTTCCATCGGCTTGCGCAAAATCTTTCAGAGTAGTCCCACCTTGCGTAATGGCAATCTCAAGTGTCATTTTGATATTTTCAACAAGTAACCTCCACTCTTGAGAAGTCAACTTACCTGCGGGCCTTGAAGGGTGAATTCGAGATTTAAACAACGACTCATTCGCGTAGATGTTCCCAACACCAACCACGACTTTGTTGTCCATGATGAACTGCTTGACGGCGACACGCTTATTTTTAGCTTTCTCCGCTACATATTCCGCATTGAACTCTTCAGTTAAAGGCTCAGGCCCCATGTTTGCTAGCACAGCATGTGACTCGCCAGGAGCACACCACAGCCATGCCCCAAAACGACGCGGATCGTTATAACGCAGTATTTTTCCACTGCTTAGTTTGAGATCCACATGATCGTGCTTTGCTGGCGGAAAGTCGGCATCTAGGACACGTAAAGACCCAGACATGCCCAAGTGAACAATGGCTGTACCTGTGTTTGTCTCGATCAGTAAGTATTTCGCACGACGGCTAATCGCACGGATCACCTGCCCTTCCAATTTTTTAAGCTCTGTAGGAATATCCCAGCGCAATTTAGGCGTTCGAAAAGTAAACGACTGGATCGTTTGTCCAACCATGTGGGGGCTAATCCCCATACGGCTCACTTCAACTTCTGGCAACTCAGGCATTAGATTCTCCAATTCACCGGCTAATAGTTCTCGCTGCTAGCATAATCGAAAAGAAAAACGATAAATAGGGAAGCTTATTAGGGGTATAGGCGCAAAAAGGCTCTACTCTGGCATAAGGTAGTTTTCATCGACGGAGATAGCGACCCATTTGTCTTGCCAGGTTTTAAATAGCCAAAAATCAGGTAAACGAAAGAAAGTCACCCGCTGCGGCTCTTCGAGATCCTGATACCAAACTTCTACCGTTTCAGGTACCGTCAGGTTAGGTTTTAAATGATCGTACTGTTCTGAGGTGAGCTCGGTCCCTTCCAATGATTGCCAGCGTGATACAAGTTCACTGATCGGTGCATCAACTTTGATGTTGGATTGCCATCGTCCATCATGCAGTTCAAACTCCCAGCCACTATAGTACAAAGACTCCACCGTATAGTCGGAGCGAAGTACATTTGGGTAAGGGTCTGCTTGGTCTGTTAATAGGTAAGTTTTGATCCACATCGGCGCATTTAAGATCACTATAAACGCGATAATGCCCAGAATAAGAATATTGTTCCATCGGCGGCGACGAGCCGGACTCACACGCATAACCATCTCTACTCTCTTATCGTTATGAGTAAACTACCAAAGAGTATTGAGCTTGACTAGAACAACGGTGTGCAAGTGTGTAGGGAAGTGGTAACGAAGCGGCAGAGAGCGATCAATCAAAAATTCGAGTATAGAGTCGGACCAGTAAAATAACTTCAGCAGTACTTTATAATCCGATGACGTACTGAACACTTTATCTTCAGCACTTTTATTCAGGTAATAAAAAACCCAACTCGAAAGTTGGGTTTTTCAATTCATCAAAGAGACTGAAACCAATTATTTGATTTTTGCTTCTTTGTACATAACGTGCTGGCGAACTACTGGATCAAACTTTTTGATCTCAAATTTGCCTGGCATGTTACGCTTGTTCTTATCAGTTGTGTAGAAGTGGCCTGTACCTGCAGAAGATACTAGACGGATTTTCTCACGAACGCCTTTCTTTGCCATTGCTTATTTCCTCTTAAACGTTTTCGCCACGTGCACGCATGTCTGCAAGAACAGTATCAATACCTTTCTTGTCGATGATGCGCATACCTTTAGCAGATAGACGTAGTTTAACAAAACGTTTTTCGCTCTCTACCCAGAAACGATGAGTTTGTAGGTTCGGCAGAAAACGACGCTTAGTAGCATTTCGTGCGTGTGAACGGTTGTTACCCGTTACTGGACGCTTACCAGTTACTTGGCATACTCGTGACATGAATGTCTTCTCCAAAATCGTTTCAGCTCGATATCAACCTTGGTGGCCGAACCTCTCTATCTCTCGAAAAGAAGTTAGAGGTTAAGAACCGCTATGGAAAATCCATACAAGGCTATCAAAGGTCGCGCATTATACTAACTTGATATGCATTGCTCAAGACCCGAACAGATCCTTTTTACAGGTTTTCGTGATCTTTTTTTAGACAGCAGATTTTTTTAGCAGTCCAAGCTGAATTCAGTTAAAAATTTAGTGGCGTGGATGATAGCAGATTTTTAGCAACTAACAACCTAAAAAACGCACAGTTATATCCAGCCTCTTTCAGCAAAAGAGACACTTTCCCCATCTCCGATGACGAAATGGTCCAAAATACGAATATCCACCAATGCTAATGCGTCAATGAGACGCCTTGTAATCCTTCTGTCAGCTTGGCTCGGCTCAGCAACCCCTGAAGGATGATTGTGCGCCAAAATCAAAGCCGCCGCGTTATGATGCAGAGCACGCTTAACAACTTCTCTCGGATACACCGACGCTGCATCCAACGTTCCTTCAAATAAAATTTCATCTTTTATCACTCGGTGCTGGTTATCGAGAAAAAGAATATAAAAAGCCTCTCTTTGCCGATCCCTTAAAATAGAAGACAGATATAACTTAGTTTGGTCGGGGCTGGTTAAGGCATCACCACGCTTTAGCGTCTCCGCCAAGTAACGTTGTGTCATTTCTAGTACAGCTTGCAATTGAACATACTTGGCTTGCCCTAATCCTTTGTGACGACAAAACTCTTCTTCTGATGCTGAAAATAGTTGTCTGAGCGAACCAAAGTCTTGAATAAGGAAGTCTGCAAGCTCAATCACGTTCATTCCGCGGGTGCCTGTGCGCAAGAAGATGGCCAGTAGCTCAGCATCGGTCAAAGCTTGCGGCCCTCGTTGCAGTAGCTTCTCTCTGGGCATGGACTCATTTGGCAAAGCTTTCAGTATCATCTGATGTCTCTTTATATGGAAAGTGTCCCTATTCCACAAAACAAAAAGCGAAAGTCGAGTATGACTTTCGCTTTCTTCGTACTATCAGTGTTTTCCATGCAACTTAACAGTTCATCAGAGTTTAAAGTTGCCAACCAAGCCGTGAATTTCTGTTCCAGACTGTGATAGCTGCGTGCTGATTGACTCGGCATGCTGCAACGTCTCATTAATGTTGTTCACGATCTGTTGAATAGCCACTAAGTTTTGGTTGATGTCTTCTGCAACCGCGCTTTGTTCTTCTGCGGCAGACGCGGTTTGAATACCCATATCTCGAATTGTTCCGATAGAATGATGAACACCAGAAAGAGATTGCTGAATGAGCGCAGATTCTTCCGCCGTTTTGACACCTCGTTTTTGGCTCACCGACATCGTACTGACCGCTCTTGATACACCATTTTGTAGCTGCTTGAGCATGTCGCCAATTTCATGAGTACTATTTTGCGTACGACTGGCTAACGAGCGCACTTCATCCGCAACGACGGCAAACCCTCGACCTTGCTCACCGGCTCTAGCCGCTTCAATCGCCGCATTTAGGGCCAACAAATTCGTTTGCTCGGCTATCTCGCCAATCACATCCAGCACTTTGGTTATTTTTTCGGTCTGTAAACTCAACTCAGAAATTGCATCTGACGTGCTGTCTATCTCCGTCACGAGTTCGGTAATGCCTTCTATTGCTTGCTCGACCTCATGCTGAGCGGCGGTGACTTGACTGTTGGCATCGTCAATTGCCTGCGCGGTCGCATTAGTATTGCTGGCTACTTCTTTGGCAGTCATGCTCATTTGTGTCACCGCAGTCACGACTTTGTCCGTCTCTAAACAGTGGTCCTGCATTTGGCCGCTCGCTTGGCTGGTCTGAGTGTTCAGGCTTTGGGAAACGGTTTGTACTGTCGTCGCAGAGCGGTGGATATCCTGCATCAGTGGGTGCAGCTTATCCATAAACTCATTAAACGCCGCTGCCACTTCACCGACTTCATCCTGACTTTCGACTTTTAAACGAGCCGTTAAGTCACCGCCGCCTGCGGCAACATCTTTTAATGAAGCCGCGACATGTTGTAATGGCTGAATGCCTTTAGACACCACGATACTGGTGAGAACACTGGTAATGATCAATCCAATAGCGGAAATCAACACGGCAGATAATGTATGCTCTTTTAGCTCTTGAGTCTTTAACTCTCTGTGCATCGCAACTTGTTGGTCGATGTCATCAATATAAACGCCAGTACCTAAAACCCAGTCCCATTTAGATAGATATTCTGCATAGCCCAACTTAGGCGCTTGTGCGTCAATGGTCGGTTTGTGCCACGAGAAATAGAGGAACCCATCCCCTTTTTGAGAAGCGTCAATCAAGCCCGCAATAACTGCGACCCCATTTTCATCTTTTAAGTCGTAAAGGTTTTTACCCTCTAATGCAGGTTTGATGGCGTGCAACGTATTCACACCTTGAGAGTCGTAGGCAAAAAAGTAACCATCGCTTTCAAAGCGCATGGCTTTCAGAATTTCTTTTGCTGCCTCTTTATTACTTCCATTTACATCCGTGTCGTATAACGGTTTTATCGCCGTCACGCCCATCATCATATAGGCTTGTAACTCTTTCTTTTTCGTTTCGATGAGCTCTTGCCTGTCTCTTGCCAGCTCCGCTTCCAAACTTTTACTGCTGTTGATGTAATACACCACTGAGATCAACGTGGTGATCAACAACAGCGGAATTAGGGTTATCAGCAGCAATTTGTTTCGACTTTTCAACACCATGGTTTCCACTACCTCTTTTTCTTTTCAGACTTGCAAACTCCGCGCAACTTGTCTGTGAGGTAGGCGAGAATTTTCCCTTCCTCGGTCAGATTAATACTCTGGAGTTTGATGTGAATTATCTTCTCGTTATATATGCTCGGGCGGTCAGACTTTGAATTGTGTTAAAATCCGGTCATCAAATTGGAGATCTCACATGCAAACACTAGCAGGAAAGAAAATTCTACTCGGCATCAGTGGCGGTATTGCCGCGTATAAATGTGCGGAGCTAACCCGTCGCCTCATAGAGAGAGGAGCGCAAGTTCAAGTTGTAATGACGAAAGCCGCAAAAGAGTTCATTACCCCTTTAACCATGCAAGCCGTTTCGGGCCGTCCTGTCTCGGACAGTTTACTAGACCCAGCAGCGGAAGCCTCTATGGGCCATATTGAATTGGCCAAATGGGCAGATTTAGTGCTATTAGCGCCCGCGACCGCGGACTTAATCGCGCGCATGTCCGCAGGCATGGGGAACGATTTACTTACTACGCTCGTGCTCGCGACGGATTCCCCTGTTGCTGTTTCTCCTGCGATGAATCAACAGATGTATCGCAATATCGCAACCCAAGAGAACATCGCTACGTTAGCGCGTCGTGGTATGCACATCTGGGGCCCTGCGGCAGGAGAGCAAGCCTGTGGTGATGTAGGACCAGGTCGAATGCTGGAACCAATGCAGCTAGTACATCTATGTGAACAGTTCTTTCAACCAAAATTGCTAGAAGGTAAGTCGATACTCATTACCGCCGGACCAACTCGCGAAGCGATTGATCCAGTGCGTTACATTACAAACCATAGCTCCGGGAAAATGGGCTATGCATTGGCGAGCGCCGCAGCGCAGATGGGAGCAAAAGTCACCCTCGTGAGCGGTCCTGTCAGTTTAAATACGCCCGTAGGTGTTGAGCGCATAAATGTTTCCAGTGCACAAGAGATGCACGAAGCCGTTATGACACATGCAAACCAGCATGATGCCTTTATTAGCTGCGCTGCCGTTGCCGACTACCGCCCACAAACGATCGCGTCTCAAAAGTTGAAAAAGACAGAAGACAACGACGAAATGGTCATTAATATGGTTAAAAATCCTGATATTGTTGCATCTGTGGCAGCAATGACGGAGAAGCGTCCGTTTACCGTCGGTTTTGCGGCTGAAACCAATGATGTAGAGACCTATGCTCGAGGCAAGTTAACAAAGAAAAACCTCGATATGATCTGTGCAAACGACGTTTCGGTTGCAGGGCAAGGATTTAACAGCAACGACAACGCAATTACCCTTTACTGGCCTGAAGGTGAACTTGCGCTCGCTTTAGAATCAAAAGAAGCATTGAGCTTTAAAATTCTCGAAAAAATGCATCAATTGATGTAACTAACGTTTGAAAACCCTGCCAATTTTTTACAAAAGCTGGCATAAATTTGGTACAAAAATGACAACTAAGGGTGTTAAATCTCCCATTCCACCCTTAGTGGTCTAGTTTGAGGCGAAATAGCGTCTTATAATCCCCTCCGCTCAACTTTGTATTTTGAAAGGAAGTAACTAATGGCCGGCAGTAAAAAATCCAACCGTCGTGAAGAGATCTTACAAGCATTGGCAGAAATGCTTGAATCAACAGATGGCGCTTCACGCATTACTACGGCAAAACTGGCCAAGCAAGTCGGCGTTTCAGAAGCCGCGCTGTATCGTCATTTCCCAAGTAAAGCGCGCATGTTCGAAGGGTTGATTGAGTTCATTGAAGAAGCCTTGATGACACGTATCAACCGTATTCTAGACGACGAAAAAGATACACTAGAGCGTATTCGTATGGTGATGCACCTTATTTTGGCGTTCTCTGAACGTAACCCAGGTCTGACACGCATTTTGTCGGGTCATGCTCTAATGTTTGAAAATGAACGTCTACGTGAACGCATCAATCAACTCTTTGAGCGTATAGAAACACAATTGCGCCAAATCCTGCGTGAACGTAAGATTCGTGAAGGGAAGTCTTTCCCTGTCGAAGAGCGCATCCTAGCCGCGCAAATTCTGGGACAAGTTGAGGGGAGCCTAAACCGCTTTGTGCGTAGCGACTTTAAATACCAGCCGACTGCAAACTTTGACGAGTACTGGGCGCTTTTGAGTGCACAAATAAAGTAAAAGACTATGAGTAAAGACAAATACACGCAGCCCGAGTTTTCTCTTTCACTTCTTCACCCTCGTAACTGGGGCGTATGGCTTGGTTTTGGTCTGTTGGCCATCCTCATCAATATTCTTCCTTATCGGCTGCTGCTTTCATTAGGTCGTTCACTCGGTAAACTTGGCATGCGCTACGGTAAAAAGCGTGTCCACGTTGCTCAGCGTAACTTAGAATTGGCCTTTCCAGACAAAACACCTGAAGAGATTCAACATATTGTTGAAGAGAACTTCAAAAATACTGGTATGGCACTGATAGAAACCGGAATCACTTGGTTCTGGCCGACTTGGCGCTTTAAAAACCTGATCGTCGAGAAAGATCTCGGCGCACTGCGTGAAAAAGCCAAAGAAGGTAAAGGCGTCCTACTTTGTTGTGTCCATGCTCTAAATCTAGAGATCACTGCGCGTGCTTTCGCCGTGTTAGGCGTGGCCGGGTACGGCGCGTTTCGTCCACATAATAATCCTGCTTATAACTTTATCCAGTATTGGGGACGGACACATAACGGCAATAAACTGATTGATCGTAAAGATGTAAAAAAGATGATTCGTGTTTTACGCAGCGGTGAGCGTCTGTTCTATTTACCGGATCACGATTACGGTCGCAAAAAATCAGTATTTGTGCCCTTCTTTGCCGTAGACAATGCGTGTACGACAACAGGCACGAGCATTCTGGCGTATACCTCAAAATGTGCGATCATCCCAGGCTCAGGGTTTCGCAATGACGAAGGAAAATACGACATCATCGCCGATAAGTGCATTGAAGCCGATTATCCACAAAAAGACGAAGTCGCCGCTGCCGCTTATATGAACAAGTATGTGGAAGAAGTCATTCTACGCGCTCCAGAGCAATGGATGTGGCTCCATAAACGCTATAAAACCATGCAAGATGAGCATGTCGAGAAAGGCATTCGCTATAAGTAAGTGGTCAAGGCGATGAATCCAAAAACAAAAAAGGGCAGATGAATATCCATCTGCCCTTTTTACTTTTTCAGAAAAAGTAACCAATTAAATGCCGTATTCTGCGCGGTATGCTTTGACTGCTTCTAGATGCTCTTTGTCTGTGCCTTTCTCTTCAAGGAAAGTCACAAGGTCAGTCAGGCTAACGATCGAGATGATTGCACAACCAAAGTCACGCTCCACTTCTTGGATCGCAGACAATTCACCTTTGCCTTTTTCTTGGCGGTCAATCGCAACCAACACACCAGCAAGGTCTGCACCATTCGCCTTGATGATTTCCATCGATTCACGAATCGCAGTACCTGCTGTGATTACGTCATCCACTAGCATGATTCGACCTTCAAGCGCAGAGCCTACAAGGTTACCGCCTTCGCCGTGATCTTTCGCTTCTTTACGGTTGAAGCAGTAAGGCGTGTCGATATCGTGGTGATCCGCCAGCGCGACTGCTGTTGTCGTCGCGATTGGGATACCTTTGTACGCCGGGCCAAACAGTACATCAAACTCAATGCCAGAATCAGCGAGCGCGGCTGCGTAAAAACGACCAAGACGCGCTAGGTCACGACCAGTATTGAAAAGACCAGCGTTAAAGAAGTACGGGCTTTTACGGCCAGATTTCAAAGTAAACTCACCAAACTTAAGAACTTCTTTCTCAAGTGCAAACTCAATAAATTCACGCTGGTATGCTTTCATTATTTTCTCTCTATGTCCTTGGTTTCTTGTGTCTCTTCTCGACAATCATTCATTTCTCTATTGTCGAGATAAAAAAATAGCCCCCATAATGGGAGCTATCTAAATCAATTGGCTAACGCCGCCTTCTGCGCTGCGACAATTTCCGTAATGCCGACTTTCGCCGACTCGAGCAATGCCATCAGCTGTTCGTGACTGAACGGTTCACCTTCTGCGGTGCCCTGAATTTCAATCATCTTGCCTTCTTCTGTCATTACCACGTTCATGTCTGTGTCTGCCGCTGAATCTTCAACGTATTCAAGGTCACACAGAACATCATCACCTAGCAAACCAACTGAAACTGCCGCTACGTGGCCTTTCATTGGGTTTGCTTTTAGCTTGCCGCTATCTACTAGGTGTTGGAATGCATCGGCCATTGCAACACTTGCGCCGCTGATGGATGCAGTACGCGTACCACCGTCAGCTTGGATAACGTCACAGTCAACGGTGATCATGAACTCACCCATGGCTTTTAGGTCGACAACAGCGCGTAGGCTTCGCGCGATAAGACGCTGAATTTCCATCGTACGGCCGCCTTGTTTGCCACTTGCCGCTTCACGACGAGTACGCGAATGTGTTGCTCGAGGTAGCATGCCGTATTCAGCTGTAACCCAGCCTTTACCTTGACCTTTTAGCCAACGTGGCACAGATTCTTCGACGGTCGCATTACACAACACTTTGGTGTTACCGAACTCAACTAGCACTGACCCTTCAGCGTAAGCTGTGTAGTTACGAGTAATTTTGATAGGGCGAACTTGATCCGCCTTGCGATCGTTTGGACGCATGGGCATCTACCTTAAATATGAGGAGAAGACGATTTGGTTGGGCGAAGATTATAACGGAATCGATTCCGGATTCATAGGTTACGCCGCTGGCACAACATAAACAATCCATACATCCCGCGCACCTATCGACGCAGCGTGATACACTCTTGAAGTAATTTTCAAAAAATGAAGACAGGAAAATTCGATGATTTACAGTATGACAGCGTATGCACGCAAAGAAGTAAAAGGCGATTGGGGTTCTGCGGTATGGGAAATCCGCAGCGTGAACCAGCGTTATTTAGAAACATACTTCCGCATGCCAGAGCAATTTCGCGGGTTAGAGCCCGTTTTACGTGAGCGCTTTCGTAAGCGCTTAGCGCGAGGCAAAGTAGAATGTAATCTGCGTTTTGAAGCAAACCCTGCCGCAAAAGGTGAGCTTAGCATCAATGAAGCGCTTGCTAGCCAGGTAATTAAAGCCGCTGAACAAGTCATGCACATGACTGGTGAACTGAGCCGAATCAATCCATTTCAAGTCATGCAATGGCCGGGGGTAATGGAAACGCCAGAGCAAGACATGGATGCAGTAAATAAAGTGCTACTAGAAGCGTTTGATGGCGCAATGGATGAATTTATTGAAGCGCGCGCTCGTGAAGGCGAGAACATGAAAGCGCTGATTGAACAGCGTTTAGACGCCATCTCTGCAGAAGTCGTAAAAGTGCGTGCCCGCATGCCAGAAATTTTAGAATGGCAACGTGAGCGACTATTCTCGAAGTTCGAAGACGCTAAAGTGGAACTGGATCCATCTCGTATCGAGCAAGAGTTGATTTTGCTAGCGCAAAAATCGGATGTTGCTGAAGAGCTCGATCGCTTGGACTCTCACGTAAAAGAAACCACAAACATTCTGAAAAAAGGTGGCGCAGTGGGTCGCCGTCTAGATTTTATGATGCAAGAGTTCAACCGTGAATCAAACACGCTAGCGTCGAAATCCATCAGCACCGACATCACCGCATCGGGCGTTGAACTGAAAGTTCTAATTGAACAGATGCGTGAGCAGATCCAAAACATTGAATGATCTAAAAGTCATCGAGTATTGAAACAAAAAAGCCCCGCTAGTGCGGGGCTTTCTTTTACTCATCTTTTTCCAAGGTTCTGTTATCAACGTAGGGCCAATAATGGTGTCCAATTCTGATCAGCAAAGTAGCCGCAGCCAAAATAAACGCAGCCAGAGATAACCACACAACCAAAACCGCATCCAGCTCTTTCATTCCGAGAGTGATATAGCGGGCGATCGCCATCATCGCGATGTAGATAGGATAGCGTACCGGAATTTTACCGTTCATCACGAACTGCTGCACCATGGCGAGCACTTCCAGATAGATAAACATCAACAGAATATCTGTGAGTAAGACACGCTTCTCTACAAATACGTGCACAAACTCTTGCATCATGGCGTACAACGTCGCCAAGGTAATAGAGACTAATAATACCGCCTCCAAAATATGGAAGATTCTCAGGAAAGGTCGACTAAAGGATTTCGGTAAATTCGACGGCATGGTCCATTATCCAAACAAAGAAAATAGGCCTTGAGTTTAGCATGCAACGATCTTCAATCAATCAGAATAAACATCAGTGTAAATCGACTCCAAGTCCTGGCATTTGCTTATAAAAACGCTCCGCTTATTTGGCGGAGCGCTTTTGTGTTATAGGACCTGTGGCATCACTTACGCCACTTGCTGCTTTTTTTCAGCTACGCGCTTTTTCTTCCGATATTTAGGGTGAGTGATCGGAATCGCAGATAGGAGTTTTTTGGTGTATTCGTTTTGCGGGTTTGCATAAATTTCTTTAGCACTGCCTGCTTCTACCACTTTGCCAAAATACATCACGGCAACTTTGTCAGAAACATGTTTCACCACCGAGAGATCGTGAGAGATAAATATGATCGCCAAGTTCATTTCTTGTTGCAGTTGTAGCAATAGGTTCAAGATTTGCGCCTGTACCGACACATCTAACGCAGATACCGATTCATCACAAATCAGCAGTTTAGGCTTCAATGCAATCGCGCGAGCGATACCGATACGCTGCCGTTGCCCGCCTGAAAATTCATGTGGATAACGGTTTACTGCCGTTTCTGGTAATCCCACTTTGATTAAAAGCTCTTTTACCCACTGTTTACGCTCTGTTGGCGTGCCAATTTTATGAATAACAAACGGTTCTTCCAGAATCATACCGATGGTATGACGCTGATTGAGTGACTCCATTGGGTCTTGAAAGACGATTTGCATGTCTTTACGCAGCGAGCGCATCTCTTTAACAGACAATTTAGTGATGTCTTTACCTTCAAAGAAAATCTTACCTTCTGTTGGCTCATATAACTTTAAGATCGTGCGACCAAGGGTGCTTTTACCACAACCTGACTCACCAACTAGCCCCAGTGTTTCACCTTCAGAAACAGACAGTGAAACCCCGTCTACCGCTTTGATGGTGTAGCCTTTCTTGAACAGCCCTTTACCAGAAACAAAGTGCTGCTTAAGATTTTCAATTCTTAATACTTCTTTTGCCATAACATCCTCTTTTATGACTGGTTCACTTTGCCCAGTTAACTGGCAAACATACTGGCATCAATAGGCTTGATATCGATCATCTGCTTCGGCTCATTATCTAAGCTCGGCATCAATCCCATTAAACGCTCTGTGTATGGGTGCTGCGGGTTATCAAACAACTCAAAAATTTCTGCTTTTTCGACAATACGTCCGCCATACATCACGGCAACATCATCACACACTTCTGCCACAACCCCGAGATCGTGAGTGATGAAGATCATCGCCATGCCCGTTTCTTCCTGAAGCTCGTTCATCAGTTCAAGGATAGACGCCTGAACCGTAACATCCAACGCTGTAGTCGGTTCATCACAAATCAGAATATCCGGCTTACAGGCTAATGCCATCGCGATCATGACACGCTGGCGCATACCACCAGATAGGTTATGGGGATACTCATTCAATCGCTTCTCTGGCATTGGAATTTTTACTTTTGCCAGCATTTCAATCGAGTACGCCTCCCGCTCCTTTTTGTCGAGCTCAGGTCGATGGAGCTCAAGCACTTCACATATTTGACGACCAATGGTGTGCACTGGGTTGAGCGCCGTCATCGGGTCTTGGAAGATGATCGAAATGCGATCGCCACGCATGGCGTACATCTCTTCCGCAGGCAAATCAACTAGGTTGGTGCCGCGATAATTCACTTCACCTTTGATAATGTTGCCATATGGCTTAGGTAATAGCCCCATGATCGACATTGAGGTTACGCTCTTACCACTACCTGACTCTCCTACCAGACCGAGTGTACGTCCAGCTCTCACATCAAAGTTCACACCATGCAGAACCTTCACTGGCCCATCATCGGTGGTAAATTCAACTTCGAGATCTTTAACACTTAGGATTACATCGTTTTCCATAACCAATCCTTACAGCTTATAAGTGTCATCTACGACAACAACAGGTTCAAAAGCTTTGCCTGACTTCATCGCTTGTTTCGTTTCTTTTTTGATATCACTATCAATCCAGTAAGTGCCATCGCCTATGATTGCACCACTGAACAGCGCCTCTGTCATGCGATTCATTGGCTTATCTGGAAACTTTAACCAGCGCCAGTGACCATAGCGGACATAAGGAACCATGTAGCCTGGGACGATAACGTGAGCATCAATGATGTCACGCTGAATCTCATGACCTAGCTGGATCTTTTTATCCATATCCATGCCAAAACGATACTCGATGATCTTTTCATCCAGTTCAGGCGTGCTGTAGTTTGTGAAAGAGTTAGTTTGCGGCTTGTTCGCATTGACTGAATGGAAGTACTCCCAATACGTTGGGATCTCAGACGTACCCATATCTAAGAAAGCCAAATCGTGCTTTTTCTCACGTACGTATTTGAACATGGATGAGCCATCAACTAACTTGAGCTCAATATCCAGCCCTGCTAGCTTGGCTTGCTCACGCAAAAAGGTAATACGAGGAGTATGAACAGGTGTTCCGTAGGTCAGCTCGAAGCTTAAGCGCTCACCTTTATCATTGACACGAATACCATCAGAACCAATTTTGTTAAAGCCTGCGGCTTCGAATGCCTCGGCCGCTTTTGCGGGATCAAACTTCGGTGCCTTAGCATCTGGTAGGGTGTATTTACCATGACCATAACCGGTCGGGTTCGGTTTACGGGAGTAGTCGCCACGCATGACATTCTCTATCATGCCATCAAAGTCAATCGCGTAAGTAATGCCCTTGCGAATGTTTAAATCATCCAGCAAAGGCATCGCGGTGTTCATCCATACACCACCAGCCCCAACTGGGAATTGGTTGTAACCCCAGAACTTTTGAATGTATCCCTTTTGGTAAGGTTCCGTATTCGATTTATCATGCCATAAGCTTGGTAAAACAAGACCAAATGCGTCCAGCTTCCCTTTCTCAAAGTGCTTCATCGCGATATCACTGTCGCGAATCACTGTGATGCGGATTTTGTCGACATTATAGCGATGTTGATAATACTTATTGCTGTAACCCCACCAGTCTTCACCGACATGTTTGAAGGTAACACTTTTACCTTTTTTAATGTCATCTAGGTAGTATGCACTGGTCGTTGGTTCACTTTTAAAATTGTAGTAGCGGACAAAGTTGTCATGTATACCGTCACCATTTTCATCTTTTGAAGGGTTAGCATAAAAATGTGCGGGGCGTGGGCGCAGAGCCCCCATTCGTAACAGCAACTCTTCCGGATTGAACTCTTTCGCCGCCTTAACAGCAAACGTATGAGTGTCGTACTTGATAACATCCGCAATCGTTTTGTTGTAGTAATCGTTGTACCAAGGTTCCAAGATGTCCTTGGAACGATAAAACTTCAGCATGAACACGAAATCGTCGGCAGTCACAGGTTTGCCGTCCGACCATTTGGCTTCAGGGTTGAGTTTAAAATAGACCGTTTTGTTGTCACCTGCTAACGCCCACTCGTTAGCAAGCTCAGGGATGAACTCTAAAGTATCTGGGTGGCGGACCACCAAGCCTGGTGTTTCATCTAAGATAAAAGAACGTAGCCCTGCATTAGCGTCTGGACCAACACTACGTAACGTCTGCGGGAAACTTGACATAAAGGTGCGATAAGTCCCTCCACGTTTCGCTTCTGGCGAACCATATTGAGGCTCATCCCAGTTTGTTTGCCAGTTTAAGTCTGTCGGAAGCGTTGCTGACATTGCACCAAAACTCAGGGCGCTCAGCGTGGACGCTAAAAATAATTTCTTCATAAAACTTCCCTTTTTATGTTTTGCTCACAATGCTCGCTTAAACATAGCGTGTGAATTTTTTCGGGTCGAAAGCCGCTCGAATGGCTTCACCAATAAAGGTCACCATTACCAGAACCAGAACTATAGAAGTCACTACTGACGCAACAATCCATGGCGAATCTAAGTTTGACTTACCTTGTTGCAGTAGTTCACCCCAACTTGGCGTTGGTGGCATCAAGCCTAATCCTAGGTAATCGAGAGCAGTCAGTGCTGTGATGTTAGCTGCAATAGTGAAAGGCGCTAGGGTTACAATCATCACCATCGTATTTGGCAAGATGTGATTAAACAAGATACGTCCGGTCGATGCCCCTAAAGCACGAGCCGCCATTACATATTCTCGTGCCGCTTCTTTATAGGTCATGGTCCGCATGTACCATGTCATACCCATCCAAGTGAAAAGCACGTTAATAGCGACAAAGAGAGCAAACGTCGGCTGAACGATTGAGACAAGAATCATAATGACGTACAAAAACGGGACCATTGACCAGATTTCGATAAGTCGCTGTACAAACAAGTCAAATTTACCGCCCCAAAAACCCATAGCACAACCGACTGCAGTACCGATCGCGTAGGAAATGGCCATCGTAAGCAACGCAAATCCCATCGCCGTTCTGAATCCGTAGACGAGTCGCGCCAAAATATCGCGACCTATCACATCTGTACCTAAATAATGCTTATTTTCGGCACTAGGTGCTGTTGGCGGGAAATCACCACTAAAATCTTGTTCGTATGGGTTCCACGGCACAAGCGGCAAAATAACAAAGTTGTCGCCCCCTTCAGCCTCAAACGCTTTTTGCAGTACACGATAATCGGCTTCACTGGATGACTCTTGGCCGAATTCGCTACCTAAACGTACGTCACTGACAACAGGAAAATAGTAGCTACCATCGTACTTGACGACTAGCGCTTTACTGTTGATCAAAAGTTCGGCGAATAGAGAAAGGATCAACATGATAGAAAGAGCAACAAACGACCAATAGCCTCGTTTGATCTCTTTAAAGTGACGAATTTTCTTTTGAGTTAATGGACTAACTTTAATCATGTTACGCTCCAAACTTCACACGTGGGTCGACTAAAGCAACACAAATATCTGAAATGATGTTACCAATGAGAAGTAACAACGCATTAATGGCGACAATACCCATAACAACAGGGTAATCACGCTCCATGATTGATTCGTAACCCAATAAGCCAATGCCATCAATATTGAAGATAACTTCAATCAGGAAAGCACCGGTCATGAAGAACAACAAAGAGTTACCAAAGTGACTCGCGATTGGAATTAAGCTGTTACGCAACGCGTGCTTACGAACTGCTTTTTTGAAAGGTAATCCTTTC
Organism: Vibrio sp. Vb0888; assembly: GCF_033338835.1. NCBI lineage: Bacteria > Pseudomonadati > Pseudomonadota > Gammaproteobacteria > Vibrionales > Vibrionaceae > Vibrio > Vibrio sp. Vb0888. The sequence goes on from NZ_JAWOTL010000008.1 coordinate 192,521, forward strand.
GCAATTGCGGTGCGGATGTAATCTGAGGAAAGGTTTTCCATCAGGTTATTTTTCATTGTCATCGTCAGCGTGGCAAAATCACCAATGAGGTAACAGATCAAAGGCAACACCGCATGCCACATAATGTCTTTAGTGCGTTCAAAGAAGGTTTCGTAATCATCGAAGTCATCGCCGACAAAGCCTCCCATCGGAAACCATTCCAAGTGATAACTAAATAACGTGATCAGCAATACACCCACCACATAACCTGGTAGCGCGTAGCCTACGAAAATGAGTACTGAAGAAGCGGAATCAAAGACAGAACCGTGCTTGAGCGCCTTATAGTAACCAAGAGGAATCGAGATAAAATAACTAATAAAGAAGGTCATGCCGCCATAAAACAACGACACTGGCAAACGCTCTGCGATCATGTCCGAGACAGGCTCGTAGTAACGCGTCGACTCGCCAAGATCTAGCATTACCAAACGACTTAACCATTCGACGTACGCTTCCGTTACTGGTTTATCCAGGCCATAAAACGCATTCAGCTCCGCGATTTGATCGTCAGAAAGAGCCGTATTACCACCCGCAGACGTCATTGATGCGGCGCCGTCCCCCTGGGACTGCATTTGTGACAACATGCGTTCAACAGGTCCGCCAGGCACGAAACGAGTGATAGCAAAGATGAGAATAGTTATCCCGAGAAACGTTGGGATAACCAACGCCAAACGGCGTAAAAAGTACGACAGCATATACAACTTGCTCCTTGTCTACTGTCCAGTTCAAACGGAGTGAAAGAGGATATTTTCCGCCCAAAATGGTGCATATTTATCTCGTAGTAACTAAAACTGTTGAAGCACACTCCCTGCGCCTCAAGAGCTAGACTTTTCTACTACTGCAATAATTTCAGCGTCATATTTATCTTGAATCCACATCAGCTTCAAGTGTTTGAAACCAAAACATGACAAACTTCCTTCGATGTCGAAAAACAGAAATGTTTTTGTAAAAAATTATAAAAAACCACAAAAATAATTCATACAGAATATCAATCTAGGCTGTTTAGAGCCAAAACCCTACATAAAAATGCACCCTACACACATAAATAGACACATAATCCAAGGTTATATTTGACCTAAAAATACGAGTGAGCCCTTTAACAGCAATGGGTATCATATTTTGATACCACCTAATAAGTTCGAGCTAACAAAGTATGGATTCGATATAAAACTCATCTCAGAACAATTCACTGGAAAAATATCTTTTTCCAGATTCAATTACCCACTAAAAAACCATAGGCAAGATAAGTCATTAAAGTTTATAAGAAACACAAAATACGGTGTTTTATTGAAATTTAATCTCGATTCATAAACCTTATTCGGTTTTTTATTCCGCCTTTTAAATAAAGCCTGGTTATTTACATCTTTTTTACATTTAAGCATCCCCGTTTACCACTGGTTTGACTTCCTTTTTTCATCTCGGTTATACATTGGCCGAACGTTAACGAAATATTAACGTCACATTTGGCCGCTATGCGGCCAGACATAGGAAATAATAATAATCGGAGCAACAAGGATGTATAAAAACACAACCGCTTTATCTGTTGCGATAAGCCTTGCTTTGGGGACAGCAGCAATTGCAGCCCCAGCAACAGCACTGGCAGAAGAGCAGCAAGTTGAAAAACTTCAAAAGATGAAAGTTACTGGTTCGCGTATCTCCACGACGGATATGGAAGGTCCTTCACCAGTTACTGTTATTAATAGTAAAGACATTGAGTCTAAAGGCTTTAACAGCGCGCAAGACGTATTGAACAGTTTGACCCAAAACACAGGTGGTGTAATGGCTCAAACAGACTCTTTCTCGTTTACACCAGCAGCGCAGTCAGTCAACTTACGTGGCCTTGGCGCGTCACGCACATTGATTCTTATTGATGGCCGTCGTCTTCCTCAATACCCGCTAGCACAAGATGGTACATCTAACTTCCAAGATATCGGCCAAATCCCTGTCGCCGCTATTGAGCGTGTTGAAGTAATGACCGACTCAGGTTCTGCTATCTACGGCTCCGACGCAATCGGTGGTGTCGTAAACTTCATTTTAAAGAAAGACTTTGATGGCGTTTCTGTAAAAGTACGCGCGGGTGACGCGACGGATGGTGGTTACCAAAACGGCCGTTTAGACGTTGTGGCTGGCAAAAACTTTGACGACAAACGTATTCTCTTCGTTGGCCAATTTGCGGGCAACGAAATGCTAAAGCAATCTGACCGAGATGATTGGGCTGGCGATGACGGTTCTAGCCGTTCTCAGCTAAGTGGCTACTCTAGCTACGGTGCAAACTTTGAAGGCGCCAACGGAACACTTCTAACACCAGCTGATGCTGGTTCTTCATGTAAAGAAGTCGTTGGTGATGCCGCGATTGAACGAGCGGATGGAAAGTGTGGTGTTAACCGCTCTGCATACCGAACATTAAAACCAGAAAACAAACAAGTAGACCTACTTTTACGTGGTGAAATGGACATTAACGACAATGTCACTGCCATGGCAGAAGCCCGTTTTGGCTACAAGTCTACAGAATCTGAATTCGAACCTAACCCTTACAGCGTTGAAGTTGATGCCACTCACTTCCGCGGCGAAGGCGAATACACTCGCCGTATGGTCGAATTTGGACCACGCGAAAGTAACACTGAAGCCGATTCTTTTGGCTTAACCTTAGGCTTGAACGGCCTGCTTGCTGATACGTATGATTGGGACCTATCCGCTGGTTACTCTGAGCAAAGCGTTGAAACAAGCAACCCAGCAATCTTCCTAACTCTCGACCAAGCTGTACAAAATGGTGATGTCGATCTTCTAGGGCCTATCTCTCAAGACGTTGTAGACAAATACAGCGGCACTTCAAGCAAAGAAGCTTACTCAAAGCTTTACTCTGTTAACGGCTCACTGGCTGGTGATTTGGTTGAACTTCCTGCAGGTATGTCTGGCTTTGCTGTTTATGGTGAATGGAACCGTACTGACTACAATGAGACGATTGATGCGACAACAGCAGCTGGTGGTTTCTCTGGTCTAGGTGGAACATCAGGCGGCGGTGACCGCGATCAGATTGGTCTTGGTGTTGAAGCTCTTATTCCTATCATTGAAGATTTAGAAATGACTGTCGCTGGTCGTTACGACCACTACTTCGACGACTCGGCAACTGGCGGCGCATTCACTCCTAAAGTAGCCCTAGCATACCGTCCTACTGACACCCTATTGCTACGTGGTAGCTACGGTCTAGGCTTCCGAGCTCCAGACTTGAAGCGACTATTTGGTGATCAAACTCGAGGCTTTGGTTCTGGTTTTGACCCTGTGCTTTGTGCCAACGCTGGTGGTAGCGGCCCACAAGATAAAGACAAGTACCCAGAGTGTGATACTCAGTACTTCGATACGCTTAATGGCCCTAACTCTGAGCTGAAAGAAGAAACAAGTACAAACATTAACTTGGGCCTAGCGTGGGAGCCTGTGGATGATCTTGGTGTAACTGTTGACTGGTACCACATCAAGATGGAAGACGTCGTAACAGCACCAACTTACCAAGACGTAATTAACGATCCAGGTAAATACCCAGGTACTGAAGTCGTTCGTAACCCAGATGGCACCATCAAGTCGGTATCCTATGGTCCAGTGAACCAGTCGTATGAAGAGCGTTCTGGTATTGACCTAGCGATCAAATACGCATACGACACTAATGAGTTCGGTTCATTTAACACGCGTGTTGCTGTAACGAAGATCTTGATTGCTGAATATCAAGAAAACGACAGCGAGCCTGTAACGGATGAAAGAGATTTCATGCCTGAATACACCGCAACGTTAAATCTTGGCTGGGCATATGAAGATGTCGCTATCAACCTATTTGGTAAATACCGCGACCGTATGTGTTCAAGCTACGCAAACCGTTACTACTTTGATGACTGTGATTCTGCTAAAAAAGCGGGTTACAAAGCAGAAATCGCTAGTATGACAACGTGGAACCTAACGGCTTCTTACCAATTCAACGAGAGTGGTCGTGTAACTCTTGGTGCTATCAACATGTTTGACAAAGTACCGCCTGCAGATCCTCTAAGCGATACCTCTCCATTCTATGCAACTGGGTATGACGATCCAATCGGACGTCAGCTATACGTCGAGGCATCATACGACTTCTAAAAAATATTTGGCGCGGGTTTTCCGCGCCCTTTTCGACTGACTAAAACACTGACAAGGATGCAACCATGAAATTCAAGGAATTTGGTCTCAGTGCCATAGCTGCAGCATTGCTTACTATCAGTAGTAGCTCTATAGCGGCCAACTCTGGTGCTGTCGTTTCCACACAAGCAAAAGCAAATCAATCTTCAGAAGCTTCGCAACAAAAAATCGACAATTATGCCGAAAGTACTGAAGGCATGTTGGCAGAATACAAAGGCTTACTACGTCAAATCGACAGCATGAAAGTCTACAACGAGCAAATTAATCGTATGGTTCAATCACAGCAAGGTGAATTGGACTCATTAAATAACCAAATAGCTCAGATCGATCAAACGGCAACAGAAGTAGTGCCACTAACACTTAAAATGATCGATGCACTCGATGAGTTTGTGACTCTCGATCTGCCTTTCCAGAAAAAAGAACGTAATAAACGTGTCCAAGAACTGCGTCGTCTCATGGATCGCGCCGACGTAACGACTTCTGAGAAATTCCGTAAAGTGATGGAAGCCTACCAAATTGAAGAAGGCTTCTCTCGCTCAATTGAATCTTACAAAGCTAGCCTAGATAGAAATGGGGAAACCGTGACTTACGACTTCCTACGTATTGGTCGCACGGCGCTTTTATTCCAATCTCCAGACGGTGGTGAGACAGGTATGTGGAACCAACAAACACGTCAATGGGAAACATTACCGGAAAGCTACCGCATAGCGGTACAGCAAGGCCTTCGTATCGCGAAGAAGCAAGCGCCACCAGCGCTAATCAAATTGCCTGTATATGCTGGGGAGGAATAAGAGATGAAAGGATTCAAAACTCTAGCCGCTGGTCTACTAGC
>NZ_JAWOTL010000009.1:0-197406 GCF_033338835.1 Vibrio sp. Vb0888
ATTAACGAGAACGTGAATGCGTCGAAGAGCCGTATCAAAGATACAGATTTCGCGAAAGAAACGACGGCAATGACCAAATCACAAATTCTATCGCAAGCGTCAAGCTCAATCCTTGCGCAAGCGAAACAAGCGCCTAACTCAGCGCTAAGTCTGCTAGGTTAATCAATTTAACAAAGCAAGAAACCAAAGCCAGGCTCATCCCTGGCTTTTTGCTTATTGGCTATAACGATTCAGATGTGTCCTGACAGTATGTTCGATAAGGCATTCATATCGATTAGATGATCTCTTTAAATTCCAATGTTTCTGCGATGGTGGCGCAGAGACACCTGAGTCAAGCAGCTGCGCAAAATGTTGAGTCACAACGCAACCTAACTTCGGGGTTTCGAATCAACTCGGCGAGCGATGATGCGGCAGGTTTACAGATATCGAATACTCTCCATGTACAAACGAGAGGGCTTGATGTCGCCTTAAGAAATGCGCACGACGCTTTTTCTGTTGCTCAAACAGCGGAGGGAGCATTGCACGAAAGCAGTGACATATTGCAACGCTTACGCTCTCTGGGGCTTCAAGCAGCAAACGGCAGTTATGACTCAAGTGATCGGCAAAGTATTCAATATGAGGTCGTAGCGCTGCAAGATGAGCTTGATCGTGTCGCGATCACGACAACATTTGCGGATAAAAACCTGTTTGATGGATCTTACGGTTCACAAAGTTTCCATATTGGCGCGAACGCTAATTCAATCTCTTTGACGTTACGTAACATGCGTAGCCATATCCCAGAGATGGGAGGGCAGCATTATGTTGGTGATGCGGTCGATAAAGATTGGCGAGTCACTAAAGATAACCAAACCCTAAAAGTCGAATACCAAGACAGTAAAGGGCAAACCCAAACGGAATCCATTGGACTCAAATTGGGTGACCGTATAGAACAGGTCGCCACTTACATCAATGCTCAACAATCGATAGTGAATGCTTCAGTAACGGAAAACAACGAACTGCAATTCTTCGCTTCTACGATGAAGGCGCCAGAGGGTGTGGTTCTCGATGGGAGTTTAGCGGATGAGCTTGATGTGAGCGCTGGTCAATTAGTCACAATGGATGACATCGATATGTCGACGGCAGGTAAGGCGCAGCTTTCAATTGGGGTGATTGATGCAGCAATTAAGTATGTTGATTCGCACCGGAGTGAAATTGGCAGCTTTCAGAACCGTGTAAACGGCTCGATGGATAACTTAAATACTGTGAATCGGAGTGTTACAGAATCCAAGAGTCGAATAAGAGATACAGACTTCGCAAGAGAATCTACGGAAATGGTGCGTTCTCAAGTGCTCCAAGATGCGACAACTGCGTTATTGGCTCAGGCAAAGCAAAGGCCGAGTTCGGCACTTGGATTACTTAGCTGAGCGGGTTTCAGCGATGCCCATCGCTCAGAAAAAAGTCAGATAATAAAAAACGCTGCCATTGGCAGCGTTTTTTTCGTGTTCGATTAAGTAAAAATTACTTAGTTACACGTAGAACTGGAGTTTCACCAACAGTTACAGAACCAGAAAGCTTGTTTAGCTCTTTGATTTCGTCCATGTTAGAGATAACAACTGGAGTTAGCGTTGACTTCGCTTTCTCTTCTAGAAGAGCTAGATCGAATTCAATTACAGTGTCGCCAGCTTTAACAGTTTGACCTTCTTCAGCGATACGCGTGAAGCCTTCGCCTTTTAGTTCAACTGTGTCGATACCGAAGTGAACGAAAAGCTCAACACCGTCGTCAGACTCGATAGAGAACGCATGGTTAGTTTCGAAGATCTTACCGATAGTACCGTTTACAGGAGCTACCATTTTGTTGCCTGCTGGCTTGATAGCAATACCGTCACCAACGATTTTCTCAGCGAAAACAACATCTGGCACGTCTTCGATGTTTACAATCTCACCAGAAAGTGGCGCGATGATTTCGATAGCACCAGCGTCAGCGCTGTCATCAGATACAAGCTTCTTAAGTTTGTCAAACAGACCCATTGTGTCATGCTCCTAAGGTTTGGTTTTATTCTGTCGAATTATAGTATACCAATATAGCTCATTAGACGACTTTTTTCGCCGTCTAATGGCCATTAAGTATTGAATTACTTGGTACTACCGATTACTGAGCTTTCTCAGCAATAAACTTTTCTACCACGGCTTCGATTTCTTCTGCTGTCGGTAGAGAAAGGGCTTCTTCAGCCATTGCTTTCACTTCTGCGAAGTTAGAGTTACGAACTACTTTCTTCACTTTAGGGATTGAAATGCCGCTCATTGAGAACTCGTCCAGACCCATACCTAGAAGTAGAAGTGTTGCACGCTCGTCACCTGCAAGTTCACCACACATACCAGTCCATTTACCTTCTGCGTGAGAAGCGTCGATAACTTGCTTGATCACAGTAAGTACAGCTGGTGATAGTGGGTTGTATAGGTGAGAAATCATCTCGTTACCACGGTCAACCGCTAGCGTGTACTGAGTTAGGTCGTTTGTACCGATAGAGAAGAAAGACACTTCCTTCGCTAAGTGGTGTGCGATCGCAGCAGCAGCAGGAGTTTCAACCATAACACCGATTTCGATGTTTTCGTCGAACACGTGGCCTTCAGCGCGTAGCTCTTCTTTGTACTCTTCGATGGCTTTCTTAAGCTCACGGATTTCTTCGACAGAGATGATCATTGGGAACATGATACGCAGTTTGCCGTGTGCAGAAGCACGTAGAATGCCACGAAGCTGATCACGAAGGATTTCACGACGATCTAGACTGATACGTACAGCGCGCCAGCCTAGGAATGGGTTCATCTCTTTTGGAAGATCCATGTATGGGAGATCTTTATCGCCGCCGATATCCATAGTACGGATGATCACAGCTTGACCGTTCATTGCTTCCGCAACTTCTTTGTACGCTTGGTACTGTTCTTCTTCAGTTGGTAGCGCAGTACGGTCCATAAATAGGAATTCAGTACGGTACAGACCAACACCTTCACCGCCGTTACGAAGGATACCGTCACAGTCTTTCACTGTACCGATGTTACCGCAAACTTCTACACGATGACCGTCAGTCGTTTCTGCGTGTAGGTCTTTCAGTTTCGCTAGCTCTTCTTTTTCAGCTAGGAATGCTGCTTTAACCGCTTTCGCTTCTTCTAGCTCAGCTTCTGATGGGTTGACAACAATCTTGTTGTTCATTGCGTCAAGAATCAGCATGTCGCCATTCTTAACTTTCTTCGTGATGTCGTTAGTACCAACGATAGCTGGAAGCTCAAGTGAGCGAGCCATGATTGAAGTGTGAGATGTACGACCGCCGATATCACAAGCAAAACCAAGCACGTAGTCTAGGTTAATTTGCGCAGTTTCAGATGGCGTTAGGTCGTAAGCAACAAGAATTACTTCTTCGTTGATATCGCTAAGCGAAACAATGTTGATGCCTAGTGCGTTCTTAACAAAACGAGAACCGATATCGCGGATGTCAGTTGCACGCTCTTTTAAGTATTCGTCGTCTAGAGACTCAAGAGCACATGCTTGCTCTTCGATCACTGAGTGGATAGCGTGATCAGCAGTCATCTTGTCGTTTTTGATAAGTGCTAGGATTTCCTCTTCTAGCTCTTCGTCTTCAAGAAGCATGATGTGACCTTCAAAGATCGCTTCTTTTTCTTCGCCAAACGTTTCAAGCGCTTTTTGCTTGATAGTTTCTAGCTGAGCTGCAGATTTGTTACGAGCGTCAAAGAAACGCTGAACTTCAGCTTCTACTTGATCGTCAGAAATAGTGTTTGTGTTTAGGACAATTTCATCTTCTTGAAGTAGTAGTGCTTTACCGATTGCAATACCAGGAGATGCTAGGATGCCTGAAATCATAGCCTTACCTTAAGTTTGGTCAACTTTATAAAACGGGAGAATAATGGGTGCGCTAACGAATAGTTTTAGCTTAGTTTTGAGCCTATTTCCAACGAAGCCATTTTGCTTTCACAAAATGGCTTCTGGAGTAGGAGACCGGATTAGTGTAGTTGGTCCATTAGAGCAACTAGGTGGTCAACTGCTTGCTGAGCTTGTGGGCCTTCAGCAGAAATAGTAACTTGAGTACCTTTTACTAGGCCTAGTGTTTGTAGTTTGAACAGGCTCTTAGCGCTAGCGCTTTTACCGTTAGAAGTCACAGTGATGTCTGCGTCGAATGCTTTCGCTTCTTTAACAAACTGTGCAGCTGGACGAGTGTGAAGGCCGTTTTCTGCTGTGATTTCTACTTGCTTCTCGTACATGTGATATACCCCAATAAATGTATTTTTTTGTTAGTTTGTGACCAGATTTTAGCTTAACTGCTTTACATCTTGTGCGCTAGCACGGGAAGAGTTCAAAGCGCGTCAGTTCTGATACTAGTCAAAAGTTTGGTAACTACGCAACTGTTTGCGTGCGTAATCACTTTGAAACCTTTTTGTGTTCTGCTTCTTTATTTTGAAGCTAGAAATAAAACACCCTGATATTACCAAAGGTAGGGCAGGGATCAACAAAAAAGCCCCTAAACGGGGCTTTTTTAAACTAAAAATTGATTTGAACACATATTATTGTTGGTTCTCTTTTTCGGTAAAGATACCTGCAAAGAGTGCTGTACTTAGGTAACGCTCACCGGAACTTGGCAAGACAGTTACAATTGTTTTTCCTTCAAATTCAGGTAGTTCCGCAAGTCGGTTCGCTGCAACAACCGCTGCGCCAGATGAGATACCAGCTAGGATACCTTCCTCTTCCATTAGGCGACGAGCCATCTCAATCGCTTCTTCTGAGGTAACTTGCTCAACACGGTCAATAATGTCTAAATCGAGGTTACCAGGGATGAAACCAGCACCGATACCTTGAATTTTGTGTGGGGCAGGTTGGATTTCTTCGCCAGCAAGTGCTTGTGCAATAACCGGAGACTCTGCTGGCTCAACTGCAACAGAAGTGATGGCTTTGCCTTTTTCACCTTTGATGTAACGGCTTGTACCTGTGATAGTACCGCCCGTACCAACACCAGCAACGAATACGTCGATTTCACCGTCTGTCGCTTCCCAAATCTCAGGGCCCGTAGTCTTTTCGTGGATTTCTGGGTTCGCTGGGTTGTCAAATTGTTGAAGAAGTAGGTACTTCTCAGGGTTGCTTGCTACGATTTCTTCTGCTTTAGCAATCGCCCCTTTCATGCCTTTCGCCGCTTCAGTCAGCTCAAGGTTCGCGCCTAGTGCTTTTAGTAGCTTACGGCGTTCTAGGCTCATTGATTCAGGCATGGTCAATGTTAGCTTGTAACCGCGAGCAGCCGCTACGAATGCTAGAGCAACACCTGTGTTACCACTGGTAGGTTCTACAAGCTCTACACCTGGCTTAAGAAGGCCCGCTTTCTCTGCTTCCCAAATCATGTTTGCACCGATACGGCACTTAACACTGAAGCTAGGGTTACGCGCTTCAATTTTCGCGAGAACTTTGCCTTTACTTACTTTGTTTAGACGAACGAGAGGTGTATTACCAATAGTAAGAGAGTTATCTTCGTAGATTTTGCTCATAGTGATGTTCCTTCATTACACGTTGTGTGAATATGGATAGAAGAATATGCGGTATGAAAAAAAGGGAAAAGGATTAAAAAGTTATATCTTATTAGGTTGGCCCAGAACTTGATAAAAGAAAAGGGAAAAGCTGGCGCTGATCCCTTTCCTTAATCTCTAATCGACTATCGTTGGTGCTTAAACTCCGCGACCCACATAGCGGTTGCACCACATATTGCTACAGGCATGACAATGAGGTTCAAAATTGGGATCGTCGTAAATACAGACACCAATACCCCAAAGCCATAGGCCTTACCTTGCTTTTGTTTCAATTTGTAACGCATGTCGTTAAATGGGATTTTGTGGTTATCAAACGGGTAGTCACAATATTGAATCGCGAGCATCCAGGCGGTAAAGATAAACCATAAAAATGGGCCTACTGTTTGTCCAAGGGCAGGGATGAGCAATAACAGGAATAGGCCTATTGCTTTAGGTAAAATGTAAAGGAGCTTTCTCCACTCACGAGCTAAAACGCGAGGAACATCTTTCAGGACGGCAGTGAAACCATCATCATTTACTTTTTGTCCCGTTAAGTACTCTTCCACTTTTTCAGCCAAGAGGCCATTGAATGGCGCGGCGATAAAGTTCGCGAGCGTGCTGAAAAAATAGGAGAAGGTAGCGAGTATCGTTAGAGCGAGTAAAGGCCAAAGAATGTAAGTTAACCAGGATAAAAACTCAGGCAGCTGCCCAATCCAGCCTTCTATCCATATATTAAGGTTTGAAAATAGATAGAAGATGGCACCACCTACAAGCAAGATATTTGCAAGTAGAGGTAAGATGACAAAGCGCCTGATTTTAGGGGCTAGTGCCAATTGTATCCCGTATAGAAAATAACCGAACCCGGTTCTCTGCTGATTGTTTTTCTTCATGTCTATTTTGGCTTCGTGTAAATGAAAACTCATTGTACCTGTGAGGACTTTTCTTTCAAAGCCCTGACAAATGACGTCTTGTTAAGTGGAATCGTGGCAAGAATCACAACAAAAAACGGAACTTCTTGCATTAAGTTGTTCTAAATCTACATATAGTTTTGGTAAAGTAAACGTATCATTCAGATTTATTGCACTTGGGTTGCTGCTCAAGGAACTGCGAGTAGTAAAAACAAGTATATTGAGAGTAAATAATGCAGGAATTGCGATTCGTACTCATTGTTGTTGGCGCATTAGCCATCGCGGCATTACTGTTTCATGGTTTATGGAGCAGTAAAAAAGAAGGCAAAGCAAAGTTTGGTAACAAGCCACTTGGTAAGCTGGATGTTGACCAAGAAGACAAAAATGATCTTGTTGAGAAAGAACGAGACTTCGCTCCCGCTCCTGAAGATGACTTTGAGATCATTCGCAAAGATCGCAAAGAACCAGATTTTGGGATGGCGAGTTCTTTCGACAACAAGTTTGAATCTGACCCGTTATTCGGTGGTCCATCTGAAGTCAAACAGACGCAGCAGGAGCCGGATGACATCCCTTCATTTGTTGCAGAAAAAGATAAAGAAGAGGACGTTGAGCCTGTTGTTCAAGCAACAGTAGCTGAAGAGCCATTCCAGCCTGCTGTGGAAGAAGAAGTTATTCCCGCCGCGTTTGATATTACGGAGAAAGAACAGCAAGTCGAAACGGTTAGTGAGCCTGTCGTTGCAGAGCCTAAGGAAGAGCCAAAGCCAGAACCTGAAATGCAAGTGATTGTATTGAATGTGCACTGTGCTGGTGAAGAGCCATTTGTTGGTACTGCTTTATTTGAAAGTATGCAACAAAACGGTCTAATTTATGGCGAGATGGATATTTTCCATCGTCATGTCGACTTGTCCGGTAACGGCAAAGTGCTGTTTAGCGTCGCTAATATGATGCACCCTGGTACGTTTGAACATGCTGATCCTGCTGAGTTTACAACGAAGGGTATTTCATTCTTCATGACATTGCCTTGTTATGGCGAGGCTGAACAGAACTTCAACTTAATGCTCCGAACTGCGCAGCAAATTGCTGATGACTTAGGTGGTAACGTACTTGATGACCAGCGCAACTTAATGACGCCAGATCGTTTAGCATCTTATCGACGTCAAATAGTTGAGTTTAATGCCGCTAACGCATAATCTTAACAGCAAATAATAATAGGGCTCCGGATGGAGCCCTTTTTCTTGGATTTCCCAACCTCACCGATTGAAAATACACGGGGCTTTACTATGTCTGAATCAGTACTTCAGCGACTAGAAGAACTAAAAGAGTCGTTGCATTACCACGCTGTGCGTTACTACGTGGAAGATAACCCAGAGATCCCTGATGCCGAGTACGACCGTTTAATGCGAGAGTTACTGGATATTGAAGCTGAGAACCCTGACTTAATAACCGTAGACTCGCCAAGCCAACGTGTCGGTGGGCAACCTCTCTCTGCGTTTAGCCAAGTGACACATGAAGTACCGATGCTTTCGCTTGATAACGCGTTTGATGATAGTGAACTCGATAGTTTCCACAAGCGCGCACAAGAGCGCGTGGGCAGCCAGAGTGTGAAAGAATACTGTTGTGAGCCTAAATTGGATGGACTCGCCGTAAGTTTGTTATATGAGAATGGCGTTTTAGTTCAGGCGGCCACTCGAGGCGATGGTACTACGGGTGAAAACATCACAGAGAATGTGCGTACGATTAAAGCTATTCCTTTAAAACTCAGAGGTAATGACTGGCCAAATCGTCTTGAAGTTCGTGGTGAAGTCTTTATGCCGAAAGCTGGGTTTGAAAAGCTCAATGAATTAGCAAGGAAGAAAGGCGAGAAAATCTTTGTTAATCCACGTAACGCTGCGGCAGGTAGCTTACGACAATTGGATTCACGTATTACGGCTTCTCGTCCGCTTAGCTTCTATGCATACAGTGTAGGCGTGGTGCAAGGTGCAGAATTGGCAGCAAGTCATTACGAACGCTTTTTGCAAATCAAATCTTGGGGACTGCCAATGTGTCCGGAAACTAAGCGAGTTGAAAGCTTGGCGGATGTAAAAGCTTACTACCAAGATATATTGCAGCGTCGTGATGCCCTCCCTTATGAGATCGATGGTGTCGTTATTAAAATTGACGATATTGCCGTGCAAGAGCGTCTGGGTTTTGTTGCTCGCGCTCCACGTTGGGCGATTGCCTACAAATTTCCAGCTCAGGAAGAAATGACGACACTGAATGAAGTGGAGTTCCAAGTCGGTCGCACTGGTGCGATTACACCTGTTGCTAAACTAGAGCCTGTATTTGTTGGTGGGGTAACGGTAAGTAATGCGACGCTTCATAACGCAGATGAGATAGAACGTCTGCAAGTCAAGATTGGTGATCACGTTGTGATCCGCCGTGCTGGCGATGTTATTCCGCAAGTCGTTTCTGTCATCAAAGAGCGCCGACCAGAAACAGCTCGAGATATTGTTTTCCCAACTCAGTGTCCTGTTTGTGGTTCGCATGTTGAGCGGATCGAAGGAGAAGCGGTAACACGTTGTATGGGGGGCTTAGTTTGCCAAGCCCAACGCAAACAAGCGCTAAAACACTTTGTTTCTCGTAAAGCGTTAGACGTTGACGGTTTAGGCGATAAAGTGATCGAGCAGCTTGTTGATCGTGAGATGGTGAAAACTCCTGCTGACTTATTTAAGTTATCAGCGGGGATTTTAACCGTACTAGATCGCATGGGGCCAAAGTCTGCGCAGAATATTGTGAATGCGTTAGAAAAATCCAAAGAAACAACTTTACCTCGGTTTTTGTATTCACTGGGGATCCGTGAAGTTGGCGAGGCAACCGCAGCAAACTTAGCAATGCACTTTAAAACGTTGGGAGCGATCCAAAATGCTACCGAAGAGCAGTTGATTGAAGTGCAAGACATCGGTGCTGTGGTTGCTCAACATATTACGACTTTCTTTAGTGAAGAACAGAACCAAGCGGTGGTTAAAGATTTGCTTGAACAAGGAATTCATTGGCCAGAGATTAATACTACTGAGCAGGTGGGGGAATTACCATTAGAAGGTAAAACAGTAGTATTAACGGGAACACTTTCTCAACTGGGGCGTACAGAAGCCAAAGAAGCCCTCCAAGCACTGGGGGCTAAAGTGACGGGTAGTGTTTCTAAGAAAACCGATATTTTGTTTGCTGGTGAAAATGCAGGTTCGAAGCTCGCAAAGGCACAAGAACTGGGTATCGAAATTAAAACAGAACAAGACTTACTCGAATTGATGAATTAAGTCTTCTCAAAAAAGCTAAAAAATAACTAAAAGCCCCGTATGGTAAGCATGCGGGGCTTTTTCTTGTCCATAATTAAGTGTTTTTTTATTGAGTAATTGATGCCTTTGTTCTTTTCAGTGATCAAGATCGAACCTTGGGTTATTGGTTTTTTTGGCTTTTTTAGTCTGCGAGTGACTTCAAGTTGATACTTTCAGGCTAAATTTAAATGTTTGATTTTAAATGATATTTTGTTGATTTGTGTTGGTGTTGTTAAAAATAAGATCTGGATCAATAAGTTATATGGAACTTTGGAGTGGCTCATATTTTTTTAGAAAAAAAATAAGTTCCATTTGGATGTTTTTAGCTGCGAAGTTAGTCTTAATCACGTGGATACACGGTGTGTATGCAGGAACTAAAAAAAAGCCAAATTAGAAATAATGAGGTTTGATCAGGAATTTACTTCTCTCCTTCGGCGGCCAACTAAAGGTGAGATAGAAAAATACAGCTATATCCATTTTTAGGAGTTTTTCCATGGACAAATTTTTTAAGGTTTCAGCGTTAACCGCAGCAATGTTTGGTGTTGTTGCTGTCGCTCCAGCTACAGCGTCTACTGAAAGTGCAGCAGGTGGCGAGTACGTAGAGAAAGTGAACGAATTTATGCAAGACTCAAGTCTGAATGCATTATTCATAGTTGATACTCGTTCACGAACTCGTACAACAGGTAAGCCCGGCGGTGAAAATGGTGACCGTTGGAGTCGTCTAAACTACTCTTCTTACAACGCAATTTTAGACTTCACTTCTGGCTACCACGATGGTTGGGTGGGCGCAGATGTTGCGGCTTACTACTCTGGCGATCTTTACAACGATAGTCTTTACAATTCAAACGAAGGCTACCTATGTAACGAAATCTCAACTTGTAACAACCTAGACTGGGGTGCAGGTGATGGTCAGCAGCTTAAAGTTTACAAAGCAGCGCTGAAATTCAAAGCAAACGAAAACTTTAATGCTCGTTTCGGTATGTTACAGGCTGGTGGTAACGGTACAATCGGTAACGTTTGGAGCTTTGTACCTGGTACTTACCGTGGTTTCGAACTAAACGCTAAACTTGGTGATTTCAACCTAAGCTACTTTGGCGCAGACCAATTTACAGCACCTTGGCTGCTTCACGAAGATGATTACGCACCAGCGCTTTGGTCTGACACTTCATGGAGCTACCTACACTCTCTGGGCCTAAACGGTAACCTAACTGACAGCTTGTTTATGCAACTTGGTTTGGGTCAAGCTACTGGCGTTCAATATGCAAATGGTGTTGACTGGGGTGCAGGTCAAGTAACTAGCTACCACAACGAAACTGACAACACTTCTTACAAGGCTTACTTGAAGTACACTGTTAGTGACCGTACAACTCTAGCATTTGATTTCTACGGTGTTGACGATGATGTGAAATACGATGGTCTAGGTTTCCACACTGGTCTATCTTTGAATCAATCTTTCGGCAAGCTAGCTTGGATGTCTGAGTTGCGCTACACAGACACAGATAACCGTGCGGACTTCGTTCCTCGTACTATTCATACATATGGTATGAACAATGGTACTTGGTCTCAGTGGTGGGACGCGCTGTCTGACTGGAACAAAGCGGGTGAGCTAGCATGGTACAACCGTCTATCTTACAACCAAGGTAACGGCTGGAACTACTACCTAGGCTTTGGTTACGGTACTGGCGCTGACTCTGCAGCAAGCGGAGCATCAGGTGACTGGGATTACGAAAGCGAATACGCAGTTAACGCAACAGTATCTTACTCACTACAAAGTGGCGCGCTTAAAGGTTCTACCATTCGTTTACACGGTACAATCCTAGAACGTGATGAGTACGCAGGTGCTAGCGATGCGGATGAAACAGACTTACGTCTACAAGTTCTTATCCCTTACAGCTTCCACTAATACTTAATTAGATAATAAAAGGAGCCGCTAGGCTCCTTTTCTATTTCACTTCTCGGCCGTCGTATATTTTGCAATATAACGGTGGCAACATATGTACATTACCGTTTGGCAACTCACACTTTATCTCTGGGCCTAACGTACGACCACCGGATGCACCATTAGCATGAGTGGTTAACGGAATTATGGCAAAAGACATTACTAATAGACCAGATAAAAATCTCATAATAATCACCTTAATATAAACTTTAAATATCTACGTGCTTGTATAAACCGTGACTACGCAGAAAGGCAAGGTTGAATAGGGCTATTATATCAAACTAAGCTCTTACTTCTTTACTATTCCCATTCCCCACCTCTAAATCGACACATTTCACTTGGAATATTCGTAACGTCGCCACTTGGCATCTTACATTCGACTATAGGTCCCAAATTAGTTGTACCGCCGTTTCCGTTGTTGTAGGCAAAGGAAGAAAAAGAAAAAATACCGCACAACATTAGAAAGAGAAGCTTATTCATAGTACATCCTCTTACTTACCAAATAAAAAGCACTCAACTTAAATGCTTATGCGTTAAGTATGTATCCGAGGATAAAAAGATCAAAAAATAATTCAATAAAGTTTTATTTTTTAAAATAAATTTAGATCGATAATTTACCTAGATATATTTCTATCTTATTGATTGTCGTGTGTTGAATAATTAAATAATAGGAAATGGTAGGTAGGGTATTAATAATATTACTAATACTTATTTTTTTCTCGATTTTAATTAAGGTAATGAAATGAAAGCAGTTGTTTAGATTAAAGTAATGGAGCATGATTTGCCCCATTACTTTGGCATAAATTAATTAGAATCAGGCTCAATGATTAAAATAATACCTTCAACATCGGTGATTCTTACGCGGGTACCGGCTGGAAGTGCTTGATCCGATTGTGCGGACCATGTGGTATCGGCTACCTTGATGCGATTGAGCCCGACGGAAAAGTCTTCTTCAAGGATAAGAGTACGCCCAATTAACTGCTTGTACTTTTGGTTCAGATCTCTTTCTTGGTCTTCTTGCTTGTCTTTAGACCATTGTCGTCGCCACCAAAGCCAGGTGGTGATTAAGCTGAAGCTTGCAAAGCAAAGCCATTGCAATTGCCAGCTCATTGGCAAAACGGTCATGAGTGCTCCAACGATAAGTGCAGACATCCCGAGCCAGAGAAAATACCCTGCGGTACCAAGTAGCTCAACTGCTAAAAGAGCAAAGCCAAACGCTAGCCAATGCCAGAAAGAGATACCTTCCAACAAACTAAAAAAGTCCATAAATTATTCTTTATCTTGCTGTTTAAACATTTCTGCTATCCCTGCAACCGAGCCCATTAGTCCGGTTGCTTCTAATGGAAGCATAATGATTTTACCATTTTCGGCTTGACCAATGCTCTTGATCGCTTCGGTATAACCCTGTGCAATGAAGTAATTGACGGCTTGCATGTCACCTTTTGCAATGGCTTCGGAAACCATGTAAGTCGCTTTTGCTTCTGCTTGCGCGGCACGCTCACGTGCTTCTGCATGGAGAATAGCAGACTGCTTTTCGCCTTCAGCTTTTAATATCTCTGATTGTTTATGACCTTCGGCCTTTAATATCTCAGCTTGGCGAACCCCTTCTGCTTCAAGAATTTCCGCACGCTTATTACGCTCGGCTTTCATTTGCGCATTCATTGCAGCGGTCAGATCGGCTGGTGGCTGGACATCTTTAATCTCAATTCGTGTGACTTTTACGCCCCAAGGGTTTGTTGCTTGGTCAACAATCGCCAACAGCTTAGAGTTGATCATGTCGCGTTGGCTCAGCATTTCGTCCAGTTCCATTGAACCTAAAACGGTACGAATGTTCGTAAGGGTCAAGTTTCTAATAGCGTGTTCTAAGTCGTTGACTTCATAAGCCGCTTTTGCAGCATCGATCACTTGAACAAATCCGACAGCGTCAATAACCACGTTAGCGTTATCTTTTGAAATGACCTCTTGCGCAGGAATATCGAGAACGCGCTCCATCATGTTTACTTTTTGACCAACTTTATCAACGAATGGAATGATCAAGTTTAAACCCGGCTTTAATGTGTGGGTGTAGCGTCCGAAGCGTTCAACTGTCCAGTTGTTTCCTTGCGGAACCGTTTTAATGGCTGAAGATAAGATAACGACAGCAAGAACGACGAAAATACCGATGGTGATCAGTGAATCAATTGGCATGAGTTATTCCCTTAAGTGCATAATATTCGATCCATTTTTACCTATTTATAGACAATAGACAATTGAAGTTCTGAGACCTTTGAGAGGTTATTGGTTTTTTATATGACAAAGGCCGGAAACACCGGCCTTTGTCATTGCATGGTTTTACTCTCGCTATTTTGCGGGGTATTCAATCCAACTTGAACCATCAAGAGAAACATAATATTTCCCTTGTACTTCAATCACAGTAGAGCCTGAGTTCTGCGCGACAACTCGTGTTTCTGGTAGGTTCTCTGTCAATATTGAAGGGCTAAACGTCTTACTTTGATAAATGTTTTTATCCAGGATATTCGAAACGAGCTGCGACAATGCCAGATAGCTAGATGGCTCGCTTACGTGTTCGGTGTCGCCCTGACGCTGAATTCCTTCTCCGAAGATTTTAATTCCTACCGGTGTATGAATGATTGTCGGTGCAGGAATTTCTCGCATACCCGAAATTTGCATGCGGTCTCCTCGCATTCCACCACCATGTTCTGGTACCAAAGCGACAACGATGTTGCGTTTTGAGGACTCTAAGGTTTTAAAGAACGCGTGGAGGTCATCAAGCAAATTCTTAAGGCGCATTTTGTAGCTAGCAATAGATGTGCTTGAATTCGCATTGATGATCCTGTTGCCATCATGTAGTGAAATTGAGTTGTAGAGTGCCACGACTTTGTCGTCACTACTGTTAAGTCTTTGCTGCCACCAGTTATCCAATACTTGCTTATCGCGGAAGATCGAAGAGCCATCAAAAGATTTTTGGTAAGGAGTTAAGTCTTCTTGAGACATAAGAGCCGCTTGTAAGTCGCCGTCTTTTTTGATCAATTCAAGGAAGCTATCAAAGACACCATTGTGGTTCATCAGTAAATTTTCTGTGAAGCCTAGCTCTTTCAAACTTTCGAACAAGTAGCACTGCTTTGATGGTGCTGGCTGGAACAGTTGACTGTGTTCCTGTTGACCACAATTGGCTCGTAACAGACGAATGACCGCAGGCCCGCTGTATGACGTTGCAGAGCTAAAGTTGTCGAACATGATGTCAAATTCTTTGAATAGAGGATGATCGGCCAGTCCTGCAATTTCGATGTCATCCCACGCGACCGAGCAAATACTCAAGAACAACAAATCGAAAGGAGCATCCATTGCGCTGTTGGTATCGAATGCCACACGTCGAGAAGCTTCTTTAGAAAAGAAATCTGCAGTTAACGTGTTGAAACTGGCATCATTAATTTCCGTTATTTGAGGTTGTTTGCTAGCAGTAACCTCGGTTGTCGGCTGTTGTTGAGCTACTTCTGCAGCCACTGTTGTCTGAGGTTCAGTCGTCATAGGAATACTTATATAGACCATCGCAATAACCACAAAGACTGAAACTCTAACGAACTTGCTCAAAATAAAGTACGCACCACACAAAGCGAGCAATCCGAGTATTGCTTGGAATGATAAAAATCGTCCCAAAAGCTCGACCAGATAACTCAATTCAAACTGCATTAACTGTCCCGCTTGAGCCCAAAGACGGTCTAGAGGAGGTAGGTAAGAATCGTAATGCAAGAGCCACGCTGCGGCGACAAATACAACGATATGACGTACCGCATTTAGGCTTTTCATCGAGATAGGAAGCAGGATGAAGATCAACAGCGCAAAGTTTTCTATTGGATGGAAATCGATGATTCCTTGAAAATAGAGCGCTGTTTTTGCGATAAAGTAAATATTCCACCAGCCCAATCCTATAGTAGAGGGGGTAGAGTCATGAGAATGCGATATCATTACTTAAGCTTCTTAGTATTAGTGGCTGATGTATCTAGCTCAAAATAGCGCGAGCGTTTTAAGTGCTTGTGGTAAAAGCGTCGGGTAGCGTTTACTAGGTCACGGATAAAGTATCCTAGGAGTAGGCCAATACCTGAGCTGATAATCACGGTCAGTAAAAAATCGTTAATATTCATGAACGCTCCTTGAGCTCGATGGTTTTTTTCACAGCAAACAAAGGAGGAACATCAGTAATGGAGTTAGTGGCGGTATGGAATATTTTCCTCTCTGTCGCCAGAGCTGAAACGTCGTCGGATATGACGGCTTCATCTTGAACGATGAATTTTAACTCTGTTTCGATATCTAATTGAGTATCAAACGTGTGAGTTGAATGAAATAAGTCTCTCACTGGGAACTCAAATATATTGTTGAGTGCAATATCAATATCGCTATGTCGAATAGCACTGAACAAGACATATAGAGCTTTGTTGCAGGCTGTCACAACGTCGCCATCTCTTCGAATATGGCAAAGACGTAAACATTCCTCTGCCGTCATACCTGGTAATAAGTTCAGCTTGATAAGCGCAAAGTTCACATTTGAGTGTGTTGAGTGGGAAATGACGTCAATACAGTATTGGCTAAAGTCCTGGTTTTGTAAGTAGCCTTTGCTACCAAACTTAAGGTCATACTTTAAGAGCGCCTCTAAACTGTCAGGAATTGGGCGTGTAAGCATCTGGCCTTGAATTGCTTCAACCTGAGTCATAAAGCGCATTGGGGGGATTTGCGCGTGAGAAATGAAGTTTGCCCCCGAGCGAAGTAAGAACTTTTCATCTGCATATCTCAGACATTGTTGGGTCTCCCTGACAATAATCTTTAGCTGACGGCCATACGCGGACCTTAAACGGTAGCAATCTAACGCGATCTGTTGAACTTCGCTTTGGTTATCACAGCTGAAAACAATAGTTGAAGAGCGAGGGTTGTCTAGCATCGCTATGAGTCCTTGATTGCTCTCTGCCACACGCATCCCTTTTGGGGCTTTCACGCTTTCTCTGAAAGCTCTTCTGCTGACATAGATTCTATCGCTATCCGATTTGTCTTCTGGCATGACATGAGATTGATGCGTTTCGTAAGACGTTGCTTTTAGTGTTTTATCTTTAGTTTTAGTGAGAATGTATTCGTGTTGGGTAATTACACCGTGTTTATTGGACCAAAAATCCACAAGATAGCAGTAGCGAGCGTCATCTAATGATGTCATGGTCGCCAAACCTGCAATGTGTCTATTATGAGAAATAAGAATGGGCTTTAATAGTGAAGTCGTCAGATGCCCATATATACAAACACTAATAGTGATTTTTTTATTATTTGCCAGCTCATTTAAGCTTTGTAGAAAGACACTTATAAAATCATCATTAGTTGATGATAGTAGCGAGTCTGGAACAACTAATAGACATGTAGAAAACTTCTTTATGTTCGTTTGGTGAATGTCTTTAGCAAGATTTATAGCTTTGGGTGTTTTTTTTGTGAATTTATGACTAAGAAAAAAACACTGTTCAAGGTGGGTTTTAGATAAGTCATTGAATTTCATTAAGGCTTCATCATTCAATGTGGACAAAAAAGTTTCTTTGTCTGTAAAGCTTGTAAGTGAAGTGTTGTCATTTTCCGGTAGTGTACTGAACAAATAATCAATAAGCATCTGTTTATGAGTAAATAAGTTTACATAAACAGAGTTTATCTCTCGTTCGTTTTTAATAGCAGATGATTCAGAGAGTGATGACATAAAGAGCCTTAAATCAATAACTTAATGTGTTTTGTGAAGCTCACAATCCGTTGTATGCTAATCGTTACAATTTTGATTTTCTTAGTGACAAGAAAATGACGCTAAGATATTAAACGAAATTGATCAGAAATTAAAATAGTTATAGCATGTGCTTCACATGATGTTTATGAGTTTAAAATCAATAGTCTCTAAGTCTATGATTCTCATTTAAAATATTTAAATTTCTTATGTGTATTAAATGGATGGTAACAATTCATTATTGTAATCCTTTTTTCTGAAGTTAAATATTATTTAGGCCTTTGTTATTTATATGGGCTATAAATAAACTTATTCACATTCATCATCGTTCTATAAATATGAGACGCATAGGTCGATGCGTCAATTTTTTAACAATGGAATTTATACTGAAAATGATAGTGGCGGGATTGCTGTTATCTCAGTTTAAGCTCCGTTACATTGTGAAAAATTCTATGACTGAGTCTGCAAAAGATATTAATTCGATCTACTCTTCTTATAACTTAACTCAATACACGTATATTGAAACAACAGAAAACGAGTCTTACGTACAAGTTAAAAATAAGTGGCAAGTCTTCAAAGCCAACGGTGCTCGTAATGTTCTATCTTTGGTACGTAATACGCAGAAAAATTCAGAAACGGAAGCGATATGAAGCGCCTTCTATTTGTTAGTTTAAAAGGCGGCTGTGGCTCAACGACCGTCGCTGCGAATTTGGCACAAGCGTTAGTTAAGATAAATAAACAGGTACTGGCCATTGAGGTGGTGCCTAATAGTTTACTGCAAGCTCATCTTGGCTTGCCGAGGGAAGAGCAAGGAGGCTGGGCGAAACAACTTCTTTTAGATAAGCCTTGGACCCAGGCTGGTTATGAAAGCCCACAAGGTGCACTTTTTTTACCGTTTGGCCATCTGAATTCTGAGCAGTTAAAAGCGTTTTTTAATGAGCGTTCTCACTATCTATCAATGCTAGGTGAAATGACGTTGCAAGTGAGCGAAAACCGTGGTGAGCAGTGGCTGCTTTTTCACGCCGACTTAGCAGAGCTTACTGATCCTGAAGTGCGATCTTTTGTCGACTCAATGGATATGATTGTGGTGGTGGTAACGGCAGACGCCCTGAGTTATCTCACTCTTCAATCTTGGCTACAACATGAAGAGCTATCGAGATTGCTTCGCTCTGATAAATTACGTTTTTTGGTGAATAAATATCAGCCAGAAACCGAAATTGGTCGTGATTTCATGTTGGTGCTGAAAAAGGAACTTAGCGAATCCTTGATTCCTGTTTCGATTCATCGAGATACGGCATTGCTTGAATGTGTGGCAAACCTGACGACCGTTCAACACTATTCGCCATCGAGCCAAGCCGCAAAAGATTTTCAGTCTTTTGCTTTTTGGTGTGTATCAGCGTTATCAAGCGCTCAGGACCAAAGCTAATTTATGCGAAGTCTTAATCTGATTTTCCAACGTTGGGTAGTGGACCAATTCAGACTGCAGAAGAACGCTTACGAGCAAGCCTGGAATTGTAAAACAAACTGGGTTGGTGAGTGTGCTTTGTCTTTTTGGTTTTCATTGAGTTTTGTATTTTTAAAGCCGGTTATTTCGGGTGTTCCCTCATGGAAACTGCCTTTGGTTTACTATCCAAACGTTAATTTTGCTGCGCCAAGATGGTTTGATCCTGTACGTTTTATTATCCAAAGCGTGTGGTTGCTTTGCTTCAGGCAAAACGTAAATGTAAATACAGCATGGTCCAAAAAAACCAGCAGCTTAGCGATGACTTTAGCCGAGCAAATTCGCAATGCGTTCTACTTGCCATTTGAATTGGTTGCAAAAGGCGTCCGCTGGTTAGAACAGACAGCGAACAACATCAAAGATCCACAAGTTCGAGAGCGTATTAAAGCAAGTAAGTCAGCGATGGCGTTGAACTACACCTTGTTGTTTTTCGTGGTGTTAATCGCTTTGCTTTGTTTTACGGTGCCATTTGGTTATCAGGCTCAGACTGTCTTTGTGCTGTTACTCTGGGCATTAGCGATGATGGTCCGTCGCATGCCGGGTCGTTTTCCTACCATGCTTTTGATCATCTTGTCGGTTACGGCCTCATGTCGATACTTGTGGTGGCGTTATTCGTCTACCCTGAACTGGGACGATCCTGTTGCTTTGTTTCTAGGGGGCGTTTTACTTCTAGCTGAGACGTATTCTTGGATTGTGCTGATGCTTGGCTATTTCCAAAATATCTGGCCATTGAATCGCAAACCAGTATCGATGCCACCGGATCAGTCAACTTGGCCAACCATTGACTTGATGATCCCTACTTACAACGAAGATCTCGATGTTGTGAAAGCGACGGTTTATGCCTCGTTAGGTGTCGATTGGCCGAAAGACAAACTTAACATCCACATTCTGGATGACGGCAAGCGTGATAGCTTCCGAGATTTCGCCAAAAGTGTAGGGGTGAACTACATCCGCCGCCCAACGAATGAACATGCGAAAGCCGGTAACATTAACTATGCGTTGAAGCAGACCAGCGGTGAGTTTGTTGCGATTTTTGACTGTGACCATATTCCTACACGAGCATTTTTTCAGCTCACAATGGGGATGTTCCTGAAAGATCCAAAGTTGGCGCTTATTCAGACGCCGCACCATTTTTTCTCACCGGATCCTTTTGAGCGTAACTTATCGAACTTTCGTAACGTGCCAAACGAAGGCAACTTGTTTTACGGCCTGATTCAAGATGGTAACGACTTATGGGATGCGACTTTCTTCTGTGGCTCGTGCGCTATTTTACGTCGAGAGCCTTTAGAGGAAGTCGGTGGTATTGCAGTCGAAACCGTGACGGAAGATGCGCACACGTCTCTGCGCATGTACCGTTTAGGCTATCGTTCTGCATATCTTAAGCAGCCGATTTCTGCTGGTTTGGCGACAGAAACATTGTCTGCACACGTTGGGCAACGCATTCGTTGGGCTCGCGGGATGGCGCAGATATTTAGGGTCGATAATCCATTGACTGGAAAGGGGCTTAAGCTCTCTCAACGGCTTTGTTACGTCAATGCCATGCTGCACTTTCTATCTGGTATCCCGAGGATTGTATTCCTGATCGCACCCTTGGCTTATTTGTTGCTGCATTCCTACGTGATTTATGCGCCAGCGCTGGCGATCATTTTGTACGTATTACCCCACATGATTCACGCCAGCATGACCAACTCTCGTATGCAGGGTGACTACCGTTATTCGTTTTGGGGTGAGGTATACGAAACCGTGCTTGCTTGGTATATCGCAAGGCCAACAACGGTGGCTTTGTTTGCGCCCCATAAAGGGACATTCAACGTAACGGCAAAAGGCGGTTTGGTTGAAAAGTCTCACTACGATTGGGTGATCTCTCGACCATATTTGGTTTTGGTTGCACTCAACATTTTGGGCTTCGCTGTAGGGATTTACCGAATGGGGTGGGGGCCTCAAAATGAAATCGGTACAGTTATCGTGAATCTCGTATGGACGATGTACAACCTGTTGATTTTAGGTGCTGCCGTTGCGGTTGCAGTAGAAGCTAAACAAGTGCGAAAAGATCACCGAGTAGAGGTGGCGATTCCTGTCGCGGTTAGGCTTAATTCTGGGCATTTAATACAAGCGCAGATGAAGGATTTCTCTTTGGGGGGCGTGCGCATAGAAATTGACGGGGTCGATGAACCAACCTGTGCTTACTTACTCGGTCAAACCTTAGAAGTGATCCTCAATCGAGGTGGCCAAGAATTCGTGTTCCCTATGACGGTTGCCTATGCTCATAAGGGGATATTTGGTTTACAACTCAACGAATTGTCTCATCAACAACAAATCCAATACGTCCAATGTACATTTGCACGTGCAGATACATGGGCGAAATGGCAACAAGGTTATCAATCAGATAAACCTCTATCGAGTATGCAGGCTGTACTGCAAGTCGGCTTTAATGGATACAAACGCTTGCTGCAACATTGTCCTAAGTTTGTTCAGGTCAGTGTGGATGCACTTTTATTTTGTATCGAATTTATTTGGTCACTAAGACCTCGTTATGTCCCAATCAGGACCTCAAGTCATGCTAAATAATAAAAAACTAACAGCGTTGACAACGGCTATCACTCTCATGTGTATGTCGTGCAGTCTCGCGGCACAAGAAGTAAGTCAGCAACAAGCAACGCCTTTGGCACAGCAAGATGCTGAAGATTCGACCGTGTTTAAGCGCGTCATCCCATTTAGTCAATTAGGTTACAGTGGTTCAATTGCTATCCAAGGTAGTGAGGCCAGTGCTTATATTGGTTTCGGTTCGCGACTCGATGAGGTGGTATCTAAAGCAACGTTGCACTTTGATATCACACCTTCGCCAGCGTTGCTCTCTTTGGTTTCTCACGTCAAAGTGTATTTGAACAACGAACTTATGGGAGTAGCGTCAATCGTCGATGGCCAGCAAGGCAAAAAGTTGAGCTTATCTATGCCGCTGGACACTCGTTACTTTAGTAATTACAACCAAATTCGCTTTGAGTTAATAGGGAATACTCAGAAAGACTGTGCTAACCCCAATGACTCGAGCATTTGGGCTGAGATTAGCCAAAGTAGTCGAATTGAGATGCTTGCTCAAAAGACAGTGCTGGAAAGTGACTTGAGTTTGTTACCGGCTCCTTTTTTTGATGTCCGTGATTTCAGCCAGTTAAATCTGCCTGTCGTGATGGGTAGCAAATACGATTTAGATGATGTCAAGGCTGCCGGTGTCTTGAGCTCTTACTTTGGTGCTCTTGCGGGTTGGCGTGGTGCTCAATTCCCTTTTAGTGTCGACACGTTACCTAAGCGCAACGCCATTGTCTTTGTTACCAATGACAACAAACCTGAGTTTCTGAGAGATTTTCCAGACACGGATGGCCCTCGTCTTCAAGTCATCACTCATCCAACAGACCCGTACGTGAAGCTTCTTCTAGTGATAGGCCGTGACAGTAAGGATCTTAACATTGCGGTGCAAGGTTTGGCGTTGGGAAACCAACTTCTTACTGGACCAATCGCGAAGATTAATGAAGTCAAACAAATCAAACCACGAGTCCCGTACGATGCGCCAAACTGGGTGAGTACGGCTCGTCCTGTTGCATTGTCTGAGTTAGTCGAACAAAAAAGCATGCTGCAAGTGGAAGGCCGAACGCCTCCACCAATCAACGTAAGTTTGCGTTTACCACCCGATCTCTTTACTTGGCAAAGCCGTGGTATACCGATGGATCTTAACTATCGTTATTCACCGCCTGCTGCGGATCATTCCGGCTCTCGTCTGACTTTGAGTATTAATGACCAATTCATTGAGGCGTTCAACCTAACCACAAAAGGTCAAGGTGGAGAATCTAACCGTATACGTGTTCCTTTGTTAGATGATGGCATTCTAAGTGGTGATACGTTTGTTCGCATTCCGGCTTTTAAGGTGGGTAGTCAAAACCGAATCGAGTTTGAGTTTGGTTTTGCGTCGGTGACTGATGGGCAATGTCAGGTGACGCAGCCAAGTAAGCAATACGCGGTCATTGATGGTGACTCTACGGTTGATTTTAGTGGTTTCCCTCACTACATCGAAATGCCAAATATGCGCGCTTTTGCTACTTCTGGCTTCCCTTACACACGCATGGCCGATTTGTCAGAAACTGCGATTGTTGTTCCAGAGAGAGCTCCAAAAGAAGTGTTGCAGACCTTCTTAAACGTCATGGGCTCGTTAGGAAGTGATTCTGGGTACCCAGGTATTCAGGTGCTTTTGACAGATAAATGGAATGCTGAGCAACTAAAAAATAAAGACATCCTGACGATTGGTGTTGTGGATGCACTAGAACAAGCCGCTAATAACCCTGACCAAGTTAACTTAGTGGTTAAAGAAGGTCAGAGACAAATTCGCCTGCCAAGCAAAAATGAAAAGCAGCTCGGAATGAACTGGATGAGTCCAAGTGATGCTCGTCAAGTGGCCGCGGATTATGTTTCTGTTGAGGCAGAAGGCTCTTTTGCTGCTATTTATGGTGCAGAATCGCCATTTACGAAAAAACGCAGCGTCATTTCTATTATGGCGGCTCACCCGTCAGATTTTGCGTCGGTTGATCGCGCGTTGGCTGACTCCGGTAAAGTGGAGCGCATGTTTGGCTCGGTAGTGACGTTGAGAAATAACGAAGTAGCAAGCTACAACGTGGGTTCGCACTACTATGTCGGTAAGCTTCCTGTGTGGCAGCTCGTTTGGTATCACTTCTCTAATCACCCAGTCATCGTTGCGTGCTTTGCCGCCTTGCTAGTGGTGATCGTAACCATTGTGCTTTGGCGCGTATTACGTCAAGTGGCGTCTAGACGTTTAGAAAAAACTGAGGAAGAGGAATAATGAAAAAACTCATCTCGTTCCTTATGTTGTTCGTGTCTCCTTACTTGTGGGCTAACACCTGCGAGTGGCCACAATGGGAAACATTTAAGTCGGTATACATGGAGCAAGGCCGAGTCGTTGATGGCAGTGACGAGCGTATGATTACAACCTCGGAAGGCCAATCTTACGCATTGTTTTTTGCCTTGGTTGCCAATGACCCTAAAACCTTCGATCAGGTTTTAAAATGGACTCAATCACATTTAGCTGATGGGGACTTGACGGCAAGGCTTCCCGCTTGGTTGTGGGGAAGAAAAGAAAATGGTCAGTTCGGAGTGTTGGATTCTAACCCAGCGTCAGATTCTGATTTGTGGATAGCTTACTCCCTTGTTGAGGCGGGGAGATTATGGAATAACTACTACTATCAGACCCTTGGACATCTGATCGCGAGTCGTATTTTACGTGAAGAAACCATCAACATAGCGGGAGTTGGAACGGTATTGTTGCCAGCTCCAACGGGCTTTGATGCCGACGGCCAGTACCGTGTGAATCCGAGTTATGTTCCGTTACAACTGATTGCTCGTATGCAGTCGCTGTACCCGCAATACAACTGGGATTCAATGTACAAGGCAAGTGTTCACATGCTAGAGAAAACGATGCCAGCTGGCTTTAGCCCAGACTGGGCAGCATTGAGAAATGGTCGTTATAGCTCAGATGTGGTTACAGGGCCGATGGGCAGTTACAACGCGATCCGCACTTATCTTTGGGCGGGTATGCTAAATGACCAAGTTTCAGAAAAAGCAGTATTAGTACAAAAAATGCAGCCGTTTGTCGCGGCAACCAAAGCCCTTGGTGCGCCAGCGAGAGAAGTAAATACTGAAACGGGTAAATATACCCAAGCAGGAAGCGCAGGTTTTTCTGCTGCGGCTCTTCCGTTACTCGCGGCTTCTGGTGAATCTACGCTGTTGGAGACGCAGTTTCGTCGTGCTCAAAATGAACTTGTGGTGGACAAAAACGATCATTATTACGACAACGTATTAAGTCTATTTGGGCTTGGTTGGCATGAAGAACGTTACCGTTTTGGTGTGCAAGGTGAATTGCTTCCTGTATGGAGCGAGAGATGTCAGTAACAGGACGCGTGTTATGGTGGATTCCACTGGTTGCTTTGGCGGCTGGTGGCGTCGGCACTGTGCATGCAGAAAGCTTTAGCTCAAAACCTCTGACAAAGTCGCAGCTCGCACAGGTCTACAAGCCTATCGAGCTGGTTCAATTTTCCACATCATTAGCACGAGTTGACTCGGTTGAGTGGTTGGTTGAGCAGCTAAAACTGGCGGATGCGATTGGCCGAGATGATATTGTCGAGAGTACTCTGGAGAGGCTGTTCGCGATTGAAGAAAGCAATCCAACGGGGCTTTTCTATCAAGCGAATATGTATCTGAAACGTAAGCAGCCAGAATTAGCAAAACCGGTATTTGAGCGCTTAATCAGACAGGCGCCTCATTCGACTCAAGCGAAAAACTTGTCATCGATTATGGCTATTCAGGGAGAGAAAAGAGCGGATTATCAGCGCGCTCAGTTGCTTGCAAAATCTGGTCGTTACGATGAAGCGATTCAAGCTTACAAAGCCCTTTTCCCAAATGGAATGCCATCACCAGCGTTACAACTGGAATTCCTACAGTTGCAAAGTAACTTGCCAGGCAGTTGGAGCTCGGTAAAACAGGGACTGGAACGTTTAAATGCAAATTATCCTAGTGTTCCGTCTTTTCAACTCGCGTTAGCCAACCACATTCGCAAAGATAATCCTGCCGATCCATGGATTCTCGATACCTATAAAAAGTTAGCGCTTGCTCCTTCGGTTGGAACAAATGCGGCAACGTCGTGGTTGCGTGCATTGGATCAATTGCCTATTTCAGATCAAGTTGTTCAGCAATATGCCATCTTAGCTAGCTACTACCCGTCTGACATGGAGATACAAAGAGCGAATCAAAGCGCGAAAGATCGCTGGAAAAAGGAAAAGGAACTACGCAAAGACCCCACTTATCTCGCCAAGCTCAAAGGGTTAGCGTTGCTCGAGGAAGATAAAACCGACCAAGCAGAAGCTCAGCTGCGTTATGCGTTGACGACTCGTCCGCAAGATCCTGAATTGCTTGGTGCTATGGGTAAGGTTTATCTACGTAGAGGGCAGCAACAAAAAGCGCTCGGATACTTTAAACAGGCTCAGCACTTAGATCATAATCCTGACTCGGCCTCAAAATGGGCAGCGCTAATCGAGACTTCTCAATATTGGGCGTATCTTGATCAAGGTGATGCCTTGGTCGAAAAAGGCCAGTTTAAGCAAGCAGAAAGCGCTTATCAAAAAGCGATTCAAGTAGATAAATCCCAACCTTATGCTTATTCATCATTAGGCTCTTTGTATCTGGTACAAGAAAATTATGCCGCGGCAGAGAAGGTTTTCAAACAAGCTTTGCAACTGGATAGCAGCAATAGCTCTGCATTGCGTGGTCGCTTAGATGTTCGTATTCAGCAGCAAGATTGGTCTGGCGCGGAAGCACTCGCGTGCAGTTACTCAGCCCCACAGCAGAAAGTGGTCGCTGAAAAAATAGCGAGCATCAAGTCGGAAGTTATTTTGACTCGTCTGCGGATCGCAATCGCTCAAAATGATCAGGCAACGATGAAAGCGTCCGTAGAGGAATTGATTGCGCTACAGCCAACCTCCCCATGGTTAAGGCTTGATATTGCTGATGTTATTCATTCAATGGGCGACAAAGTACGCGCGGATACGCTGATGTCCGATTGGGCTACATCTAGTAGTGACCCTGAAATGAAATTTGCTTACGCGCTTTATCTCGCGAAGGACTTCAACGTGAATGAGGCCATCGCTGAGCTAGAGAGTATCGCACAACATGACATGACAGACGCAATGCAGCGCAATTTAACCCGCTTGAAGCTTGATGCTCAGTTGAGAGACATTCAAACGCGTTACTTAGCTTCTCCCGAATCAGTAATGGCGACATTACGTGCGCTAGAGTCGGATTATCAAGGTCAAATTCAACCGCTCGCTCGTCTAGTGAGTGCGTGGTTAGACATTGATGAAGTTAAGGAAGCTGAGAGGATTTTCCAAAACATTTCGCTTTCAGAAGATTGGTCAACCGATGACAAACTGGCTTACGGCAGCATGATGGTAAGCTTGAATCACTTTGAATATTTTGATCGTTGGTACGCGGACTTAGCATTAAATTCCGCAACACAAGATTTAAGTGCTTCGGAAGCATTACAGCTTGATGAACTCAAAACCCGTCGACTGTTGAGTCAAGCGGATCTGATGCTGGTTAATCAACAGCCTAAGCTTGCGTTGGATTTGTATGAACAAGTTTCTTTAAAGCCTGAGCCATTTAAAACTCAAGCAGAAATTGGCATGTTGCAAGCTAGTGCTTTGACTGGATATGAAGCGACGTATCACGACATGCACCTCATTTTGAATAAAAAGCGCGATAGCTTAACTGCGGCACAGTTGATGACAGTGGCCGCGGTGTTTAATCAACAAGGCTATCGAAATGACGCTAATGCGCTAAATCAGTTGTTGGATGCGATGCCTGATGCCGACGCATTAGCATTTCGCAATAGCATGTCTATAGCAATGGAAAATCAACAGTGGGCGTTAGCTGAAACACGCGCCTATCAAGCCTTAAATCGTGACCGAATGGATAAAAATCGTGAACCTGAAGAGGCGAAAAAAGAACCCCTAAGCTTACGCGAGCTATATGATACTGCTGACGACTACTGGTTGACTCGTAACGTCAAATCGGACATCGATAAACTGCATGATCGGAGTGATGGGCATGTCATGATTGGCTGGGATTACAGTGCACGAGATGGCCGTAATACTTCGAATCAAGTGCCCATAGAAGCCCGAATCCCGATAGAGAGCTGGGATGGGCACCTGTTGCTAAAAGCCGATTATGTTTCTATCGATTCAGGTCAGTTGGACTATTATGAAAAAACCACCGATTCTGACAGCACTTCGTTCCAAAATGACGCATCAGGTATGGCATTTGGAGTGGGCTGGCAGGCTGAAGATTGGTTGGTCGATATCGGCACGACACCAATTGGTTTCGACCATACCACATGGGTTGGTGGTGTGCGCATCAATGGGGACCTGGGTGAGTTCGGTTGGACGGCAGAAGCTTCGCGTCGCCCAGAGACCAGTAGCGCGCTTTCTTATGCTGGAATGTCTGTCCCTAGCGGCACGACTGACCCTCAAGGGACTAAATGGGGCGGAGTTGCTCGTACTGGTGTGAAGTTGAGCTCAAGTTGGGACATTGGTGGCCCTTACGGTTTTTGGAGTAGCTTGCAGTATCATGTTTTGACTGGTGAAAAGGTTGAGGACAACACTCGTTTAGGCGTGCTAGGTGGAGCTTACTACAAGTTAATTGCAACGGATGACCAGCGTTTAAGTATAGGTACGAACTTAATGTACCTTGATTACGACAAAAATCTGGGTGAGTACACGCTAGGTCACGGTGGCTACTACAGCCCGCAAAGTTACTTCTCGGTGTCTTTACCTATCAACTTTTATGGCCGATACAACAGTTCTTGGTCATATCAATTGAGTGCATCCGTCTCTAACTCTTGGACTAAGGAAGACGCGCCATACTTATCGACAGTAGCGGAGTCAGACAAAGGTGGTGGTTTTGGTACGTCGTTGCAAGCGGCGGTGGAAAAGCGAGTCAGCAAACGTTGGTATCTTGGTGCGTTAGTCGATGTACAACGTTCTGAGTTTTATACACCAAACCATTTCATGCTTTATGCCAAGTACACCTTTAATGATCGTTGGCAACCAATAGAGTATCCGCCAGCAGCACCAACGCTGTATAGCGACTTCTAACAAAAAACAAAGGCCGGAAGTCCCGGCCTTTGTTGTCTTATTCCTAGAAGAATGCGACGCTTAGTACAAAATTGAGTAAAGCTGGCGACGATATTTGCTTGCTAATGCGTTACCTTGACCTAGCGCACTGAGAATATCCATAAAAGTCTTCTTCACGTCACCGTCTTGGGCGCCCAAGTCTTTTTTAAGAATATTCCACAGCAGTTCCAACGCTTCTTCATCCCGAGCAACTTGGTTGTATTGTACCGCCAATTCACAAGCGAGTTCGAAGTTTGCCATGTCTGCTGCGTATGCTTGTTCTAGTCGCTGTAACTCAGGGCTATCTGCAGCCTGCAAATGCAGCTCGAGCTTGGCTATTAGGCTCTTGTAGTAGTTATCTTGATACTCGAGAGGGATAGCGTTCAGTAGTTCTTGGGCAATATCAAATTGTTTGGTTTCTAGCAAACAATCAGCCATCGCGAGTTTCACATCACCACGCTCTTGCAGCTCTGGCGGCAAAGTGTGGATGATGCTCAAAGCCTGAGCATGCTCACCTTGCTGAAGAAGTTCACTGACTTGTTTTAATAGTTGTTCATCTGGGCTTGGCAAATGCTTTTGTAGCATGGTAGCAATGGCATCAATTGGCTGGGGGCCTCCCAGACCATCGACGGCTTGACCATTTATAAACAGCGCGATAGTTGGCAATACTTGCACGCCAAATTGAGACGCTAAAGCGGGCTGATCTTCACAATTTAGTAGAGCAAGCGTAAATGCACCGTTGTACTGTTGAGCAAGAGATTGCAACTCAGGGAGTATCTGTGCGCTTTCTGGCTGAGCGTTGGCCCAAAAGTGGATCAAAACGGGCGTGTTCATTGATCCTTCAAGCGTTTCGCGAAAGTTCTGTTCTGTTATCTCAACGATAAATGGGGATTGCATCAGAGTATCCTTGCCTTGTGTCTTGTCGTTGATATTAGATATGGAGTTGATTTAGGTGAAATTCAAGCGACATTCACCATCAATAATGAATCATTCTATTTTGAGAAAACGTGGGATAATAGAGTGAGGTTATTGCTGCTCAGGTGTTAGATAAAAAGAAAACGCTGCCGAAGCAGCGCAATTCTAATGCTATTTGTTAGTGCGGTATCAAAATAGGATGAACATGGTCAACACTACACCCACACTAAGCCAGTTAAGCTGATTTAATGTCATTGTTGCCTCGCAGTAGTATAAACATTGCTACAAAACGGAATGGGTGGCGATACCAAATCTAAGCAACTCAATCACTTTGGGCGAAAGAATCCCCGCTGAATTGCGTAGAAATTGATTCGTTTAGTTGAGGTTTTTTTAACCTACATGTTCATAATGACATCACATTGTTACGATGAAATTACATTTCGACAAAACTTTTTTATGCAGCCTGTCGCAAAATTTTATCAAGTGCACGGGTTGGTAATAGTCTTTTCAAGACTGCGAATAATTTAGTCGGTGTAGTAATTCGATAACGAATTTTCGGTGAAACGCTAGTTAATGCATGAAGAACTGGTGCGATGCAAGACTCTGCAGGTAAAACAAATCGATTATTAGACTTGTCGTTGTTGAGTCGCTCTCTTTGTCCTTCATAAGCATGACGATGGGGGCTAGATTCAATATCAACCCACTTCTCAAAGGCTCGTAATGCATTGTTTCTAAATTGAGTTTCGATCGGTCCTGGTTCTATCAATACCACTTTGATATTCGTATCCGCAAGCTCTAGCCTGAGCGTATCTGTCCAGCCTTCTAAGGCAAATTTTGATGCATTATAGGCACCACGGTATTTCATTGCGGCAAAACCAAGAACAGAGCTGTTTTGTATGATGCGTCCTTCGCCTTGCTGGCGCATATGAGGAAGTACCTCTCTGACCAACTGGTGCCAACCAAAAAAGTTGGTCTGAAATTGATCTTGAAGAGCCTCGGTGGGTAAGTCTTCCAGTGCTCCGGGCTGACCATAGGCACCATTATTGAACACTGCGTAAAGCTTACCTTCTGCTAACTCTAGCGCTTGCTTCACGCCCGAAGAAATGCTTTCTGGGCTATTTAGGTCTAGATTGATGCAGGTTAGCCCTTCATTAATTAGGCGCTGGACATCTTGTTCTTTCCTACAAGATGCAATGACATTAAATCCCTTGTTTTGTAGGGCGTGAGCGCACACGTAACCGATGCCGGTTGAACAACCCGTAATAAGAATCGACTTTTTCATAATTTAATTTAAGACTCAGAAACCTTGATTAGAGCCATCATTCATCAGCTCCGGTCATGAAGCAAGTGCTTGAGTGCTGGCTCTATTCTGGAGTAGCTAAATTTAAAGCCCAGTTCGGTGAGTTTTTTGGGTTTGGCTCTCATGCTATCAAACAATAAGCAGGAAGATTCTCCCATTAGGAGTTCCATCGCCCATTTAGGCGTGAACAAGATATGCGGACGTTTTAGCGTTTTAGCTAGTGTGCCGCTGAATATACGATTAGTCACAGGATGGGGGGCGCACATATTGAATGCACCGTGGGCATGTGGTGTTTCAAGCAAGTACATGATGGCGCGGACCATATCTAGGATGTGAATCCAAGGCATGTACTGATTACCGTTCCCGAGTGGGCCGCCTACGCCAAGCTTGTAAGGTAATAGCATTTTTGCCAACGCACCACCATTAAGGCCGAGTACCACGCCAGTTCTCAGTAGACAAACCCGTGTTTGTTCCGACTCTGCGCGCTTGGCTATTTGCTCCCACTTTGCACAAACCTCGTGAGGAAAGTCGTCGCTATTAACATGTAAGCACTCATCAAACGGATGGTCTTGTTGATCACCATAGTAGCCAACTGCCGAGCCACTAATAAAAACAGAGGGAGGTTCGGTACTTGCGTGGATCAGCTCAACAATTTGCTCGGTAATTTTCCAACGACTTTTGCAGATTTTTTCTTTTTGCTCGCTGGTCCACCTTTTATCCGCAATTGGCTCACCTGCAAGATTAATGACGGCATCAACGTGATTGAGATCGGCGAACGACTCGAGCGAGTCAAGGTATTCGATATTACCCAGATCAGCATGCTGTAGGCGTTGTTTTGCTCGCTCTGGAGAGCGTGTAAGTAGTATAACCTGGTGAGTTGATAGCAGCTTGAGCAACTCCGAGCCAATAAACCCAGTGCCACCTGTGAGTAATATCTTCATGTTATCTCTTTGAATGTACACGTATTAGAACATTATAGTCGTTTTGTGCTTAGCTTGATCATCTCAACACCATTATTTCTGGGATAGTGACAAGCTGGCAGAGATACTATTAACTTCACATATTAGAAAATATGTAACTAAATGTTATAGATGGCGCTAGTGCATTCACGGTAGAAGAGTGAAATCTATGCCAGACTAGAAGTTATCGCTCATTGGAACGAGCGTAATCAGTTTGCACAATCAAGGAGGATAGGCATGGAAGCATTTGTTGCGCTTTTTCGAGCGCTCCTCAATAGTGCTCGTGACTTATTACCCATCATCATTGTTATCACTTTTTTCCAATTAGTCGTTTTGCAAGAGCCGCTGCCCAACCTGGTCTCCATTCTTTTTGGCTTGTTGCTTGTCGTTTTAGGATTAACCTTTTTTATCTTTGGCCTAGAACTTGGTCTTTTTCCTATCGGAGAGAGTATGGCTCAAGCCTTTGCAAAAAAAGGCAGCGTGTTTTGGTTATTAGTCTTTGCGTTTTGTTTGGGGTTTGGCACCACGATAGCTGAACCTGCATTAACCGCGGTAGCGGAAGAAGCCTCAGAAGTTGCGGCTGAGGGCGGAATGATCGCTAACTCAGAGCAGTCCATGCAGGATTACGGAGAAGGACTTCGAGTAACAGTAGCTCTCTCTGTGGGGATAGCCATCGTTATCGGTGTTTTGCGTATCTTAAAAGGGTGGCCGATTCATTACATGATCATTGGTGGCTATGTAGGCGTTGTAATACTGACGTGGTTTGCACCTGAAGCCATTATTGGCGTCGCTTACGATTCCGGAGGTGTAACCACGTCCACCATAACAGTACCTTTGGTCACTGCTCTGGGCGTCGGTTTAGCGTCTTCTATTAAAGGGCGTAACCCTATGGTGGATGGCTTTGGTTTAATCGCTTTTGCCTCGCTGTTACCGATGATGTTTGTGATGGTTTACGGAATGGTCGTAACATGATTTCAATTGATCATTTCCTAGACACTTTGTTATCGACCGTTCGAGACGTCGTTCCCATCGCCAGCATTATTTTTGGTTTTCAGTTAGCGGTGTTAAGGCGTCCTGTTAGCAACCTTAAGAAAGTTTTGCTTGGGTTCGTTTATGTGATTTTCGGGTTAGCTCTTTTTTTACTTGGATTAGAAATGGCGTTGTTTCCACTTGGGGAGACGATGGCTGTGCAATTAACGGCGCCGGAGTTTTTACAAGAGTTCAAAGTATCGGTAGGGAAAGCCTTAATGTGGGTCGACTATTATTGGGTTTACACCTTCGCCTTTTTTATAGGCTTTAGTACCACGATTGCAGAGCCTTCTTTAATCGCTGTAGCGATAAAAGCAAACCAAGTCTCTGGAGGCAGTATCAGTATTAACGGCTTGCGCGTAGCCGTTGCGTTTGGGGTGGCAATTGGTATTGCATTAGGGAGTTACCGGATTGTCGTGGGCGATCCCATTCATTATTACATCATCGCGGGTTACATCGTCGTTGTGATTCAAACGTTTTACGCTCCTAAGCTTATTGTTCCACTCGCCTACGATTCTGGAGGCGTAACAACTTCTACCGTCACTGTCCCACTTGTAACTGCATTAGGGTTAGGGCTTGCTTCGACCGTCCCTGGAAGAAACCCAATGATTG
Source organism: Vibrio sp. Vb0888 (assembly GCF_033338835.1). Lineage (NCBI taxonomy): Bacteria > Pseudomonadati > Pseudomonadota > Gammaproteobacteria > Vibrionales > Vibrionaceae > Vibrio > Vibrio sp. Vb0888. The sequence goes on from NZ_JAWOTL010000009.1 coordinate 33,475, forward strand.
ATGGCTTTGGCTTGATCGCGTTTGCCAGTCTATTTCCTATGATCTCTGTGATGGGCTATGCGCAAATAACCCAGTGGCTGAATAAAAACGTCTCGGAGGAAGAAGAAAATGCGCTTTAAATTGATACTTGCGTTTGTTGAAGACAGCAAAACAGACAAGGTGTTGGACGCTGCACGCGATGCTGGTGCGACCGGTGCTACGGTGATTAACAATGCTCGCGGACAAGGTTTAAATCAAAAGCGAACGTTTTTTGGTTTAACGCTAGAAGTGCAAAAAGATGTGCTGCTGTTTGTGGTCGAGGAACATCTCTCTCGACACATATTAGAAACCATTAATGAGGTTGGTGAATTCGACAGAGAGTCGGGGCAGGGCATTGCTATTCAGATCGATATTGAAGATGCAGTCGGTGTCGCGCATCAAGTAGAAACGTTGACCAAAGTGGTTGAGGATGAATTATGAGTGATCAAACGATAATTAGAGTTCGAGATGTAATGGCGGCTACTTATGTCATGGTTGATGGGCTAATGACAGTTTATGAAGGCATAACGCTAGCGAAAAAATACCAAGTCAAAGCACTGGTGGTGAAAAAGCGAGATGATAATGATGAATATGGCATCGTGTTGATGAATGATATCGCCAAAAAGGTGCTGGCGAATAATCGTTCTCCTCAGCGCACAAATATTTATGAAATCATGACCAAGCCCGCTTTGTGTGTCGAACCAGATATGAACGTAAAATATTGTGCACGTTTGTTTGAGCGATTTGGCATAAGCAGAGCGCCGGTCATTGAAAGTGGCGAGGTCATTGGGATGGTGAGTTATAACAATATTGTCATCAATGGTATGGTGCGAGAAGAAGTGTAATAGGTTGATATAAATGAAAAATCAACGAATTTTTTCTCAAGTCAGCGACTGTTACAAAGAACTAAAATATTTAATATATGTTAGGTTGCATATGTGTTAATTCACCATTATTCTTTGCGCCCTAAGCCTAATGTCGAGGAATCTGTATCATGCCTTTAGTCTCTTGCCCCGTGTGTGAGAAACAAATCTCAAAACGCGCTCATGCATGTCCAGGATGCGGAGAGCCCGATCCGCTGCACCATCTAGCCAAATCAAAATTTATGTCGATGGTGTTTTGGATACTGGTGTTGGTTGGAACAGCGTATGCAGCATGGTTCTATGTTTTGCCTATGGTCATTGAATCATTGCGCTATCAGTAGTATTCAAACCGTCGTAGGTTGAGCTGCTAAAAAAATGCCGTAGAATGACCTCATACTTTTTGAGGAGACGATGTCGTGAAACTATTTTTTGCCTCAGACCTACATGGCTCTTTGCCAGCAACTAAAGAAACCATTGAGCTATTTCTGGCCTCTGGTGCGCACCACCTGATTTTGCTAGGAGATACGCTAAACCATGGGCCGCGAAACCCTATTCCAGAAGGCTACAACCCTCCACAGGTAGCAGACTTATTGAACCAATACAGTGATCAAATTATTTCTGTACGTGGCAACTGTGATAGTGAAGTGGACCAAATGCTATTGAAGTTTCCAATGATGATGGATTACTCATGGGTGCTACTTGAATCTGGCAAGAGAATCTTTTTGACTCATGGTCACTTGTACAACTCTGAAAAACGGCCGCCACTGCGTGAAGGTGATATCATCGCCCACGGTCATACACATGTTCCCGTCGCAGAGATGCAAGATGGAGCCATTATATTCAACCCAGGCTCGATGACATTCCCACGTAATGGCTTACCGAGAAGCTTTGGTACTCTAGAAGGCAATAAGCTAACGGTAAAAACACCAGAAGGCGAAGTATTAGCACAAACCATGATTTAACGGTTTTACTAAGTAAAAAATAGGGAGCGAATTGCTCCCTATTTTGTGTCTGAATGTCCTAAATCGCGTTCTGGGTCGATAATGTCTCTAACGCGCTGTTTTAGCACCTTGGCTTCAGGAAAGCCGCTGTCTTTTTTCCGTTCCCAAATTTGCTGGCCATTACAGAAAATTTCGAAGCGACCACCTGTGTCCGGGTGTAAGCTGATTGTTTCTATTTCTTCGCTAAAAGTATGCAGTAATTCTTGCGATAGCCAAGTTGAACGCAACATCCAGTTGCACTGGCGGCAGTAATAAATATCAATGATTGCTTTATCCATGAAACTTTCCTTTTAATCTTTTTAAACCAGCAACTTGATGCCCACGGCAAACGTGAGAATTTCGAATGCAACTTTAATCACTCTGTTACTGTATCGAGTCGCGGCCCATGCGCCTAAACTGCCGCCTAGAAAAGAGCTTAACAATAAAACAGGTAACCAAGCCCAGTGAATAGGCGCCCCTGCCTGTACGACGGCAATGCCTCCAATGCCATTCCAAAACAGGCCGACACAAATCATGGTGTAAGCAACGGCTTGTTTGTAGTCGTAACCAAACCAGCGCACCAAAAATAGTGTCACGAGCAAACCAGAACCTGCGGTAAGAGATCCGTTAATGATGCCGATAAACAGTAAGCCAATTCCACCAATAACCCAACCAATAGGATGACGGTTGCGTATTACTTCAGCTTGGCCTAGCGATGTCTTAAGTCGCGAGTAGATACCCAGCGCTAAGATCATCGTGCCGAGCATCTTTTCCGCGATACCATCAGGGATCTGTACAATTAAGTTAGCCCCTAAAATCACGCCAATACTGCCGGACAAGATAAGATAGAGCGCGATTTTCCATTTAATAGTGCCTGATCTCAAATGCGTGCTTGCTGCGCCTAAGCCTAAAGCGACCGAAGCCACCTTATGTGTGCCTAGCGCAACGGAGAACGGTAAGCCGAGAAAGATGAGTAAAGGGAATTGAAGCAAGCCTGCTCCGCCACCAGAAAGTGAAGCCAGCGTGTTGGCGATTAGTGAACCGAAAAAAAGGGTAAGGGTATCTAGCCAATCCATAAGCAAAACAAAGGGGGCGTCTTGCCCCCTTATCATCCAATCAAAATTAGTTTTTAAACAGTACCGAAGAACCGTGGTTCAAGCTAGTGAGCAATAGTGTTTTTTCGTTCACGACGTCAATACGACGACTTTGCTCCGCATCTAGCTTAAAAATTTGAGTAATCAAACGTAGCTGTGCTTCGGAAAAGTCTTTTGATTGAGAAGATGAAATATCTTTAAACTCCGAAGGCGAGACCAACAAATAGTTGTCACTTACTTCCCAGCGGCCTTTTTCCGAGATATTTATCGTTGATTCTGCGGTTGAGCCTTGAGCGAATAGTTTGATATTTGCTACGCGAATATAGTCACCATTAGGGAGATATTTCACGTTTGATTCAACATTAACTCGGCGTAGTGGGCCGACAGTATCGTCAGGCAAGCTGTCTGTAATGACTGTCACCATGGTCGACTGCCATTCGTTTGCTGTGAGGAGCTGCTCCACTTTTAGGTCACTTCCCCAATACAACCAACTACTGAAAAGAACGGATACGGCCAAAACCGCAGATGCTAATTTAATCTTCATATTGGCCTCCTTTATTTGCAGATGTCTGTTGGATCGTTTTGACCTGCGAAAATACGCAGTGTTACGTTCTCGTAAGAGTGGTTACTGTCATGAATGTAGTTCAGAATCAGCTGGTTATTTTGTCCACCAGTGGCAATCACTTCAACTGGCAACGAGTCTTCTGCATGGTGCTTCACGTAGCGCTCAATGCATTGCTCTATTGAAGGCAACCAGTTGTTGATTTGAGGGTGATTTACAGGTGTCATCACCGGTACACTTTGATACTCACCAATCTGACGGAATTGGGATTCCGCAGGGTTCGTGAATAACAATACGCAAACAGGAAGCAGCAGAGACAAAAAGATAATGACACGCGGTAGCCAGTTAATCGTGTTAGATGCTGGCTTCGGCTGAGTTTTAGTCGGCTCTACTTGAGGCTCAAGATCAGCAGTAGTATCGGTCACTATCTCTGTTGGTGGTGTATCGCTCGCTTCTAACTCCACTGCTGGCGCTTCTTGTTCAGAAGCGGTTTCTTCAACGTCAGTGTTAGAGTCAGTAGAAAATGGGTTCAAGCGTTCCACTGAACAAATGAGTTGGTAGCCACGTTTAGGTACCGTTTTAACAAACTCTGGAGATTTTGTTGAATCCTTCAACATCTTACGCAGAGTAGAAATCGCTTGAGTCAGGCTTGAGTCATCCACCTCAAAACCTTGCTCACGCCAAACAAACTCGTGAAGCTCGTTACGGGTTAAAACTTCGTTTGGTCTCTCTGCCAACATCAGAAGTATACGGCTTTCGTTGCTTCCTAATCGTACAACGTCGTTGCCGTTTTGTTGGTCAGCGAGCGAATTACTATTTGGATCAAAGGTGAACCTTTGAGCAAGTAGAAATTTGGTGCCAATGTTAGTCATTTAGTTCTTCTTAGATGGATGATGTTGTAATTATGGTGATTTATGTCACAAAATTACCGGGGCGCTTGGAGTGCGCACGACATTTTAGATGCTTTTAGACGGGTAGGATAATTAAAATTTTCTAAAAAAACACCGTTTTTAGCAATATTGACCTTGAATTTACATTTGTCAGCCACATGTTAAATGACATCTCGGTAAGGTGATTTCAAGGGGAAAGTCACAAACTTGTCCCTATGAAAAAGCCAATTAGTTTAGATGTTATGGAGCACACATGAGCGAAACCGTATCTCAAAATAAAGAAACTCGTGGTTTTCAATCAGAAGTAAAACAACTACTGCATTTAATGATCCATTCTCTTTATTCAAATAAAGAGATCTTTTTGCGCGAGCTGATCTCTAACGCATCAGATGCATCAGACAAACTGCGCTTTCAGGCGTTATCTAACCCAGATCTATACGAAGGTAATGCAGACCTTTGCGTGAAGCTGTCGTTTGATGAAAGCGCAAATACCTTAACCATTTCTGATAACGGTATCGGTATGAGCCGTGATGATGTGATTGAGCACTTAGGAACAATCGCAAAATCTGGAACAGCCGAGTTTTTCTCAAAGCTATCTGAAGAGCAGAGCAAAGACTCTCAGCTTATTGGTCAATTTGGTGTTGGTTTCTACTCGGCATTTATCGTTGCTGACGCCGTTACCGTGCGCACTCGCGCTGCGGGTCTAGCCGCTGATGAAGCGGTACAATGGCACTCAGCGGGTGAAGGTGAGTACACCATCGAAAACATTACCAAAGAGTCACGTGGTACCGACATCATTCTTCATATGCGTGAAGAGGGTAAAGAGTTTTTGAATGAGTGGCGTCTACGTGACGTTATCAGTAAGTACTCTGATCACATCGGCATTCCTGTTTCAATCCAAACTGTCGTTCGTGATGACGAAGGCAAGGAAACAGATGAGAAGAAGTGGGAGCAAATCAACAAAGCCCAAGCACTGTGGACGCGTAACAAATCTGATGTTTCAGAAGAAGAGTATCAAGAGTTCTACAAACACGTATCACATGACTTTGCCGATCCCTTGGTCTGGAGTCATAACCGTGTAGAAGGTAAAAACGACTACACGAGCTTACTATACATCCCATCGAAAGCACCTTGGGATATGATGAACCGCGACCACAAATCAGGCTTGAAACTGTACGTACAGCGCGTATTCATTATGGACGATGCAGAGCAATTTATGCCGTCATACTTACGCTTCGTACGTGGTTTAATAGACTCAAACGATTTACCGCTAAACGTATCGCGTGAGATTTTACAAGACAATAAAGTGACTCAGTCTCTACGTAATGCTTGTACTAAGCGCGTGCTAACGATGCTCGAGCGTATGGCCAAGAATGACGAAGAGAAATACCAATCATTCTGGAAAGAGTTTGGTCTTGTGATGAAAGAGGGCCCTGCGGAGGACTTTGCAAACAAAGAGAAAGTTGCAGGTTTATTGCGCTTTGCTTCAACTGAAGTGGATTCTTCTGAGCAAACTGTGGGCTTGGCGTCTTACGTTGAGCGCATGAAAGAAGGTCAAGATAAGATCTACTACTTGACGGCAGACAGCTATGCAGCTGCGAAAAACAGCCCTCACTTAGAACAGTTCAAAGCGAAAGGCATTGAAGTTATCTTGATGTACGACCGCATTGATGAGTGGCTGATGAACTACTTAACTGAGTTTGATGGTAAACAGTTCCAGTCAATCACTAAGGCTGGGCTTGATCTAAGTCAGTTTGAAGATGAAGCAGAAAAAGAGAAGCAAAAAGAAACCGAAGAAGAGTTTAAGTCGGTTGTAGAGCGCACGAAGTCTTACCTAGGCGATCGTGTGAAAGAAGTTCGTACGACCTTCAAACTCGCATCCACGCCTGCTGTTGTGGTAACGGACGATTACGAAATGGGCACTCAAATGGCGAAGCTTCTTGCGGCAGCTGGTCAAGCTGTACCGGAAGTGAAATACATCTTTGAGCTAAACCCTGAGCACGAATTGGTTAAGCGTATGGCTGACGAAGCCGATGAAGAAGCGTTTGGTCGCTGGGTTGAAGTTCTGCTTGGTCAGGCAATGCTAGCGGAGCGAGGCTCTATTGAGGATCCAACAGAGTTCTTAGGAGCCGTTAATCAACTTTTGACTAAGGTGTAATAACCTCTGCAAATCAAAAAGCTCGCATTTCGCGAGCTTTTTGTTTGTTGTCGCAAAATTTTGCATCTCAAGTGCTGAGTTAATAATCAATAGGGCGTGAAAGAGGGTACTGTTAACATTCTTTAGTCTTAATACACTCTTTGCTCAGAGAACCTGTGATAGAATCTGCGACTTGAATGTGAGTAATAAGGCGTGTATTTTTGCTCGCCTATATACGTTATACCGAAACTTATCGTTGCAGGTGCTTCTCAGGTTTGATGTCTAAGAGGTCAGCTATTGTGAGCTTCGGTATAAATCTTAAATATTAAAGAGGATAAATCATGCGCATCATTCTTCTAGGTGCTCCAGGTGCAGGTAAAGGCACACAAGCAAACTTCATCATGGAAAAATACGGTATTCCACAAATCTCTACTGGTGATATGCTTCGTGCTGCTATCAAAGCAGGTACAGAGCTTGGTAAACAAGCTAAAGCTGTTATTGACGCTGGTCAGCTAGTTTCTGATGAAATCATCCTTGGTCTTATCAAAGAGCGCATCGCTCAAGAAGACTGTGCAAACGGTTTCCTACTAGATGGTTTCCCACGTACTATCCCTCAAGCTGACGGCCTAAAAGAAATGGGCGTAGACGTAGACTACGTTATCGAATTTGACGTTGCAGACGATGTGATTGTTGAGCGTATGGCTGGTCGTCGTGCTCACCTTCCTTCTGGTCGTACTTACCACGTGGTTTACAACCCGCCTAAAGTGGAAGGTAAAGATGATGTAACTGGTGAAGATCTTGTTGTTCGTGATGATGACAAAGAAGAAACAGTACGTGCTCGTCTAGGTGTTTACCACGAGCAAACTGCACCGCTAATCAACTACTACGGCAAAGAAGCTGAAGCAGGCAAGACTAAGTACCTTAAGTTTGATGGTACTAAGCAAGTAGCTGAAGTTAGTGCGGATATCGAGAAAGCACTATCTTAATTTGCTGAAGTCAAAAATTTAATATTTTGATATATTGAAAGCGGCCCAAGTGGTCGCTTTTTTTAGTTTACTCGTAAACATATATCTAATTAACTTCAGCTCGGCTATTCGTTACTTCGAGGTTACTTAAATATATGAACCAAGCCGTTTACCATGAATAGGATGTTATGAAAGAGAATAATAAACAGGGTGTACTCCTAGTTAACCTGGGAACTCCTGACGCACCAACCGCTCCTGCCGTAAAGCGTTTTTTAAGTCAGTTTCTTCATGATCACCGAGTGGTAGACATGACTCGATGGCTTTGGTGTCCACTATTGCACGGCGTTATCCTTCCTATCCGAGCTCCTAAAGTTGCCAAACTCTATCAATCAGTATGGATGGAAGAGGGCTCGCCGTTGATGGTGTACTCTAAACGCCAAACTGAAAAGTTAGCACAAAAGCTTGATATACCTGTAGAGCTTGGTATGACGTATGGTAACCCAAGTTTACAATCAGGCTTTGAAGCCCTATTGGCGCAAGGCGTTGATGAAGTCATTGTTTTACCGTTGTATCCGCAATACTCGGGAACAACAACGGCAGCGGTTTCTGACGGAATCACTAAAGCATTTAAAAACCTGCCTGTGATGCCAAGCTTTAGCTTTATTCGTGATTATTACAATCACCCGAAATATATTGAAGCGTTAGCGCATTCAGTTCGTGAACATTGGCAAAAGAATGGTCAGGGAGATTACCTGCTGTGTTCTTATCATGGTATTCCAAAACGCTATGCTGACAATGGTGATGTTTACCCACAGCATTGTGAAGAGACGACTCGCTTGCTTGGGGAAGCGTTAGGTTTAAGTGAACAACAAATTGGCATGACGTATCAGTCCCGATTTGGGAGAGAAGAGTGGCTTCAACCTTATACCGATAAGACCCTAGAGGCACTTCCTGCAAAGGGTGTGAAAAATATTAATGTTGTGACCCCTGCATTTTCTTCAGATTGTTTAGAGACGTTGGAAGAGATCTCGGAAGAGTGTAAAGAGATTTTCCTTGAAGCAGGTGGTGAAAACTTTACCTACATCCCTTGTTTGAACGATAGTGAACTTCATATCGAGATGATGGTTGAGTTAGTTAAATCTAAACTTTAGATACAAAAAAGGGTCGCAATAGCGACCCTTTCTACGTTTAGTTGAGCGATCAAGCGACTTGTACTTGCTGCTCTTCTACTTGCTCTGCCGTGCTGTGCGTATTTTCAGCGCCATGCATCCAGCGAACGAGTGTATTAGAGAACAGGAGCAAGATTACGCCACTTACGGTTGCGCTGACCGCAATACCACTAAAGATAGCCATAGCGCCTAACTCGCCTACGTGAGAACCCACATAGCCCGCAACATAGTTAGCAATCGCATTACAGCCAAACCATGCACCCATCATAAGTGAAGCTAAGCGAAGCGGTGCTAATTTAGTCACCAATGAAAGACCAATTGGTGATAAACACAGCTCGCCTAATGTGTGGAAGAAGAAAGCGCCGACCAACCATAACATCGATGTTTTTACTGTTGTATCTCCACCTTGTTCTAGCACTGCGCCAACCATACAAAGGAAACCAATCGCCAAGAAAAATAGTGCCATCGCAAATTTCACTGGCGAAGTAGGTTCACGTTTACCCAATTTTACCCAAAGGACAGCCAGAACTGGCGCTAGAGTAATAATGAAAAATGGGTTTAGTGATTGGAACCACGCAGCAGGAACTTCGAAACCACCAATCATGCGATCAGTATATTGTTGAGTGTAGATGTTCATCAGACCACCAGCTTGTTCAAAGCCTGCCCAGAAGACAATAGTGAATAAGCTCATGACCAGAATTACTTTTAGTCGATTCACTTCTTCTTTGGTGAGTGGCTGCTTCGTGGTGGCGTTTTTGTTGTTTAGATCTCGTTTCGCCGCTGGTTCGCGACCAATATCACCAAGCCATGATTGAGCCAGTACCATTTGCATCACTAGGCTAACCAGCATACCCACACCAGCGGCAACAAAGCCAGCTTTCCAACCGTAAGAGGTTGTCACAGAGCCAGAAACGACGCCGGCAAGTAATGCACCTAAGTTGATACCCATATAAAAGATAGTGAATGCGCCGTCACGACGGTTGTCACCTTCTTGATAAAGGTCGCCAACCATGGTTGAGATATTTGGCTTAAAGAGACCGTTACCAGTGATAAGTAGGCCAAGACCTAAATAGAAACTGTGTAGCGAACCAATACCTAAAGCATCAGCAGGAAGTGCAAGAGTAAACTGGCCGATGGCCATTAACGCGCCACCAAGCAAAATTGAGCGACGTTGACCTAAATAGTTATCTGCTAGGTAACCACCGATAAGAGGGGTGATATACACAAGCCCTGTGTATATGCCGTATAGGTCTAATGCGTCTTTGGTTGACCAGCCAAGGCCGCCATTCATTGTTGTATCAGTAAGGTAAAGCACGAGAATGGCACGCATTGCGTAGTAAGAAAAGCGTTCCCACAGTTCTGTACCGAACAATAAGAACAGGCCACGTGGATGACCAAAATATTGATGTTGGTTTGACATAAGCTCTTCTAATAATAGTTATTACATTTTTTAACGACTTCTACGTATACAATGCAATTCAACGAGTGACAAATAATAAAATTTTGCCATTCAACTATTTTTGTTTGTTAAGTGGCTGTTTTTGATTGGATTTGCAGATTATATGATGGTGTATTGGTTGTGTTACAAACTTAATTTCCATTTTTGCCTATGGACTTCTTTATCGTAAGTTGCTGAAAAATGTCGTTAATGCGAGCGATGTATAATCATACTTTTATAGATAAACTGAATATCAATGACTCAACTTTGGCTTAATGCTAGGATAAAAACAAAATAGAATTGGCTAGTAAAAAGATGAAACGTTGGTATCTACTTTATTGTAAACGTGGGGAGCAGGTTAGGGCGAAACAACACCTTGAAAATCAAGGTGTAGAGTGCTTTTATCCAACTGTAGAAGTTGAGAAGATTTTGCGCGGTAAAAGACAAAAAGTCGAGGAACCGCTGTTTCCTTGTTACGTATTCGCTTACTTTGATTATGAGCAAGGGCCAAACTTCACCTCAGTCCGCTCTACTCGAGGTGTTGTTGACTTTGTGCGTTTTGGTGCTCAACCGAAAGAAGTTCAAGGTGACTTGGTCTTCGAATTGATGCAGCTAGAAAAGTGTTGTAATGACAATACCGTTTCTGAATGTATGCCAAAACCAGGCGATCAAATTAGAGTTAAAAGCGGTCAATTTGCGGGCATAGATGCCATCTTCCAAGAACAAGATGGTGAGAAACGCTCAATTATGCTAGTTCAGATGATCACCAAGCGTGTGCCTGTCAGCATAGACAATAGTGATTTAGATTTAAAATAGCCTAATTCCATCAAACATAAAAAGAGGTGCAAAAGCACCTCTTTTTGATCGTATCTAATTTTTTGTCTGTTTTAAAAGGGTTGGACGAACCGACCCTTATCTTTATCGTAGAGAATTAGTATGAGTCGTTGTGAACGGTCTGTACTGCACGACCTGATGGGTCAACACAGTTTTGGAACGATTCATCCCATTCAATCGCTTTCGCTGAAGAACACGCTACTGAAGGGCCTCCTGGTACACACTCTGCTGCTGATGGAAGTGGGAATAACTCTTCAAAGATTTCACGGTACACGTAGCCTTCTTTTGTCGTTGGCGTGTTGTATGGGAATCGATATTGAGCTGTTTCCATCTGCTGGTCTGTCACTTTCTGTTCTGCTACTTCTTTCAGCGTATCGATCCAGCTGTAGCCAACGCCATCAGAGAATTGCTCTTTTTGACGCCATGCGATCGATTCTGGCAGGTAGTGCTCGAAGCACTCACGAAGGATGTGTTTCTCCATTTTACCGTTGCCACACATCTTGTCTGCTGGGTTCAAGCGCATTGCTACATCTATGAACTCTTTATCTAGGAAAGGTACGCGTCCTTCAACTCCCCATGCTGCCAGCGACTTGTTAGCACGAGCACAGTCGAACATGTTCAGAGCAAGCAGTTTACGCACTGTCTCCTCGTGGAACTCTTTCGCGTTTGGCGCCTTGTGGAAGTAAAGGTAGCCACCAAAGATTTCGTCAGCGCCCTCACCAGACAATACCATCTTGATACCCATCGCTTTGATCTTACGACCCATTAAGAACATAGGTGTTGATGCGCGGATAGTCGTCACGTCATACGTTTCAATGTGGTAAATCACGTCACGAATCGCGTCCAAACCTTCTTGAATCGTGTACGTCATTTCGTGGTGAACGGTACCAATTTGGTCGGCAACTTCGCGAGCGGCTTTCAGGTCAGGCGCGCCTTCTAGGCCAACAGCAAAAGAGTGCAGTTGAGGCCACCAAGCTTCAGACTTTTCATCATCTTCAATACGCATCGCTGCAAAGCGTTTTGCTACCGCAGATGTAATAGAAGAATCTAGACCGCCTGAAAGAAGTACACCGTAAGGCACGTCAGTCATTAGTTGGCGTTTAACAGCCGCTTCTAGCGCTTCCGTCAATTCTTCTTTGCTAGTGCTGTTACCTTGTACTGCTGCGTACTCGTTCCAGTCACGAACATAGTAACGTGTTGGCTGAGTATCTTTAGAGCTGTAGTAGCTACCAGGAGGGAATTCACTTACTGTTTTACATACTGGAACAAGAGCCTTCATCTCTGATGCCACATAGTAGTTACCATGCTCATCGTGACCTTGATAAAGAGGGATAATACCAATATGGTCACGGCCGACTAAATACTCATCTTTTTCTTCGTCGTAGAGCACAAAAGCGAAAATACCGTTTAGTTCTTCAAGGAGATCTGCGCCCATATCTTGGTAAAGTGCAAGAATGACTTCACAGTCTGAATCGGTTTGAAATTCGTACTTTCCTTCGTAACGAGCACGAATTTCTTTATGGTTGTAGATTTCACCATTGACGGCAAGGATGAGCTTCTTATCAGGGCTGTATAGCGGCTGTGCACCACTATTTAGACCAACAATCGCCAAGCGCTCGTGCGCTAAAATAGCACGCTCTGAAGAGTAAATCCCAGACCAGTCTGGGCCACGGTGACGAAGTTTTTTCGACATCTCTAATGCGATAGGGCGCAATGCGGCTGCATCGCTTTTAATGTCTAAAATGCCAAATACTGAACACATACTACATCCTTACTAAACTAAACAATTTCTAATCGGTATGGTTTAAATTTGCCATTACTAATAAAAAAAGCAACGTTTTGTGATTAAAAAAATGATAAAAGGCCTTGTTGTATGGAAAATATTTAACTCAACCGTTGTTTTGGTGAATGAGATCAAGGTTTGGTATAAAAACTATACAAAAAAGGCTTTCTATCAATAGAAAGCCTTCCGAAAAATATCAGTGCTGTTGCTTATTTAATTGGTGTGAATTTAGGTTGAAGTTGTTTACAGACGTGTCGAGCAAAACCGCTACCAGCTTCACTATAAATATTGAATGCTGCGTCAACGCCATTTTCAAGTAAGCCTTCCAATTGATCTGGGTATTCGGCGATAGCGGCAATTTGCCCCTTATATTTTCTGCGTTTAAGCTGCTCAAGTGCTGTTTGGTTACCTTGATGATGTGGCATTGCAAGCAGAACCAGTTTTACATGACCTGTATCTAAAATTCGCTCCCAGAAATCCGGGTCGGTGGCATCACCAGAAATCACATTTCTTCCTTCTGAACGATGATGATGTGCAGCGTCTTCACGAATTTCTATACCCAATGAAATTTTGCCATAGCGTGAACGTAGCTCATCATAAGCGCCCGTTCCAATACGCCCCATACCTAAGATCAATACTTGGGCATGACCTGGGTTGATGAGTTGGTCGCGTTGATTGAGCTTTTCTACCGCTGTCTCTTGCAGCCACTTACCTGAATGTTGATAAATTTTATGGCTAAGGCGGTTAAGTGGCGCGGAAATTACAAAGGATACCGACACCGCAACCGCAATCGCAGCAAGCATATCACTTGGCATCCAGCCCATTTTATAGGCCAACCCAGCAACAATAAGACCAAACTCACTGTAGTTAAATAGTGATAAAGAGGCGAGCAAAGAGGTACGTACTCGAAACTTAAAATGATTAATAGTGACGAAGTACAAGAGTCCTTTGATTGGTAGCAGTAAGATAAATAGCAGGGCGAGAACGACGCCATTCACGCTCAATGAGGCGGATAAACCAATGTTCAAAAAGAAGCAGACTAAAAAGAGCTCCTTCATATTGAATAATGACTTGGATAGTTCTGAGGCTTTTGGGTGACCTGCGAGTAGCATGCCTAAAATTAGCGCGCCCAAGTCTGGTTTCATCCCGACCAACTCGAATAGCCCAGCACCGACAACAAGCGCGAAGAAAATACCGAATAGCACCAGCATTTCGCCGTGGCCAACTTTATCGAGCAGCTTATAGAATAGGGGACGAAGGAAAGGCAGTGCGAACAAACCGATGGCATACCATTCTGGGACTTTTCCGGTTGAAGCAGTCAGGAATACTACGGCAAAAATATCTTGCATAACCAAGATACCGATCGCGAGTGTGCCGTAGGTCGCGTTCATTTCGCCTTTTTCTTGCAATGCTTTTACGGCAAAAACGGTACTAGAGAACGATAGTGCAAAAGCTAAAAGCAGGATTTGGCTGCCGTCCATACTGGCTAGCGAAGTCAAGCCCAGTAGTTTTAAGCCGGATAACGCTAGGGCAAAAAAAGCGGTAGAGAGTATGTTGTGGGCGGTTGCCCCTCCCCATATTTCTTTGGACAGCAGGGTTTTTACATCGAGTTTGAGTCCAATAGTAAACAGAAGAAGAGTAACACCAAGATCTGCGAGAGTGACAATAACGTCATTGCTTTGGTAACCAAATGCATGCAAGCCAAATCCAGCTAGTAGAAAACCAACGAGGGGAGGGAGGCTGCATTTAAGCGCAATAAAACCAGCTAAAAAAGCGGCTGTAATTAGAATAATTTCCATACTGTTGAGCTGTATTCCTGATATACAAAAACGGGCTGTGAAAACACAGCCCGAGATTGTAACTCAATTGGTTGTATAAACTTAGTCTTCCAGTAACTTTTGTAACAAAACTCCGTTTAGCATAGCGCGTTTAATCATCGCAAATGCGCCCATCGTTGGCTGCTTATCAATGTGAGAAGCCACGATAGGGAGGTCGTTATGGAAAGTTTTAAGAGATTGATTCTCTACGTTGCGTTGAATTGCAGGGAAAACAATATCTTGTGCTGCAGTAATATCGCCAGCAATTACAATTTTCTGTGGATTAAATAAGTTAACCGTAATCGCAATCGCTTTACCTAGCTGGTTGCCCACTCGCACTAAACTCTGTTTCGCAAGTTCATCACCATTCATTGCGTGCTGACATACCGCTTCAATTGTGATGTTTTCAAGGTCGGTTAAGCTTGATTCGTATCCTTGAGTAATCAGTTGCTTCACTCGTTGAATAATCGCTGGGTTTGCAGCTACGGTTTCTAAACAGCCAAAGTTTCCACATTGGCATTGCTCACCAAGCGGGTCAATTTGGATATGACCAATTTCACCGACGTTGCGGTTAAAACCAAGAAAAACCTGGCCGTTAACGATAATACCTGCGCCAGTACCGCGGTGGACGCTAACCAAAATAGAATCCTGGCAGTCTTGGCTTGCTCCAAAGTAGTGCTCAGCCAACGCCATGCCACGTACGTCGTTGCCAACAAAGCATGCTGTATTAAACTTCTCTCCAACAATTTCACCGAGAGCAAGATTATCGATATCGGTATTAGGCATGTATTCGACCACGCCAGTTGTTGGGTTAACAAGGCCCGGTAAAGTGATGCCGATAGCGATGAGTTGATCAATTTTGTCTTCGCATCGGCTTACGAAATCTTTTAATAAATCGATAAGTCCTGCGATTAAGTCTGCTTGGTTAGTGTAGTGCAGTTCATGCTGATCTTCTGCCAGCGCGGTACCACCTAAATCGTATAAACTGAACTGTACGTAATCTCGACCTAAGCGAACGGCAATCGAATGAAAAGGTTTGACTTCAGTAGTCAAAGAGATCGCACGACGACCACCAGTTGAAGCTTGTTGGGCGACCTCCTTAATAAGGCCGCGCTCTAAAAGTTGGCGGGTTATTTTGGTAACACTAGCAGGCGCGAGCTGACTCACGTCCGCGACTTGAATACGGGAGATAGGACCTTGCTGATCAATCAGCCTATATACCGCAGCGCTGTTAAGCTGTTTTACTAAATCTACATTACCAATCTGTCCGCCATTCATGCTTAATTTTGCTCGTATTGTCCGTTAACAACCGTCGCTTTTACTTTAAAGTCACGATCGAAAATAGTCAGGTTTGCAACCATCCCTTTTCGAACTCGGCCAAGGCGATCCTCAACACCAATTGCTGTTGCTGGGTATAACGTGGCCATTCGTAGAGCTTCGTCTAAAGCGATCCCCGCGTGCTCAACTGAATTCTGAACTGCTTCAATCATTGTCAAAGCTGAGCCGCCTAGCGTGCCATTTTCATCAACACACTTACCATCTCGGTAATATACTTTCTTACCGACAAAAATAAAGTGATCAATGTTAGCACCTGCTGGAGCTGTGGCATCCGTCACCAAAACAAGCTTTTCACCTTTGATTTTATGAGCAATTCGGATGTTTGCGTAGTCGACGTGAAAACCATCAGCAATAATGCCAGCATAAACGTCAGGAGTATCGTAAATTGCACCAACAACTCCTGGTTCACGACCAACCATTGGTGTCATTGCATTAAAGAGGTGTGTAGCAAAAGTAATGCCTGCTTCAAAGCTTTTACGTGCTTCGGCGTAGGTTGCATTTGTGTGGCCAATTGAAACCACGATGCCAGCAGCCTTTAATCGCGCAATATGCTCTGGGTCGTTATGCTCAGGTGCTAGTGTTACTTTCGCTACGATATCGGCGTTTGCGCAGATAAGGTCGATCATGCTTTCGTCTGATGGGCGAATAAAATCGACGTTATGGATGCCTTTTTTCGCGACGTTAAGGTAAGGACCTTCGAGGTGTAAACCAAGCGATTGATTTTGATATTTGTTGTGGTACTCACGAGCTGCGGCAATTGCAGTTCGCATATCTTCATCAGATGATGTAATGAGTGTTGGCAGGAAGCTAGTACAGCCAGATTTGAGGTTTGCCTGGTGCATGATTTGCATGGTTTCAGGGGTAATTGCATCGTTTAGCATTACACCGCCACAACCGTTCAACTGCAGATCGATAAAGCCTGGACTTAGATTAGCGCCTGCAAGGTCTTTTACTTCGATGCTTTGAGGTAGCTCAGAAACCGGCACAATAGATTGAATAAGATCGTTTTCGATGATGACCGCATGATCGGTAAGAACATCACTACCGGTATAAATTTTACAGTTACTTAGCGCGTACATAGTCAGCTAGTCCTTATAGATGAGAATTCAATTTCTATATCGTTATCTAAGTAGAGACTGCTTCAGTCATATGGGTACTTAGTTTGTATCACTGAATTAGATAACGAGTCACATACAGCAAGTCGCGTTTTATCGATGTTATTGTCATAGTAACTAACTGAAAAGTAATAATTGTATGGTTTTTTATGATTCTTTTTCAGAGCAAAGTTACAGTGATTTACCCGCCTAGATACCAAAATAACACTGATTCTGCCTTGCATAAAGTGCGAGAATATTATCTTTAAAACGCCATTTTTTCGTATAATAAAATAAGTTTTATGATCTCGCTAGCAAAAACCTTCCGAAAGGGCAAATTGTGGTGATTATGATCACAAACGGTGAGCTTTTAATTTGCGGAGCAAAATTAATATCATAAACTTAGGATGACTAAATTGGACGGCTGAAATAAGTCATTCAACATAACATCTAATCCTATAGGGGGAACTTAAGGTGAACATTCTCGGATACTTCCAGAAGGTGGGTAAGGCGCTTATGGTGCCGGTTGCCACACTTCCTGCAGCAGCAATACTCATGGGTATTGGCTACTGGATCGACCCAAATGGCTGGGGCGCAAACAGTGCACTTGCTGCATTTCTTATTAAAGCTGGTGCAGCGATCATTGACAACATGTCAGTATTGTTCGCTGTTGGTGTTGCTTATGGAATGTCTAAAGACAAAGATGGCGCCGCTGCACTTTCAGGCTTCGTGGGCTTCTTAGTTGTCACAACGCTTTTGGCCCCTGGTGCAGTATCACAAATTCAAGGCATTGACCCAAGTGAAGTACCTGCTGCATTTGGTAAAATCAATAACCAGTTCGTCGGTATCTTGGTTGGTATTGTTTCTGCTGAGTTGTACAACCGTTTTTCTCACGTAGAGCTGCACAAAGCACTGGCGTTTTTCTCTGGCAAGCGTCTTGTACCTATCCTAACGTCTTTTGCTGGTATCGTTATTGCGTTCATCCTGATGTACGTTTGGCCATCAGTTTACGGCGGTCTGGTAAGTTTTGGTGAAAGCATTCAAGGTATGGGTGAAGCAGGTGCAGGTGTTTACGCATTCTTCAACCGTCTTCTAATTCCTGTTGGTCTGCACCATGCACTAAACTCAGTGTTCTGGTTTGATGTCGCTGGTATTAATGACATTCCAAACTTCCTTGGCGGTGCGAAATCATTAGCTGAAGGCACGGCAACGGTAGGTGTTACGGGGATGTACCAAGCGGGCTTCTTCCCAATCATGATGTTTGGTTTACCAGGCGCTGCTCTAGCGATGTACCATACTGCGAAATCAAAGAATAAAGAGAAAGTGGCATCTATCATGATTGCAGCTGCGTTTGCTTCATTCTTTACAGGTGTAACAGAACCACTTGAATTTGCATTCATGTTCCTTGCTCCAGGACTGTACGTTCTTCACGCAGCGCTGACTGGTCTATCAGTTTATATCGCGGCATCAATGCAGTGGATTGCAGGTTTCGGTTTCTCTGCTGGTTTAGTCGACTTAGTATTGTCGACTCGTAACCCGCTAGCGGTAAACTGGTACATGCTCATTGTACAAGGTCTTGGTTTCTTTGCGGTTTACTACTTCGTGTTCCGTACCGTGATTGTTAAGTTTGGCCTTAAAACACCGGGACGTGAAGATGATGAAGAAGCTTCATCTAACGTGGCTGGATCAAGCAATTCTTCAGAGCTTGCTCGTCAGTACTTGAAAGCACTTGGCGGTCATGACAACCTAAGTTCTATCGATGCCTGTATTACTCGTTTGCGCCTTTCTGTGAAAGATATGAGCGTTATCAATGAGAAAACTCTGAAAGATCTTGGAGCTATGGGAGTTGTGAAGCTAGGTACAAACAACCTACAAGTTATTCTTGGTCCACTAGCAGAGATTGTTGCTGGTGAGATGAAGAATGTATCTAAAGATGAAGACTTAAGTGGTGTTCAGCTACCAGCTTAACTGTTTAATAGTGGTGTGATTGTTTGTTATTGGTATTGCAAACAATTGATACTACAACATCGCAAAAGGCCTCCGCAGGAGGCCTTTTTTCGTTTAGGCCCTTTGAATCTGCTTTGCTTTCACGCTAACTCGATAAATATTGTCGTTTTAGAGCGAGTTCTTGTTGTCTAATTGCTTAGAATTGTGGATCATTAGGAACAATGTACTCTGTGAAACCATACTTGGATACAGGGTTCCGTTTTCTCTGACAATACTAATATTTTTGAGGTGCTATAGATGAGTGAAGCTGATGCTCGTCCATCAAACTTTATTCGCCAGATCATTGATAAAGATCTAGCGGATGGTAAACACACTAGCGTGCATACTCGATTCCCGCCGGAGCCAAATGGCTACCTGCATATCGGTCATGCTAAGTCTATCTGTTTGAACTTCGGTATTGCTCAGGACTACCAGGGTCAATGTAATCTGCGTTTCGACGATACAAACCCTGAAAAAGAAGACATCGAATACGTTGAGTCTATCAAGAAAGATGTAAACTGGTTGGGCTTTGAGTGGAGTGGTGAAGTATGTTACTCATCAAACTACTTCGATAAGCTTTACGAATATGCAATTGAATTGATTAACAAAGGCTTAGCGTATGTAGATGAGCTAAGTCCAGAGCAAATTCGTGAATACCGCGGCACACTAAAGGCGCCAGGTAAACCAAGTCCATACCGTGACCGTTCTGTTGAAGAGAACTTGGCGTTGTTTGAAAAAATGCGCGCTGGTGAATTTGAAGAAGGTAAAGCGTGTCTTCGTGCTAAAATCGACATGGGTTCTTCATTCATGGTCATGCGCGATCCAGTTTTATACCGTGTGCGTTTTGCTACGCACCACCAAACTGGTGATAAGTGGTGCATTTACCCAATGTACGACTTTACGCACTGTATTTCTGATGCATTAGAAGGCATTACGCACTCTATTTGTACGCTTGAATTCATGGATAACCGTCGTCTGTACGATTGGGTTCTAGACAACATCACGATCGAAAGCCGTCCACATCAATACGAGTTCAGTCGTTTAAACCTTGAATACACAGTGATGTCTAAGCGTAAGCTTAACCAGCTAGTTACTGAAAAACTGGTTAATGGTTGGGATGATCCACGTATGCCGACTGTCTCAGGTCTGCGTCGTCGTGGCTTCACACCTGCATCTATTCGTGAGTTTTGTAAGCGTATTGGTGTAACGAAGCAAGAAAATATGATCGAGTTTAGTTCATTAGAATCTTGTATTCGTGATGACCTAAACGAGAACGCTCCGCGTGCAATGGCTGTACTGGATCCTGTTAAAGTTGTTATCGAAAACTTTGAAGCAGGCGCAGTAGAAAACTTGACAGTTGCCAACCACCCAAATAAACCTGAAATGGGCGTGCGTGAAGTGCCATTCACGCGTGAATTGTGGATTGAGCGTGAAGACTTCCGTGAAGAAGCGAACAAAAAGTACAAGCGTTTAGTGCTAGGTAAAGAAGTTCGTTTACGTGGTGCTTACGTGATCAAAGCTGAGCGCGTTGAAAAAGATGCCGAAGGCAACATCACAACGATCTTCTGTTCTTACGATGCAGATACGCTAGGTAAAAACCCAGCAGATGGTCGTAAAGTGAAAGGCGTTATTCATTGGGTGTCAGCTGATAAAGCTCTTCCAGCGGAAATTCGTCTGTACGATCGTTTATTTACGGTGCCAAACCCAGGCGCAGCGGAAGATTTTGCTTCTACTATCAACCCTGAATCATTAGTTGTGATCAATGGCTTTGTCGAGCCTAGCCTAGCTTCTGCAGAAGCAGAAAAAGGTTACCAGTTTGAACGTATGGGTTACTTCTGTGCAGACTCGAAAGACTCTTCAGCAGATAATCTAGTATTCAACCGCACGGTCGGTCTACGTGATACCTGGGCAAAAATTGAGAATCAATAATCTCGATTAATGCTGAGAATGATGAAAAAATGCCAGCAAACGCTGGCATTTTTTATACCTACTCCCACAGAGCGCTATATAGATGTGCAAGACTGTGGAGAAAAAGATGGGCGTTTAGTAGCTTTTGTTCTGTAACCAAAGTGCTGACGTCTAAGGTACTTACTTCTAGAAACAAAAAACGCCAGCATGTGCTGGCGTTTACTTTTTAAATTAACAAACCCTTATTTTTTCGGTTTGTGTGCATCTGGATTGTCTTTACAACCACCATCGCTACACTTGCCGTACAAGTATAAGCTGTGGTTTGTTAGTGTGACATTGTACTTAGCTGCAATCTCTTTTTGACGTTCTTCAATAAGATCGTCAGAAAATTCAATTACCTCACCACAGTCTAGGCACACTAGGTGGTCGTGGTGATGTTGAGTCGATAATTCGAAGACTGACTTTCCACCTTCAAAGTGGTGACGAGTTACAATACCAGCATCGTCGAACTGGTTTAGAACTCGGTAAACAGTTGCTAGGCCAATTTCTTCACCTAGATCAATCAACTTTTTGTACAAATCTTCAGCACTGATGTGCTGGCAGTCTGGCTGCTGAAGTACTTCTAGAATTTTTAGCCTCGGAAGGGTTACTTTTAAACCCGCATCCTTCAGCGCCTGATTATTATCTGACATATACTTTCCCGTTGGATCATCTGCAGCGATTTAACAGAATTCAATCTTCCTACCATTATAGGATAAGCGTTCGGAACATTAAACCACGAACTTCAAAGGGTTAATAGAATCTTTTTGTAAATTAGAAACAGGTCCATTATATTACAGCTCTGACCAGTTACAATTGTGTAACATTAAGCTTGGAGAGGGCAGGGATAGCGATGAATAGGCGACTAGCGAAGATATACAAACCAGGAATTGTAAAGTTCGCACTCAATATTTGGCCTCCTTTTTGGGGGGCGGGTATTAAAATCTTACATATTTCTCAAGACTTCCGTACTGTAAAGGTACGTTTAAAGCTTCGCTGGTGGAATAAAAATGCCAATCGCACCCAATATGGCGGCAGTATTTTCTCTTTAACTGATCCTATTTACTCGTTGATGCTGATGGGGATTCTACGAGAGGAATATTATGTGTGGGATAAAGAGGCAAGCATTAACTTTATTAAGCCGGGGCAAAGTGATTTGTTTGCAGAATTTGAGGTCACTGAAGGGATGCTGGAAAACATTTATCAAATGACACGGAATGGAGAAAAGTGCTTTCCTGAGTTTATTACTCATGTAAAAGATAAACAGGGGAATGTGGTTTCAGAGGTTCAACGCAAGCTTTATGTAAGAAAGAAACCTCAGTATCGCGAAGAGGAAGTACTTACCGATGCTGTGTGACAATACATACAAAAAGACCTCCAAGTGGAGGTCTTTGCATCATTCAATTTGATTAGCCTTCTAGCTCAGCTAAACACATCTCTTCATAGATCTGTTTAACCCAGCTTTCAACACGCTCGTCAGTCAATTCTGGTTGGCGGTCTTCATCAATACATAGACCTACGAATTGGCTTTCGTCACCTTCAACAAGTGCTTTAGACGCTTCAAATTCGTAGCCTTCTGTCGAGGTATGGCCAAGAATTGTGCCGCCTTTAGATTCAACGATATCACGGACTGTGCCCATCGCGTCACAGAAGTATTCTGCGTAGTCTTCTTGGTCGCCACAGCCAAAGATAGCCACTAGCTTAGTAGAGAAGTCGATTTGCTCAAGTTCAGGGAAGAAGTCATCCCAATCACATTGTGCTTCGCCGTAGTACCAAGTTGGGATACCTAGAAGAAGAAGATCGAAGTTATCAATGTCTTCTTTGCTGCTTTTCGCGATGTCTTGAACGTGAACTAGATGTTTACCTAGTTGCTTTTGAATCATCTTTGCAACGGCTTCAGTATTACCTGTGTCGCTACCGAAGAAGATACCTACACTTGCCATAGAGTCTATACCTTTACATTGTTTGTTATTGGCGATGCTACTAAGGGTTTAACCTAACCCTGAGCCTTCCCAAGTTAGCTGAATTACACCTTTTGCAATAAAGCCAGCACAGCCTAGGAAAAGGACTAACCACACAATACGACGACCAAAAACAGGTACATTGCCTTGCTTTAGCACATCTTTTATCGCCATCCCGATGAAAAAAAAGATAGCAGCAAAAAGAAGATCGAGCCCAATAGACTCGAGCATATCCATATAGTCGTAAAGCATTTTAGCCCTTCATGCCGAAAAATCTTGGGCGCACTATACCACTGTTAAACGGTAAAGTTAATGCACTACAAGAAGGGTTATTTCAATAATCTAGTGTTGCTTTTCGAATTTGTTAACTGGAAATGTATTTTCGAATGACTCTCATTACTTCTGTCGGTTTCTCGGCGTGTAACCAGTGACCAGTGCCAGCGATAATGTGTGCTTTAGCATGGTTAAATTGTCGCTTCACTGCCGGCTGATGTTCTGGCATTAAGTAGTCAGAGTCGCCGCCTTTGATAAATAAAGTTGGGATATCTGTTGGTGTGATTTCTTGCCAGCCAATAATTTGGTCATAATTCTCAAAAAGGCTCGGTACGTTAAACCGCCAATCCATCTTATCGCCATTTTTGTACAGTGATTTAGAGAGAAATTGTCTTACACCATCGAGTTCAATATGTTGAGCTAGGATATCCATGGCTTGCTGTCGATTTGCTGGTTTTTCATTAATAACAGCATGTAAGCCGTTAAAAACATTATCGTGACGGTTCGTAGTGTAGGCTACAGGCGCCATGTCGAGAACGACTAACTGCTTGACTACATTTGGAGCAATGTCCACAAGAGCCATCGCGACTTTTCCGCCCATGGAGTGACCAATAACAATAGATGGCTCAACGTTTAAGTGCTGAAGGAGCTGAGCCACATCTTTTGCCATATCGGTATAGTTATGGACTTCGGAGTGGAAAGAGAGGCCGTGATTTCTCAGATCAATACTGATCACCGTGTGATCTTTAATAAGATCGCGGGCGAGTAGACCCAGATTACTTAAACTACCAAACAATCCGTGAATCAAAACAACTGTTTGGCCTTGGCCTTCCTGCTTATAGTTGAGTAATGCTGACATTTTATCTTATTCGTGATGGGTTTAACGTGGAGTATCCGCGTGGATCTCGTTATAATCCCCCAGAGTTTAAACATTGAGAATGTGAAAAGCGAATGAAAACAATTGAGGTTGATGAGGATCTATACCGTTATATAGCTAGTCAAACTAAGCATATCGGTGAAAGCGCCTCGGATATTTTGCGACGCCTTTTAAACCTTGATGGTCAGTTGCAGGAAGCTAAAGCCGCGCCTGTAGTAGAGAAGCCACAAGGGATTGTAGTAAGTAAAGATGCGGGTAAAACGGAATCTGTTGATGTAGTGAAAGAAATGCGTTCGCTGCTTATTTCTGATGAGTTTGCCGGTCTAAAAAAAGCGATTGATCGCTTTATGTTGGTATTATCGACCTTACATAAATTGAATCCAGAAGGTTTCGCCCAGGCTACGAATGTAAAAGGACGCAAACGCGTGTACTTTGCAGATAATGAAGAAACCTTGCTAGCAAACGGTAATACGACCAAGCCAAAAGCCATTCCTGGCACACCGTTTTGGGTTATCACGAATAACAATACAAGTCGTAAAAGACAGATGGTTGAACAAGTGATGGCACACATGGGGTTCCAACCTGACTTAATAGAAAAAGTAACAGGTTCAATCTAAGAAACCTGATAGAAGCCTCATAATGCGTCGCAGTGAGCGGATATTATGAGGCTTTTTTAATTTTATTTGTATTGAAAGAAAGGATGTCAAACATGGCTATGCACCCTCGTGCTGGGCAAAAAGCGCAGCAGGAAGATCTTCACAATATCCCAGCACTCGTTGCTAACTACTTCTTACTTCAACCAGACGCGGCAAACGCAGAACACAAAGTTCAATTTGGTACTTCTGGCCACCGCGGTACTGCAGACAAGCACACTTTTAACGAAAACCACATTTTAGCGATCGCTCAAGCGGTAGCAGAAGTTCGTGCTGAGCAAGGCACAACTGGCCCGTTGTTTGTGGGTAAAGACACGCATGCGCTATCTGAGCCTGCTTTTTCAAGTGTGATTGAAGTATTGATTGCAAATGGTGTGAAAGTGATTGTCCAGCAAGACAACGGTTACACGCCAACACCGGGTATTTCACACGCGATTCTGACTTACAACATCAAACACGATGAAAAAGCAGACGGTATCGTTATTACCCCATCACATAACCCACCACAAGACGGCGGAATCAAATACAATCCGACACATGGTGGTCCTGCAGAAGCTGAGTTGACTCAAGCTATCGAAGATCGTGCGAACGAATTGATTGCTGAAGGTTTACAAGGTGTTAAACGCCTACCACTAGCAGAAGCAAAAGCATCGGATCTGTTTGTAGAGATGGACTTGGTGAAGCCATACATTGATGACCTGGTGAACGTTATCGATATGGAAGCAATCCAAAAAGCGAACCTGAAGATTGGTGTAGATCCATTGGGTGGCAGCGGTATCGATTACTGGCGTCAAATTGGTCAGGCATACAACCTAGACCTAACGCTAGTAAGTGAATCGATCGATCCTTCTTTCCAATTCATGTCGCTAGATAAAGACGGCGTTGTGCGTATGGACTGTTCTTCTCCTTACGCAATGGCGGGTCTATTGGCACTGAAAGACGAATACGATTTAGCATTTGGTAACGATCCTGACTACGACCGTCACGGTATCGTTACGCCAAAAGGTTTGATGAACCCGAACCACTTCTTAGCCGTTTGTATTGACTACTTGTACCGTCATCGTGACGCGTGGGGTAAAGACGTCGCTGTTGGTAAAACACTAGTTTCAAGTGCGCTGATTGATCGTGTTGTTGCGGATCTAGGTCGTGAGCTATGTGAAGTGCCTGTTGGTTTCAAATGGTTTGTAGACGGTCTGTACACTGGTAAGTTTGGTTTCGGCGGCGAAGAAAGTGCTGGTGCGTCTTTCCTTCGTAAAGATGGCACGCCTTGGTCAACAGACAAAGATGGCATCTTGCTATGCCTTCTAGCAGCAGAGATCACTGCGGTAACGGGTAAGAACCCTCAAGATTACTATGAAGAGCTAGCGGCGAAGCACGGTGAGTCGAAGTACAACCGTATTCAAGCTGTAGCAAATGGCCCACAAAAAGACGTATTGAAGAAGTTGTCACCAGAAATGGTTGCGGCTGAAACTCTAGCAGGTGATGCTATCACTGCTCGTCTAACGCATGCACCAGGCAATGGTGCTGCGATTGGCGGCCTTAAAGTAACGACAGCTAACGGTTGGTTCGCTGCTCGTCCATCAGGCACAGAGGACATCTACAAGATTTACTGTGAAAGCTTCAAAGGTGAAGAACATCTGAAACAAATCGAAGCTGAAGCACAAGAGATCGTTAATCAAGTGTTTGCAGCCGCTGGTTTGTAAAACATCCAATGGTCAATGTATCTAGCAAAGGGTTGATGTGAAAACATCAACCCTTTCATGTTTAAGTGCCCCGAACCGCTTTATCTCCGGGCCATGAATCTGGTACCACAAACCAGAATTGACCGTCCTCCGTTTGTGCATGTACAAATCGGTCTGAAGGCTTTTCAATGGGTCGAGATAAATCGTCCATACCAATCGCCCAGCATGGTTTGTGTAAATGATAAAGTGGCTTACCGATTAACTCCCATTGGCTCTGGTAGCACCAGTAACCACTAATCTGACTTGGGTTTAGTTCATAACCCAAGCACTCGCTAGGAGTTGGCTCTGGAGTAAACGGATTAATATAGAGTCGTCCTTGCATCAATAGATGCTCTTGTGGGGCGTCGTTTAACGGAATTATTTTTTGAAATTCCGGGCGATCGCTCATTTTCAATTGATGAGTAAGCATTCTATTCAGTTTTGTATGCAGCTGGTCGTGAGCATTCGGACCATACCAAACGCCGTTATAAAGAAGATAAAACTTAATCGCCACTTCCCAGTGTTCTATTTGATTTGATTCTGTATTCCGCAACACCAAATCTATAGCACCAATGGTCTTACCTTCGATGTCGTTTAACTGAACCTCTTCAGCGATAACCTGATATCGTTCTGAACTAGAGAGAACTGCAGTGCATAAGTGCTGATATAAAAAGCCCAATCTTGGATTACCATTGTATTGCTCAGTGTTCTTTAAAGGCGTTACCGTAAGATCCTCTAAGGTTGCAAACGGAGGGCGTAACTTGAAAAGAGGAGGTGAAGTGGCGATCCATTGGTAAAAGCGTTGCAGTTGGTTCATCCGTATCCCTAAATGTATGGTGAGGCGACAAGCTTTGTTATTGTAACTAAATTTGCTTTTGAGGGTAGGGTGGCTAGCATCGATATTAGGGTTCGAGATACACTTTAAATACCTAAATGATATCAAGGTGCCAGATGTCAAAACGTTGTTGTATCAACTAGGTTGCACACTCTCGGTCTGATTTCATCGAGAGGTTATTTAGGTTTACATGCGCTAGAAATTGGAAGTAATAATGAATAACTTAAAGCTAGAACAGATTCTTAATGACAAACTGTCACCGCAGTTAATTAAAGATTACGCACCAAACGGGTTACAGGTAGAAGGGACGCCAGCCGTAAAGCGTATTATCACTGGCGTAACCGCCTCTCAAGCCTTAATCGATAAAGCGATTGAGCTTAATGCAGACGCATTGCTTGTTCATCATGGCTATTTTTGGAAAGGTGAGCCTGAGCCAATTCGTGGCATGAAAGGTAAACGAATTCGTAGCCTGATCAAAAATGATATCAACTTATATGGTTATCACCTTCCTCTAGATATTCATCCAGAGCTAGGCAACAACGCTGAATTAGCTCGCTTACTTGAAATCGAAGTAGAAGGTGGGCTTGAAGGGCACCCTCAGTCAGTTGCTATGTTTGGGCGCTTGAAAAAGCCGATGTCTGGTGTTGAATTTGCGAGTAAGATCAACCAAGTTCTTGAAAGAGAGCCTCTGCATATCGCTCCAGAGAATACTGATAAGATGATTGAGACAGTCGGCTGGTGTACTGGTGGAGGGCAGGATTTCATTGAACTTGCTGTACAGCACGGGCTGGATGCATTTATCTCTGGAGAAATTTCAGAGCGCACCACTTATACTGCTCGTGAAATGGACATTCATTACTTTGCTGCAGGTCATCATGCTACTGAGCGTTATGGTGTTCAGGCCTTAGGCAAATGGCTAGCGGATGAATATGGCCTACATGTGGAGTTTATCGATATTGATAATCCGGTTTAGCGTTCTCCATTAATAACGTTAAACGCAAAAAAGAAAAAAGGGTTGAGACGAAAATCTCAACCCTTTTGTTTGTCTATCTTCGTACTAAAAGATCATTCACGTTCGTGAAGTGGAGAAAACTCACGTTGTGTTTCGCCAGTGTATAGCTGACGAGGACGACCGATGCGGTTCAGTGGATCGCTGTGCATTTCGTTCCAGTGAGCAATCCAGCCGATGGTACGAGAAATCGCGAAGATAACCGTAAACATAGAAACTGGAATACCAATCGCTTTAAGAATGATACCTGAGTAGAAGTCTACGTTCGGGTACAGCTTCTTAGACACGAAGTACTCATCAGAAAGTGCAATGCGCTCAAGTTCCATTGCAACGTCTAGCAGAGGGTCTTGAATGTTTAGCTCTTTGAGAACTTCATGACACGTTTCGCGCATTACTGTCGCACGTGGGTCGTAGTTCTTGTAAACGCGGTGACCAAAGCCCATTAAGCGGAATGGGTCATCTTTGTCTTTCGCGCGGTCTACATATTCAGGGATGTTATCGACGCTGCCAATCTCTTCTAGCATTCTCAAGCAGGCTTCGTTTGCGCCACCGTGAGCAGGCCCCCAAAGGGATGCAATACCAGCGGCAATACATGCAAATGGGTTCGCACCAGAAGAGCCAGCTAGGCGAACAGTTGATGTCGACGCATTCTGTTCGTGATCCGCGTGTAGAGTGAAAATCTTATCCATCGCACGGGCAACCACAGGATTTACTTCATACTCTTCGCAAGGGTTTGCGAACATCATATGCAAGAAGTTCTCTGCGTAGCTAAGGTCGTTACGAGGGTAAATAAATGGCTGACCGATAGAGTATTTGTAACACATCGCCGCCAGTGTTGGCATTTTTGACAGCAGACGGTACGCTGCAATTTCGCGGTGTTCGTCGTTGTTAATGTCAAGAGAGTCGTGATAGAAGGCTGCAAGTGCTCCAACTACACCACACATTACCGCCATTGGATGAGCATCGCGTCGGAAGCCATGGAAAAAGCTTGCGATTTGCTCGTGTACCATTGTGTGACGAGTAACGGTCGTTTTGAATTGCTCGTATTGTTCTCGGGTAGGGGCTTCACCATAAAGAAGGATGTAACATACTTCTAAGTAATCTGCGTTATTGGCTAATTGATCAATCGGGAAACCGCGGTGCAAAAGAATACCTTTGCCGCCATCGATGTACGTGATTGATGATTCACAAGATGCAGTGGCAAGAAAACCTGGGTCAAAAGTAAAGTAACCATTGGCTCCCAGCTTACGAACGTCAATTACAGGTGTACCTAGCGTACCGTCCATAATTGGCAGTTCGATTGGCGCTTGACCTTCAACATGAAGGGTCGCTTTCTTATCCGCCATAACAATCTCCTTTGTTTATTATTTAATCCGTCCAGGATGTTTATGTGCCATTTTTGTACTGTTGTTAAAGCTTAAAGTCAATTTTTCTCCATCTTTGTGTGCACTTGTTATGATTTTTCTCATGAAAATCGTTAAAAATCTGTTCTATGTAGCATAATTTGTTACACCAATTGTATTAGAATGTTGCTCGCCGTATATTGGCAAAGAAAATTTTAGTTAAATCCTTATAAATTCGGGGCTAGAAACAAAGAGTGAGGTTTGTTGCTGGATTCCGTTTGTTAACAACTTGTTTACAATTATCTGAGTGGTTACTCGCGATATTTGTTAAATAGATGTTAACTTTTGTACGTTTGGAAGCTGAAATTGGTTATAACAATAAATGCTCAATGGAGCTGAGTGAGCAAGCCCGTGAAAGAAAGAAAGTCAAGACCTGTTAATTTAGATTTACAGACCATCCACTTTCCTATCACAGCAATCGCATCCATCCTACACCGTGTGTCTGGGGTAATTACGTTTGTTGCGGTGGGTATATTACTGTGGTTACTATCCATTTCTCTGTCATCCCCAATGGGTTTTATGGAAGCCGCTGACATCGTCGATAGCTTCTTCGTAAAATTCATCCTGTGGGGAATTCTTACTGCACTTGCCTACCACATCGCAGGTGGTATCCGTCACTTATTGATGGATCTAGGTCACTTTGAAGAACTAGATTCAGGCACGATGAGCGCTAAAGTCGCGTTTGGTGCAACAGCAGTATTATCATTATTGGCGGGGATCTTGGTATGGTAAAACACGTATCTTCATTTGGTCGTAATGGTGTACACGATTTCCTACTAATTCGTGCAACTGCAATCATTATGACGCTATACACGATTTATCTGATTAGCTTCTGTGCATTTTCAGATATCTCTTACGCATCTTGGACCCAATTCTTTGGTGGTACCTTCACTAAAGTATTCACCATGTTGGCACTTGTCTCGATCCTGATTCACGCTTGGGTTGGTTTGTGGCAAGTATTAACTGATTACATTAAGTGCGCGAAACTACGTGGCGCACTACAACTTGGTGTTATTGCCGTGCTATTCGGCTATGTCTTCTCTGGTCTATTTATTCTGTGGGGTGCGTAAGTGTCTATTCCAGTTCGTGAGTTTGATGCCGTAGTAATCGGCGCTGGTGGTGCAGGTATGCGCGCTGCACTACAAATTTCAGAGCAAGGCCTATCATGTGCTTTGTTGTCAAAAGTATTTCCAACACGTTCTCATACTGTGTCTGCACAGGGCGGCATTACCGTTGCTCTGGGTAACTCGCACAAAGACGATTGGCAATGGCACATGTACGATACCGTTAAAGGTTCCGACTACATCGGTGACCAGAACGCGATTGAATACATGTGTAAAAATGGTCCTGAGTCAGTTATCGAGCTTGAAAAAATGGGTCTTCCATTCTCTCGTTTTGATAACGGTACCATATACCAACGTCCATTCGGTGGCCAATCTAAAGAGTTTGGTGGTGAGCAGGCTGCTCGTACAGCCGCTGCTGCAGACCGTACTGGTCACGCACTTCTTCACACGCTTTACCAGCAAAACGTAAAACACAAAACAACCATCTTCTCGGAGTGGTACGCTTTGGATCTTGTGAAAAACCAAGACGGCGCAATCATGGGTTGTACTGCGATTTGTATGGAAACGGGTGAAATCTGTTACTTCAAATCGAAAGCAACCATTCTAGCTACAGGTGGTGCAGGTCGTATTTACGCATCGACCACTAACGCGCACATCAACACGGGTGATGGCGTTGGTATGGCACTTCGCGCAGGCGTTCCAATGCAAGACATGGAAATGTGGCAGTTCCACCCAACAGGTATTGCTGGCGCGGGTGTTCTAGTGACGGAAGGTTGTCGTGGTGAAGGTGGTTACCTTCTAAATAAAGATGGTGAACGCTTCATGGAGCGCTACGCACCAAACGCGAAAGACCTTGCTGGTCGTGACGTGGTTGCTCGTTCAATGATGATTGAAATTCGTGAAGGCCGCGGCTGTGATGGTCCTTGGGGTCCACATATCAAGTTGAAACTTGATCACCTTGGTAAAGAAGTACTTGAATCACGTCTACCAGGTATCTGTGAACTGTCTCGTACATTTGCACACGTTGACCCAGTGAAAGAGCCAATTCCAGTAATTCCAACTTGTCACTACATGATGGGTGGTGTACCTACTCAAGTCTCTGGCCAAGCAATTAAGCAGAAGGCCGACGGTAGCGAGATGGAAGTACAAGGCCTTTACGCATGTGGTGAGATTGCTTCTGTATCGGTACACGGTGCTAACCGTCTGGGCGGCAACTCATTACTAGACTTGGTCGTATTTGGTCGTGCTACTGGCTTGCACCTTGGCGAAACGCTAGCAGCGCAAGCAGAAGCTCGTCCTGCAACAGAATCTGATATTGAAGCGTCTCTAGCGCGTACTATGCGTTGGGAAAACAGCACTGGTGGTGAAGATCCAGTTCAGATTCGTAAAGACCTACAAGCATGCATGCAAAACAGCTTCTCGGTATTCCGTGAAGGCGATGCGATGGCAACCGGTCTAGAAGAGTTGAAAGTGATTCGCGAACGTTTGAAAGATGCGCATCTAGCGGACAAGTCTTCAGAGTTCAACACGCAGCGTATTGAGTGTCTAGAACTTGATAACCTGATGGAAACCGCGTTTTCAACTGCCGTTGCAGCAAACTACCGTACAGAGAGTCGTGGCGCACATGCTCGTTTCGATTTCCCTGAGCGTGATGATGAGAACTGGCTATGCCACTCTATCTACAATCCGGAAACAGAAGCGATGACTAAGCGTGATGTGAACATGACGCCAACGCATCGTGAAGCTTTCCCGCCGAAAGTACGTACATACTAAAGGGAGGATACGACTATGAAATTAAACTTCTCTTTATACCGTTACAATCCGGATGTGGATACCAAGCCTTACATGAAAGAGTATACCCTTGAGGTAGACGAAGGCTCAGACATGATGGTGCTTGATGCATTGATTCTGCTAAAAGAGCAAGATCCAAGCATCGCGTTCCGTCGCTCATGCCGTGAAGGGGTATGTGGTTCTGATGGTTTGAATATGAATGGTAAAAACGGCCTAGCGTGTATCACACCGTTATCTGCTCTACAAGGCGATAAGATAGTTATTCGTCCACTACCAGGGTTACCTGTCGTGCGCGATCTTATCGTTGACATGACGCAGTTCTATGATAACTATGCGAAAGTTAAACCATTCTTGATTGATGATGGTGCATTACCACCATCACGTGAGAACCTACAATCGCCTGATGATCGTGCGCATTTAGATGGATTGTACGAATGTATCATGTGTGCATGTTGTACAACGTCTTGCCCATCATTCTGGTGGAACCCTGATAAATTCATCGGCCCAGCTGGTCTTCTCGCAGCGTACCGTTGGCTAATTGATAGCCGCGATACGGCAACAGATGAACGTTTGTCTGATCTTGATGATGCATTTAGCGTTTTTCGTTGCCATGGCATCATGAATTGTGTAAGTGTTTGTCCTAAGGGATTAAATCCGACGAAAGCCATCGGTCACATTAAGTCGATGTTGGTTAATCGTTCGGTTTAATTTACTCGCTCTTAGGAATGTCGCAGTGTTGCGGATCACCCGATATGACCGCTTCACTGCTTCAGTAATATTCGAGTAAAGAATACAAAAATTGCCGACCGTATTTTTAGTCGGCTCTTATAGCTCGGCAAAGACCGAAGCAAACGTGAAAACTACTGGTTAAGGGAAAATATGCACAACGGCGTGATGAAGGCATGGCTCGAGTCTTCACACTTGGCTGGCGCCAATGCAACGTATGTAGAGGACCTCTACGAACTGTATCTAAGTGATCCCGATCTGGTAAGTGAGGAGTGGAAACGTGTTTTTGAAGGCTTGCCTAAGCCATCAGAAGAAGTGGCAGAACAACCACATTCACGTGTCCGTGACTACTTCCGACGACTCGCTAGAGAAACAAAGCATTACAATGTCCAAGTTAGTGACCCAGATGTCGATGCAAAACAAGTAAAAGTTCTACAGCTAATCAACGCATACCGTTTCCGCGGGCATGAAGCTGCAGAATTAGACCCACTAGGTCTATGGCAACGCCCAACAGTGGCGGAGTTAGACCCTGCTTTTCATAATCTTACCGAAGATGACTTCGAAGAAACTTTCAACGTAGGTTCTTTTGCTGTTGGGCAAGAAACCATGAAGTTGAAAGATATCTATGAAGCCCTCAACAAAACTTATTGCGGTTCCATCGGTGCTGAATACATGCACATGACTGACACAGAGCAAAAGCGTTGGATTCAGCAACGCCTTGAGTCTGTCGTAGGCCAGCCATCATTCAACAAAGATGAGAAGCGCACATTCCTAGAAGAGCTAACAGCCGCTGAAGGTTTGGAGCGTTACCTCGGGGCGAAATTCCCAGGTGCAAAACGTTTCTCTTTAGAAGGTGGTGATGCGCTGATTCCGATGACGAAAGAGTTGATCCGTCATGCGGGTACAAGTGGAATGCGTGAAGTGGTTATCGGTATGGCTCACCGCGGTCGTTTGAACATGCTGGTGAACGTACTTGGTAAGAAACCTCAAGACCTGTTTGATGAGTTCGCCGGTAAACACGACGAAACTTGGGGTACGGGTGATGTGAAATATCACCAAGGTTTCTCTGCTGATTTTGCGACTCCTGGCGGTGATGTTCACTTAGCACTTGCATTTAACCCGTCGCACCTAGAAATCGTAAACCCAGTAGTCATGGGCTCAGTTCGAGCACGTCAAGATCGCTTGGGTGATAATCAAGGTAGCAAAGTGCTTCCTATCACCATCCACGGTGATTCTGCAATCGCTGGTCAGGGTGTGGTTGCCGAAACGTTCAACATGTCTCTTGCTCGTGGGTTCCAAGTTGGTGGTACGGTACGTATCGTCATCAACAACCAAGTAGGCTTTACGACGTCTAATCCTCGTGACACGCGTTCTACGATGTACTGTACCGATATCGCGAAGATGGTGCAGGCGCCAATTTTCCATGTAAATGCAGATGACCCAGAAGCAGTTGCTTTTGTTACTCGCATTGCATTGGATTACCGTAACGAGTTCAAGCGCGATGTCGTGATCGATCTTGTATGTTACCGTCGCCACGGCCACAATGAGGCGGATGAGCCAAATGCGACTCAGCCTTTGATGTACCAGAAAATCAAAAAGCATCCTACACCACGCAAATTGTATGCAGATGTTCTGATCGACAAAAATGAGTCAGATATCGAGACGGCGACTCAGTTAGTCAATGAGTATCGCGATGCATTAGATCGCGGTGAAGTGGTTGTTAAAGAATGGCGTCCAATGGCGTTGCACTCTGTAGACTGGTCCCCTTACTTAGGGCACGAATGGGATATGGAGTGGGATTCAAAATACGACAAGACACGCCTTATTGAGCTAGGCAATCGTCTGTGTCAGTACCCAGAAAGCCATAAACTGCAAAGCCGTGTTAATAAGCTATACAACGATCGTCTAGCAATGATGACCGGTGAAAAAGCTATTGACTGGGGTATGGCTGAAACATTGGCGTATGCTACATTGGTTGACGATGGCAAGCGTATTCGTCTTTCTGGCCAGGACTCGGGGCGTGGTACTTTCTTCCACCGTCACTCGGTTCTTCATAACCAAACCGATGCAAGCACTTACATTCCATTAGCGAATATTCATGACAACCAAGGGCCATTCCAAGTCTTTGACTCAGTATTGTCAGAAGAAGCTGTGTTGGCGTTTGAATACGGTTACGCAACAGCCGAACCAGGTGGTTTAACTATCTGGGAAGCACAGTTTGGTGATTTTGCCAACGGTGCACAAGTTGTTATCGACCAGTTTATCTCGTCAGGCGAGCAAAAGTGGGCGCGTTTGTGCGGTCTTACTATGCTTCTACCTCATGGTTATGAAGGTCAAGGTCCTGAGCACTCATCTGCACGTTTAGAGCGTTACCTTCAGCTTTGTGCTGAGCAAAATATGCAGGTTGTGGTTCCTTCAACACCGGCTCAGGTGTACCACATGATTCGTCGTCAGGTTGTACGCCCAATGCGTCGACCTCTCATTGTAATGTCGCCGAAATCTTTGCTGCGCCACCCTCTATGTACTTCAACGATTGAAGACTTGGCGGATGGTACATTCCAATCTGCAATTCCAGAAGTAGATGATTTAGAACCAAGCAAAGTGAAACGTGTCGTGTTCTGTGCTGGTAAGGTTTACTTTGACCTACTAGAGCAGCGCCGTAACAACGAGCAAGACGATGTTGCTATCGTGCGTATTGAACAGCTTTACCCATTCCCAATGGAAGAAGTACAAGCAGCAATTGCTCAATACACTAACGTTGAAGACTTCGTGTGGTGTCAGGAAGAACCTCAGAACCAAGGTGCTTGGTACTGTAGCCAACATAACTTCCGTGCCGCTATTCCTGCAGGTGCAAATCTTAAATACGCAGGTCGCCCAGCTTCTGCTTCGCCAGCAGTTGGCTACATGTCGGTGCACTTGAAACAACAAAAAGCGTTGGTTGAAGACGCTCTGAACGTGAACTCAAAAACTTCGAATTAAGAACTAGAAGTTAAAGGAAGAAACAGATATGACAATTGAAATTCTGGTTCCAGATTTACCTGAATCAGTTGCTGATGCAACCGTAGCGACATGGCACAAACAACCAGGCGACGCAGTAGAGCGTGACGAGGTTTTGGTTGACATCGAAACAGACAAAGTTGTGCTAGAAGTTCCAGCTCCGGAAGCTGGCGTTTTAGAAGCTATTGTTGAAGCAGAAGGTGCGACAGTACTTTCTAAACAAATCATTGCTAAATTGAAGCCAGGCGCAGTTGCAGGTGAACCAACTGCAGACAAAACAGAAGGTACTGAAGCATCTCCTGATAAGCGTCACAAAGCTGCGCTTAGCGAAGAAAGTAATGACGCATTAAGCCCAGCAGTGCGCCGTTTATTGGCTGAACATGGCTTAGAAGCAAGCCAAGTGAAAGGTACTGGTGTTGGTGGTCGTATTACGCGCGAAGATATTGAAGCGCATCTTGCGAACGCTAAATCTGCGTCAAAAGAAGACTCGCCAGCAGTGGTTGACGTGCCGGCAGCGGCTCGCAGTCAGAAGCGTGTTCCAATGACTCGCCTTCGTAAGACAGTCGCTAACCGTCTGCTAGAAGCGAAGAACAACACGGCAATGCTAACGACGTTTAACGAAGTGAACATGAAACCAATCATGGACCTTCGTAAGCAGTACAAAGATCAGTTCGAAGAGCGTCACGGTATTCGTTTGGGCTTCATGTCTTTTTACGTGAAAGCAGTAACAGAAGCGCTTAAGCGTTACCCAGAAGTAAATGCTTCGATTGATGGCGATGACATTGTTTACCACAACTACTTCGACATTAGCATGGCGGTATCAACGCCACGTGGTCTAGTTACACCTGTCCTAAAAGACTGTGACAAGCTTGGTTTCGCTGATGTTGAAAAAGGCA
This sequence comes from Vibrio sp. Vb0888, assembly GCF_033338835.1. Taxonomy (NCBI): domain Bacteria; kingdom Pseudomonadati; phylum Pseudomonadota; class Gammaproteobacteria; order Vibrionales; family Vibrionaceae; genus Vibrio; species Vibrio sp. Vb0888. The sequence continues at coordinate 70,596 of NZ_JAWOTL010000009.1, forward strand.
TCAAAGAGCTGGCTATTAAAGGTCGTGATGGCAAGCTAACGGTAGACGAGCTAATGGGCGGTAACTTCACTATCACAAACGGTGGTGTGTTCGGTTCACTAATGTCTACACCAATCATCAACCCACCTCAATCAGCGATTCTTGGTATGCATAAGATCCAAGAGCGTCCGATGGCAGTGGATGGCAAAGTTGAAATCTTGCCGATGATGTACCTAGCGTTATCTTACGATCACCGCCTAATTGATGGTCGTGAATCAGTTGGCTTCCTAGTAACGATTAAAGAGTTACTAGAGGACCCAGCACGTCTCCTATTAGACGTTTAATATCGCTAAAACGTCTAGTTATCGTAGGTAGCTAGACGTTAAAAATTTCAATGGCTAGACTAGCTCAACGTTTGGCCTTCATTTGAATCCTTCAGTATGAGAACTCATGATGAAGGATTGATTTGAGAAGACCCTACAGACGTACAAGCAGCCAAGACTGCAGCGTTATGGAAATAATAAATCCCTTAAGGGAAAAACAAACGGAATATCGAAATGAATTTGCATGAATACCAAGCCAAACAGCTGTTTGCAGAATTCGGTTTGCCTGTGCCAGAAGGCTACGCGTGTGATACACCACAAGAAGCTTTTGAAGCCGCAGGCCGTATTAGTACAGCCAAGAAAGTAGTTAAATGTCAGGTTCACGCTGGTGGCCGTGGTAAAGCGGGTGGCGTAGAGCTACACGATACAAAAGAAGGCGTTAAAGAGTTTGCACAGAAGTGGTTAGGTAAAAACCTAGTGACTTACCAAACTGACGCTAACGGTCAGCCAGTAACAAAAATCCTTGTTGAAGAAGCTTCAAATATTGCGAACGAACTATACCTAGGTGCGGTAGTTGACCGTGCTAGCCGTAAGATCGTTTTCATGGCTTCTACCGAAGGTGGTGTGGAAATTGAAAAAGTTGCGGAAGAAACGCCGGAACTCATCCACAAAGCAGCAATTGACCCACTAGTAGGTCCACAAGCTTACCAAGGTCGTGAGCTAGCGTTCAAACTTGGTCTTGAAGGCGACCAAATCAAACAATTCGTTAAGATCTTTATGGGTCTTGGCACTATGTTTTCTCAGTACGATCTTGCTCTGCTAGAGATCAACCCACTTGTGATTACTGGTGAAGGCAACTTGCTATGTCTTGACGGTAAGATCAACATCGACTCAAACGCACTGTATCGTCAGCCTAAGCTTCGTGAAATGCACGATCCTTCACAAGAAGATGAGCGTGAAGCACACGCAGCTCAGTGGGAGCTGAACTACGTAGCACTAGACGGTAACGTTGGCTGTATGGTTAACGGTGCAGGCCTAGCAATGGGTACGATGGATATCGTAAACCTACACGGCGGCAAACCAGCTAACTTCTTAGATGTAGGTGGCGGCGCGACGAAAGAGCGTGTTGCTGAAGCATTCAAGATCATCCTATCTGATGACAATGTGAAAGCGGTACTTGTTAACATCTTCGGTGGTATTGTACGTTGTGACATGATCGCAGAAGGTATTATCGGCGCGGTTAAAGAGGTAGGCGTAAGCGTACCTGTTGTTGTTCGTCTTGAAGGCACTAACGCTGACCTAGGTCGCGAAGTTCTTGCTAATTCTGATGTTGATATCATTGCTGCTGAGTCGCTAACTGATGCTGCTCAGAAAGTTGTTGCTGCTGCGGAGGCTAAATAATGTCTGTATTAATTAACAAAGACACTAAAGTAATCTGTCAGGGGTTCACTGGTGGTCAAGGTACTTTCCACTCAGAGCAAGCTATCGCATACGGTACGCAAATGGTTGGCGGTGTGTCTCCAGGTAAAGGTGGCCAAACTCACCTAGGTCTTCCTGTATTCAACACAGTTCGTGAAGCAGTAGAAGCGACTGGCGCAACAGCGACAGTCATCTACGTACCAGCACCTTTCTGTAAAGATGCAATCCTAGAAGCGATTGACGCGGGTATCGAGCTAATCGTAACGATTACTGAAGGTATCCCTACTACAGATATGATCGACGTAAAAGTGAAGCTAGAAGAAACTGGCGTTCGCATGATTGGTCCTAACTGTCCGGGCGTTATCACTCCTGATGAGTGTAAGATCGGTATCATGCCTGGTCACATCCACAAGAAAGGCAAAGTAGGTATTGTATCTCGTAGCGGTACTCTAACTTACGAAGCAGTTAAACAAACCACTGACGAAGGTTTCGGCCAGTCTACTTGTGTTGGTATCGGTGGTGACCCAATCCCGGGTTCAAACTTCATTGATATCCTAAAACTGTTCCAAGAAGACCCTGAGACAGAAGCGATCGTTATGATCGGTGAGATCGGTGGTACTGCAGAAGAAGAAGCAGCAGCATACATTAAAGAAAATGTAACGAAGCCAGTGGTTTCTTACATTGCTGGTGTAACTGCGCCTCCTGGTAAGCGTATGGGCCATGCTGGTGCGATTATCTCTGGTGGTAAAGGTACTGCTGAAGACAAATTTGCTGCACTAGAAGCGGCTGGCGTTAAAACTGTGAAATCTCTAGCAGAGATTGGCCAAGGTCTACGTGAAGTGACGGGTTGGTAATCGACCACACTGCTTAATAAGTATTAAAAAGCCTGCGACTTCGCAGGCTTTTCTTTTTCCGTTTCCGTGGATTTATGTTTGTTGTTAGCAAGGTCTTTCGCGTTTAATACTCAATGCGATTATGCTTTGCTTTTAATCAGCTGGCTCAGCATAAATAAGGATGTTGCGCTGATCACTACGGAAGGGCCGGCCGGTGTATCGAAGTGCCATGATAGGCTAAGCCCCATCAGTACTGCCACAGAGCCAATAATGGATGCGAACAATGCCATTTGCTCTGGTGATGAAGAGACTTTACGTGCTGTTGCGGCTGGGATAATTAGGAGCGAAGTCATGATCAACGCGCCAACGAACTTCATACCTACTGCGATTACTACACCCACCATTAGCATTAACACCAATCTAACTAAGTCTGTATTCACGCCCTCAACAGCGGCAAGTTCTTCACTGACAGTGCTAGAAAGCAGTGGGCGCCAGAAGACGTACAAACACGCGCTTACCGCAACAACACCTGCGTAAATAAACATCAGATCTTGTGGAGAGACGGCAAGTAAGTCCCCAAATAGGTAGCTCATTAAATCGACGCGCACGTTTTCCAAAAAGCTAACCGATACTAAACCGATAGAGAGTGCACTGTGTGCCAAGATACCTAACAACGTGTCTGTAGCCACAAGTTGTTGCTTTTGCAGAGTGACAAGCAAAACGGCCAGAGCTAAACAGCAGACGAGTAGCGCAAGGTAGAGATTTACGTTGAGCAAGAAGCCCAGCGCTAGGCCCATTAACGATGCATGAGCTAGGGTATCTCCGAAGTAAGCCATTTTACGCCAAACGACAAATGACCCAAGTGGACCGGCAATGATCGCGATACCAATACCAGCAAGGATAGAAGGTAGGAGAAACTCAATCATGATGGTGATGTCCGTGTTTATGGTGGGAGCATGATGTCGCATCACCGCTTACTGGCGTTCCGGATAAATCGTGATGATGGTGCTCATGGTCGTGATGATAAAACGCGAGAGACTCTCTCGCTGCATTGCCAAATAGTGCGATGTAAGAAGGGTGCTGAGTAATAGTGGCAGGTGAACCTGAGCAGCAAACATGGTGATGCAGACAAATAACATCGTCCGTTTTCGCCATCACTAAATGTAAGTCATGCGACACCATAAATACGCCACAATCAAAGCGATGACGAATGCTCTCAATTAAGTCATAGAGATCGATTTGACCTTGGATATCCACACCCTGAGCTGGTTCGTCTAATACCAACAGCTGAGGACGCTGAAGCAGAGCGCGCGCCAGTAACACTCGTTGGTTTTCACCACCGGATAAGCGATGCATATTACTATTAAGTAAATGTTCAGCGCCAACAAGCCTTAATGCATCAATGCACTCCTGCTTACTGTATTTTCCTGCTAAATTTAGGAAGCGGGTTACATTCAATGGAAGGGAGTCATTGAGCTTCAACTTTTGAGGAACGTAACCAATTTTCAGTTTTCTTTGTCGGTTCAACTTGCCGCTAGTCGGCTTTTGAAGACCTAAGATAACTTTGACTAACGTTGATTTTCCCGCTCCATTGGGACCAATTAGGGTAGTTATTTTGCCCTTTTCTAATTCCATACTAATGTTATCGAGAACTCTGCGGCCATCGAACTCGACGCATAACTGCTCAAGATGGACTAAGGAAGACATGAATGAAACTCATTTGCAAATCAATAATGTTATAATGTAACATTATCTCACTTTCCACGCCATATCCCAAGTAAAACTATGAAAAGAGCATTAATTCTTGCTGCCTCAGCAATGTTAACACTGCCAGCACAGGCGGTAACGGTACTGACGAGTATCAAACCTATTCAGTTGTTAGTAACAGAGCTTACTCAAGGAGTAACTTCACCAGACGTGCTATTGCAGTCTAACACATCACCCCATGACTATGCTTTGCGTCCATCGGATGTTAAAAAGGTCGCTTCGGCTGATTTGGTTATCTGGTACGGACATGATCTTGAACCGTTTCTAGAGAAAGTTGTTTCGGATAGATCGAATACTTTGACTATTAGTCAAATTCCAAATCTAGAATTGCGTGAATTTGATAGTGAGCACAACCATGACCATGATGGGCACGATCATGGCTCACATGATCCGCACTTTTGGCTAGGTGTAAGCCAAGCACAACAAGTGGCCAAGGCTGTTGTGAATCAACTTGTATCACTTGATCCGGAAAATGCAGCTCAATATCAAGCGAACCTCAAAAAGTTTGAACTCGAGCTAAAAGACACTGACCAACAGATAAAGCAGAAGCTGGCACCAGTAAAAAACAAAGGTTACTTTGTATTCCATGATGCTTACGGTTATTTCGAAGATCGTTATGAACTAAATCAAATGGGGCATTTTACTGTGAGCCCAGAACGCAAGCCAGGAGCGAAGACCTTAATTCAAATTCGTCAAAAGCTAAGTGGTGGAGATGTGGCTTGTGTATTTTCTGAACCTCAGTTTACCCCGGCTGTCGTTCAGAGCGTAATGAGAGGCAGTGATGTCGCTAAAGGCGAGCTTGACCCGTTAGGGAGTACAATTGAAGCAAAACCTGGCAGTTACTTTACTTTTCTCAACAATATGGCGAATAGTTTTGAGCAATGCTTGAACAAAAAGTCAGATTAAGTGCTGTCGTAATGTAGGAGTAGTCTTTTTAACGTGATCCAGTAGTAAGAATTACAACCTTTGGTAAGGCGAGCCTTTTCTCAGAAAGTAATTGAGATATCATTACCAATAATTATCAGCTCAAAATAACCGTATCAATCCATGTTTTACAAACGATGAACGGTCACTTTCAGAGCACAAATTGATACAAAAGGTTTTCGTCTTGCTACGCCAATTAGCCCTTGCTCTGTTGGGCTTTGTCTTATCCTACCAAGCATTTGCGCTTCATAATGCAAATGCAATCTTTTACCCTTTGCCAACTCAGGCAAAGGGTACTTTTATCGCGGCTAAAAAGTTGTTCTTGGGTGAAAAGGGCGGTTTGTGGATTCATGACGTACACGGGAGAGTCCTGTTTTACGATGGTCAAACTATATTGCCTAAATCAGGTAGCTTCCTACAAACGTCGGCCAAGCAGTTGGCCTATCATAAAGGTGCTTTTTGGACCTTTATTGAAAATGAGGTCTATCGAACTTATCCAAATCAGGAGCGACGTTTAGTCTTTAGTTTAAATCCAGGCTCACAAATAAGAAAAATAGGGTCTTCAAAGAACTATATTTGGGTGAGTGATGGCGCGCATTTCTATACCTACAATATCGACACTAGCGAGTTAAACTCTTTCTCTCTATTGCAGCTCTATCAACATAGTAATAATAGCTACGTTTACATTAATGATGCGGTGCTAGTTGAAACGAAGTGGGCACTAGCAACGACTTCCGGCTTCTATCTTTCTGAAGGTGATAAGTTTGACCATGTCGCTGCCTCAGGTCAAAACTACATTGAGAAAGTCTATTATTCACACACGCGAAGAGAAATTTTGATAGGTACATTGCGTGGCGCTTTAATTTTCAACATTTACCAGCCTGATAAAGAAGTGATTAGAATTGGCGGCTCACATGTTTTGACATTCGCAGAGACAAATCAAGAGTACTGGGTGGGGACAGAGCATGGCCTTTATTTGTACTCATTTTTTTCAGGTGAGGTCACCGAAGTCGCGCCTGCAAGTTTTCTTGAGTTAGAGTTAGATAACACGAAGATTTATTCGTTGTTGAGTGACAATATGGGAGGGATGTGGATTGCGACTAACCAAGGTATTCGTTATTACTCGCTATTTAGTAAAAAATTTGAACGAGTGACCTTTAGTAGTTATGACTCACACACCCTATCTGGACGAATTCGGCAAACTATTGAAGGTCCTGATGGTGCGCTTTGGTTTGCTGATGACCGAAAGATTTATCGTTCAGGAAAGAGTGGGATTAACCAAGTCTTAGAGTTGGAGTCGCAGATCAATGAATTTGCGTTTCAAAACGGCATGCTTTGGCTTGCAACCTCAAAAGGGCTGGAAATATTTGAGCTAAATGGTCTCAACAAGATTACATTTCCTTATTTACAGGTTATGGCCGGACATGCCGTAGAGCATGTGACCGTTGATGGTGATGACCGTCTTTGGGTATCAAGCGGATACCATCTTTACAATGTTGATACTGCTGCACAAAGCGTACGAAACTTTGGAAGTGAGTGGCTAGTAAGTCAGTATTTGCCTGCTAAGGTTACGCGCCTATATGATACTCAAGATGCCCTATTAATAGGCACCGATCATGGCGTATACCAATACAGTAATGACAACATCCAGTTTATCCGTTTTTCAGAAAAGTTTGGTGAATCATTAGACATGACCACGGCGGTTGATGGCAGCCAGTGGTTTGCTTCATCTTATGGTGTGTTTAAAACTGATACACGAAGCGATGAAAAACGTGTTGTTGAAATGAGTGAGCCCAACGCCAGACCTGCTTGCTTGATCAGAGACAGGCAAGGTGTATGGTTAGCTTCCTCTGTCGGTTTAAGCTATTACCACCTTTCGGGTGAGTTAGTGAAACATTACGCATCGTCATCAGGCTTAATGAACAATGAGTTCCTCCCTGGTATTTGTAGCGTTATACAGCAGACAGAAATTGGTGAGCGAGAGCTTGTTCTGGGGTCGAAGTACGGACTCGTAAAAGCAGAAGCATCCAAGCTGCTTGTATCTAATCCCCCAGAGTCTAAGTTTATTGTTAGCCAAGTTGTGCTTGAAAATGAAGTTCTGCAAGTTGGTAGTGCCGATCTGAATGGGATCACACTGCCATATGGATCTTCGCTGAGTTTTTTATTCGGTGTGATGCCAAAACCAGACAGTCAAAATTTGTACTATCGATTGAACAACGATGACCCATGGCAAACGTTAGAGGGGGGCCAACTGACACTCGAGCACCTTAGTTCCGGTGAATATCACTTGCAGGTCAGTAATGAGTCTCAAGTTGCCGCTGGAGTCGTTGGTTTAGAATCTCACTTTATCGTCCTTCATCCTTGGTATCTATCGCGATTTGCTATTTTAGGCTTTGTCGTAGCTAGTATTGCGGTCGTCGCATTACTTGTTTTCTGGCGCTCTCGCTACGTTGTACAGGCTAACCGTGATCTAGCAGCTCAAGTGACTCTCAAAACGAATCAGTTAAGACATCAAAGTAGAGTGTTGCTTACGAGCAACCAGCAATTACGTAAACAGATTCAAGTTAGAAACCTACTCGTAGACCATGTAGCTCTATCCATAAAATCAAGCGTCGACTTTATTGTGGCGAAACTACCTATGCCTCTGGATACTGCGACAGAGGATCATTTGGCTAAAACGAATTGGCAGTTAAATGAACTCAAAAGTGTTCCAAGTGATGTAAGTGGTGGGAGTCAGAACTACAACTTGAGTCAGATAACTCAGTCAGTGGTTGATGTATGGCAAGATGACTTTGCAAAAGCGGGTATTTTGGTAGAGCTAGAAGATGAGAGTAAGCAGAGCCGGGTTGCTCTGGAAAGCTTTAATCTTGATGTTATTTTCAATAGCATTTTTGCCAATATCATCAAGCGCTCTTTCCGGGGTCAAACGGTTAGAATTATGCTAGAAAAGGGGCATGATATTGTGTCATTGAGCTTTCTTGATTACGGGACGCAATTACCTAATAAAGTCGCGACTGGGCTTCCATCTAACTTAAATCACTCTGAGTTGAGTATTGACCACCTTGCCCAACTAGTGACAACGAGTGGTGGTTATTTGGCTGTCTTCTCTTCTGATGCTCAAAACAAAGTCGAGATTACATGGCCATCTGCGAAGGAAAGTAGTTATCTGGATGAACCGCAGCAAGAACTCAATCCTGTAACTATTGCAGAAGATCAAGTCACACCAGAGAAAGAGTGGTTGCAAAAAGTCTATCAATTAGTGGCAGAGCATTACCATGATCCTGAATTTGGCACTGCGTCAGCCGCTAAAATGCTGTATATGTCTGAACGCTCTTTGCAGAGACGTTTTAAATCTGCCTCGTCAAGAACGTTAAAAGACTATGTCACAGAGGTTCGTTTAGAAACGGCGTGTGAACAGTTATTGGCGGGTGAGAAAATCAGTGAAGTCGCCTTTAACTGTGGCTTTAATGATCCATCTTACTTTAGCCAAAAGTTTAAGCTGCATTTTGGTTTGCCCCCTTCCAAGTTTGCTTTGACTCAAGAAAGCCAAGAAATTAACTAGAAAACCTTCATTATACGCTCCCTAGTTAATAGTTAAGATGCTGGGGAGCTGCATACAGTGCTCTATTATTGCTGCAGTTGCTAACGCAGTAAGTTTCATTGTTTCTTCATCACATCTAGCCTACAAATCCATTCTCAACACGTAAGCACGATCACGTTCTATCTGTTAGTCGCGATGTTCATAGCAATAAGCATAAATGGCTTCAAGAGAATGATTTACTGATAGTTGCAACAAATAAATGACAGTTGTATTGCTGTATCAAAAGAGCGTGGTTCATTTGGGGGAGTGATGGCATGCGACATTCGTGAAAACGAAAACTGTGTTGAAAAGATGAATAAGGTAAAGAAGTTTTGAAAGAGGTGAAAAAAAATATCGTGGTATAGCCGGGGGGACTATACCACGGGTGTCAAGGACACCTTCGCTTGCTGCCGGAGTGACATGTTGCCATGCCACCTCTGGAATTTATTAGAGAGGTTGCCCTCTCGATGGAGTAACTATACGAGAGGTTACTTATTTTTCTTATAAAAATAACGCCATGTTTATATGAGAAAAGCGACAACGTTTGGTTTTTTACTTAAGCCATTGTTTTAATTTGAATTTTTTGTTTTCTGTTTTGGTTTGTGACATTTTTGTTTCGTTAGGTGTCATTTGTAATTGTTAATTTTGACGTAAATAACGAGAGGAAATTTACGAAGTTAACGTTTGAAAGCGTGAAAACATTTACGGAATCTTTGATTTCACACAAGGATTGAAGGGGTATAGGGGAGTAATATTGGCAACCTAAACTTATTAAATAATAATATTTCTCATTAGCAATACTCTTAAGGGCCACTATGAAGTTATCAGAGATTAATCCTGGCGATACGGTGACGATTCGGTTGTTAGATGGTCTTTCATCAGATATCAGAAAGAAACTCATGGTAATGGGGCTGCTTCCCAATACAGAAGTCAAAGTGATTCGACGTGCGCCAATGGGCGATCCTTTACAAGTCGAAGTCCGTGGTGTGTCTGTCGCATTGCGAGAAACAATTGCTCAGAAAATTGAAGTGGAGCGAGTGTAATGCAATATCAAGTGCTAACCGTAGGTAACCCTAATAGTGGTAAAACGACGCTATTTAATGGTTTAACTGGCGCAAAACAGCAAGTTGGTAACTGGGCAGGCGTCACGGTTGAAAAGAAAACGGGACAATTCAAGCATGCTGGGGATGAGTTTTTGCTCACTGACCTTCCGGGTATTTACTCATTAGACAGTGGTAATGATAGTAATAGTATTGATGAATCCATCGCATCGCGTGCGGTTCTAACTCATCCTGCTGATCTCATTATTAACGTGGTGGATGCTACAAGTTTAGAGCGCAGCTTATACATGACGCTGCAACTTCGCGAACTTGGTCGCCCTATGATTGTTGTCCTCAACAAGATGGATGCGCTAAAGCGTGAACGTCAGATGATTAACGTTGCAGAGCTTGAGAAAACGTTAGGTTGTCCGGTTGTCAGTTTATCTGCAACCAATAAAACTCAAGTGGCAGAGTTTAAAGAAAAGCTCCATAAATCCATCGTTCAAGGAGTGCCACTTAAAGAATTGTCTTTGCATTACGGTGAGAAGATGGAGTCGGCAATTCAAACGGTTTCCGCACTTTTTAACGACCAAAACGTCGCTCATCGTGCACTAGCGATTCGTGCGCTTGAAAAAGACACAATGGTGCTCAATAGTCTTTCTGATATTGATAGAAGCAAAGTCTTGGAAGTCATTACGACGTTAGATTTGGATATCGATTTGCATGTCGCGGATACTAAGTACACGCATCTGCATGAACAGTGTAAAAAAGTTCGCCGAAGCGAAGGCAAGTTAAGTCGTAGTGTGACTGAAAGACTCGACCAGTTTATTTTGAACAAGTGGATTGGAATTCCTTTCTTCTTTGTTGTTATGTACCTGATGTTTATGTTCTCGATTAACATCGGTAGTGCATTTATCGACTTTTTTGACATTGGTGTGGGCGCATTATTGGTTGATGGTGGGCATCACTTGTTAGACGGTCATTTGCCTGTGTGGTTAGTGACGGTTCTTGCTGATGGTATCGGTGGTGGTATCCAGACGGTTGCAACCTTCATTCCGGTTATCGCGTGTTTGTACCTCTTCCTAGCGGTACTTGAGAGCTCAGGTTACATGGCTCGTGCAGCATTCGTACTAGATAAAGTGATGCAGAAGATCGGCCTACCGGGCAAAGCATTTGTACCGTTGGTTCTTGGTTTTGGCTGTAACGTACCGTCAATCATGGCAACTCGTACTCTAGACCAAGAACGTGAGCGTAAACTGGCTGCCTCTATGGCACCATTTATGTCATGTGGTGCTCGTCTGCCTGTATACGCGCTATTCGCTGCGGCATTCTTCCCAGGTTCTGGCCAGAACATTGTATTCGCACTTTACCTACTTGGTATTGTGGCAGCGATCTTCACAGGTCTTTTCCTTAAGCACACGCTTTACCCAGGTAGCAGCGACAGCCTAGTGATGGAAATGCCAGATTACGAGCTTCCGACGCTACAAAACGTGGTGATCAAAACTTGGCAAAAGCTAAAGCGCTTTGTACTTGGTGCAGGTAAAACCATCGTTATCGTTGTTGCTATTCTGAGTTTCTTCAACTCATTGGGGACTGATGGCAGTTTTGGTAACGAAGACAGCGAAAACTCTGTGCTTTCTAAAGCAGCGCAAGTTGTGACTCCAGTATTCTCACCAATCGGTGTTCAAGAAGATAACTGGCCAGCGACGGTTGGTATCGTTACCGGTATCTTCGCAAAAGAGGCGGTAGTTGGTACGCTTAACAGCCTATACACCACGCCAAGCGACGGTGAAGACGCAGAATTTGATCTAATGGGCAGCCTAGAAGAGGCAGTAATGAGTATCCCTGAAAACCTAGCCGGTTTGAGCTACTCAGATCCACTAGGCATTGAAGTGGGTGACTTAACTGACTCAAATGCCGTTGCCGAAGAACAAGAAGTCGATGCTTCTATCTTCGGTAACATTAAATCGCAGTTTGCTTCTGGCAATGCCGCATTTGCTTACCTAATCTTTATCCTACTGTACACACCTTGTGTGGCGGCGATGGGGGCTTACGTACGTGAGTTTGGTCATAAGTTCGCACGCTTTATCGCGGTTTGGACAATGGGCTTGGCTTACCTATGTGCGACGTTCTACAACCAATTGACGCATTTCGCAGATAGCCCAGTGACAAGTGGCATTTGGATGGCAGTGATCGTAGCTATCTTCTTTGGCACATACCGTGTGTTCAAACGAGTTGGTAAGAAACAAAACGGTGCATTAGAGGCGCAAGTAGCATGATTTTAAAAGAGCTTTATCAATACATTGCAGACAAAGGAACCGTTTCCCAGTCAGATCTGGCTAAGCAGTTTGGGATGAGTGAAGATGGTGCTGACGCGATGTTAAGTGTGTGGATTAAGAAGGGCAAAATTAGCCGCCTAGTTGACACCAATAAAGCTCATGACGTGACTCGAGTTCGCTACTCAGTGACTAAACAAGATGGTTTGTCTCTGACAGTCACCATGTAGCGACTATCAAAATTAGTCACCTAAAAATTATCACGTAAAAACGACAAAGCCGCATCAGCAATGATGCGGCTTTTATTTTGCTGGTTATTGTTTGTGAATACAGCGAAATTAATGTTCTTCAGAGTGTTTAGTCGCGCCTAACCCTAGGAACTTCAAACCAAGACTTAAAACTAAAATCGAAATAGGTAATGTTAAGATCGTCCAATCTAAGCTGTCGAAGTTAATCAGCACGAGCTCTAAGAATTTCACAAACAAGATCACGATGATGACTTCAGCCAAAATGTTTTTTAGATGGCCGATGTTTGGGGTTCTGATCCAATGCAAAACCGACTGCTCTTGTGTTTTCGCTTTAGCTTTGTTGGAAATAAATAGTGTGTAGATGCCGTGAGCAAAGATGAACAAAACTAGTGCGACAAGAAATGTATCCAGTGACTTGATCAAATAAGCGATCGCGATGTCTGCTTTATCTAAATGTGCGAGTGCTTCTGGAGGTGTTTGATTAAGAACGAAGACCGCAAATGCTGAATAGGTTTTTGCTGCACCCATAAGAAAAAGCAAGAATGAAGCAGCCATAGAACAGATGATGGCGATCCAGCTGACGTATCGGAATGTGTTGAAGACTTGTTTCATGATGACCCTCTCTAACTGAGCGGGCAGTCTAAACAAGTTTTATTTTAGTGATAATCCCAGAAAAATGAGAAAGATTGTTACAAATACGTATTAATCTTTCTCTGTCTATTTTAGCCGTATTCAAAGGCGAATTATTTTCGCTTACAGTGCTTATGCTTTTTGGAAAATAGAGCTCAGTGATAACACGTTCTTAATACGACCAAGCAATTCGTTTTGCTCTTCTTCTGTACGGAATTCACCTTTGGTATTACCCCAAACCGGTCCCGGCCATGCTATGTCATCTTTGAAGCGAGCGATATGGTGAATGTGCAGTTGCGGCACCATGTTACCTAGTGCACCGAGGTTTAACTTGTCTGGACGGAATGTTGCTTCCAGTGCTTGGCTTACCGCTTGAGACTCTAGCAAAAACTGTTGCTGTTCTTTCATTGGCAAGTGGTGAAGCTCTTTTAGGTTTGCACGTTTTGGTACCAAGATAACCCATGGCACAGCATTGTCTTTATGCAGAAGCGCCACACACAGAGGGAAGTGACCGATAACGGTAGTGTCTTTTGCCAATTGAGGGTGCAGTTCAAAACTCATTATATTATCCGATTTGAATTGAATGACATCAGTATACGCCAGATAAAACAAAAGGTTGACGCTTTCACGCCAACCTTTCTAAATCGTCTCGATTCTCGATTCTCGATTCTCGATTCTCGATTCTCGATTCTCGATTCTCGATTCTCGATTCTCGATTCTCGAATCGCTTACATGCGCTCTAGAGTATCAATACCTAGTAGAGACAGACCTTGCTTGATGGTCTTCGCTGTTAGCGCTGCTAGTTTCAGACGGCTTTGTTTCACAGCTTCGTCTTCAGCAACTAGGATAGGGCACGCTTCGTAGAAACTAGAGAACTGACCTGCTAGTTCGAATAGGTAGCTACACATGATGTGCGGTTGGCCTTCGCGAGCGACAGATTGAACCGCTTCTTCGAACTGCATAAGTTTAGCAATAAGTGCTTTCTCTTTCTCATCAGTGATTTTGATGTCACCTTGGAGAGCGTCCATAGCAACACCAGCTTTAGCGAAAATAGAAGCTACGCGAGTGTATGCATATTGCATGTATGGTGCTGTGTTACCTTCAAACGCTAACATGTTGTCCCAATCGAACACGTAGTCAGTCGTACGGTGTTTAGATAAGTCAGAGTATTTAACCGCTGCCATTGCAACTGTTTTAGAGATCTTCTCTTTTTCTTCCGCATCCAGTTCAGGGTTTTTAGATTCGATCAGTTGTGCTGCACGAACTTCTGCTTCATCTAGAAGGTCGGCAAGACGAACGGTACCACCCGCACGAGTCTTGAATGGCTTACCATCTTTACCAAGCATCATGCCGAACGCGTGGTGCTCAAGAGATACTGACTCAGGTACGTAGCCTGCTTTACGAACAATTGTCCAAGCTTGCATTAGGTGCTGGTGTTGACGTGAGTCGATGAAGTAAAGCACACGGTCTGCGCTTAGCTCTTCATAACGATATTTTGCACATGCGATGTCTGTTGTTGTGTATAGGAAACCGCCATCGCGTTTTTGAACGATAACGCCCATTGGTTCGCCATCTTTGTTCTTGTATTCATCTAGGAATACAACTTGCGCGCCATCATCTTCAACGGCAAGACCTTGTTCTTTTAGGTCTGCAACGATCTTAGGAAGCATGTCGTTGTACATGCTCTCGCCCATCACGTCGTCACGAGTCAGTGACACGTTTAGACGGTCGTAGTTGCGCTGGTTTTGGATCATGGTTACATCAACGAGTTTTTTCCACATTTCTGCACAGTACTCGTCACCGCTTTGCAGTTTCACAACGTAGTTTCGCGCTTTCACTGCGAATTCTTCGTCTTCGTCGTACAGTTTCTTAGACTCACGGTAGAAGCCTTCAAGGTCAGCCAGTTCCATAGAAACTTCGCCAGACTCTTGTTGTACACGCTCAAGGTTTGCGATAAGCATACCGAACTGAGTACCCCAGTCGCCGATGTGGTTCGCACGGATCACTTTGTGACCTAGGAACTCAAGAGTACGTACTACCGCATCACCGATGATGGTTGAACGTAGGTGACCAACGTGCATTTCTTTAGCAACGTTTGGTGCAGAGTAGTCAGCAACGATAGTTTGAGCTTCGTCTGCTGCAACGCCAAGACGTGAGTCAGCCAGTGCTGCTTCCGCTTGTTTTGCTAGGAACTCTTCGCTTAGGAAAATGTTGATGAAACCAGGACCTGCGATTTCTGTCTTACTCGCAATACCGTCTAGGTCTAGAACATCCAGTACTTTCTGTGCAAATTCTCGTGGGTTAGTACCCAGTTTTTTAGCAACGCCCATTACGCCGTTTGCTTGGTAGTCACCAAATTGTGGCTTTGCTGATTGGCGTACCGCCGCAGGGCTTCCTGCAGGTGCGCCAGCGGCTTCTAGAGCCTGAGATACTTTGTCATTAATAAGTGCTTGGATATTCACACGCGTTTCCTTCAATTCAAGGACGAAGAACTCGGCGAAGTAAGTGCCAAGTTCTGCTGGAGTTCACAAAAATGGGGCTAATGATAACAACTTTATTGCTTTTCATACAGAGAGGAATTGGGGAAATTTATACTTTTTCGATTGAATGGAAATGAGGCTTGGTTTGCGTTTACTATTGCGCTCAGAGTAATGAGATAAATAGCCCCACAAGAGAGCCACAATGACGACTCAACTAGTTGAAAAACGCCTAGCGCCTGAATTGATGATCCAAGATTTGGATGCATTTATGGCGAAGATTGAAGAGTTTGCATCCCTGTTAAAACTGGATCTGAGCTTTGCTCAAGCTGACCATATTGCGTTGCGTATTAACGATACTGATACCGCAAAAGCTGCGCATGAGGCTTGGAGTCAATACGGAAAGGTGATTTCACAAGCGAAAATCAACGGTCGCCCAATTATTGTTATTGAGTTCGATAAAGCGTTGGAAAGTCGTGGCTGGAAGATTGAGTGTCTGGAGCTGCCATACCCTGCGGAAGGCAAAATCTACCCAACTGAAAGCTGGGAACATGTGGAGTTTGTGATTCCGTCTCATGCCGAAACCGCAGATGAGTTTCTTGCTGATTTGAGACACACTTATCCAGCGTTTGGCGCACGCTTTAATGAGTTAGAAGAGCTGGGTGTGAAGATCAAACTGTCGAGCCCGAAAGGGGATGGCGAACGCTTGAATAACCCAACAGTGGCGTTTAAGTACCAAGGCATTTGTATCAAACTGCACCCGCATTCACTTAAGCGTATTGTGGAGTCTGAGCAGGCGTAAAACGCTAGGGTGAGAATTGCTGAGTTGCGATAGGCAAAAAGGGAGCCGAGGCTCCCTTTCGTAAGCGAATCACTATTTAGCCAGTGACTTGCTTTTTGGGTTGGTAATGGAAAGTTTTTTGCCTTTCAACTCTTCATCTAAAGGCAGTGTAAAAGTTTTGGCAAACGGCATTCGTTTACAATGATCCGCCTTGTCTCTAACGATAGTAATAAGAGCTTCTGTCTGTGAGCTTTGCTCTATTTTTAGGCTAAAGTCCTCGTTTTCACTGCAGCCGTTAGACTCTGTGATAAATGAAATTTGACTCTCACTTGTCCTATAAGTCTCTACCATCATTGCTTGGTGCTCAGACGTCTGGTTTGTTTGCAGTCCTGCGTTTGCTGAACATGCAGTTAAACTGATAGTGCCCAAACCAAGTAGGAATATCTTGAGTCTATGTTTCATCTCGTTACCTTTTTTTGCGTCGTACGAATGAACCTGCAGCCATTAACACCAGTAGGCCAATAGATAAACTGCCGCCTGAACTAGACTTTTTATTAACGTCGTTACCAGCATCGCCCGTATTATCTGTGCTGACTGACATATTTATGTTGCGAACAAATGCTTGCGCGCTGTAAATGCCACTTGAAAACGGGTGTTGGACGTATTCAAACGTTATCGTATTAGATGCTTTGTAAAGATCGATCTGGATCTCTTTATAATCGAGGAGTTGGTTGGTGCTATCGTAAATTTCACCATTAACTAAGATGAACAAGTAATCAAAACCATCGGACATTACTTTGAGATCCATGGTAAGTTTGCCCTTCGGAAGATCGGTCAAAACCAGCTCAGATACACCAGGATAAGCTCCCATATCCGCTGATTGCAGTTCACCATTTTCAGCCGTCCAAGCGTTTTGACCGGTATAAACATTTGCGTCTGCTAGCGGAATGGCATTACGCACTGATCTGCTTGCTTTATCTACACCTGAATACTCGAAAGTTGTTGTGAGTCTGGACAGTTTCGGATGATCGGTAAAGAGCTCTATCGTTGTTTCTGATCCCGAATAGCTAGGTTGGTAGCCGACGGTAATTTGACAGCTTTGCGAAGGCTTTAAGGTACCAGTACAAGTGCTTTTCTCGATGGTACTTCCGTATGATATTGTGCTTTGGTAGATGTTGAATGGGATAGTATCGTCATTACGAATAGTAAAGGTCTCTTGCTGCGCTTTTCGCTCAACGAAACGAAGATCTCGGTACTTAGTGAAGCTGATAGTATTGCGATGGCTATCTATCCATCCATTGTGTTGAAAATGAGCGACGTTGGCGTAAACACCATAAGCGTTTGGTTGAGCACATCCATCCCCCCAGCTGACCACGCCTAGCAATTTGTTGATACCGTTATCATCAACGATGAGTGGACCGCCGCTATCTCCTTGGCAGCTATCTTTACCTCCCCAATAGTATCCGGCGCAAATACCGTCATCTGATACATTAGAGTAGTTTCCTGGTAGGTTTTGGCAGGTAGCTCGATCTACGTATTCCAAATCTACTTGTTGTAAAACGGTTGGGTATATTCGGTCTGTCGTGGACGTATTTCCCCATCCAGCCACGTGCAACTTGTCTCCTACGCGTACGCTATCTAAAAGTTCTGGCGTTGCCAGGTCAATAGTTGCGCTATCGATATTGCGTTCTAATTCAATAAGAGCGATGTCATTGTTCGTTGTTATGTTGTTATATTCATCATGTGAATAGATATTTTTAATGGCGATGCGCTGTGCTTGAGACTCTCTGTTTTTGTCATAAAGACCAAGAACGATATCCAGATCGTCCGCATTAAGACCTTCCACACAGTGCGCAGCAGTTAATACGTATTTTCCACCTAGGAAACTGCCACCACAAAAGTGACCAATAGATGTAGGTTGTCCTTTACGTACCAGTGAAGCAATAAATTTCCAGTCGGAAGTGTTGGCAGGTTCGCCGCCGATAATGCGAGTGGATACATCATTCTGAACAGGCTCAAGAGTATCTGCGATTGTGGTTGCTGGTAAAGTCAGCCCAATCAGAAAAGCCACTAACGTTTTTTTCATTTTAATTCCGTAATATTAACGTGGTTTATTATAAGGAGGGCAAATGATAAACGGAATCATTCTCTCAGTAAATAGTTATGGAGAAATGAAAAATTATAACGTATAGGTTTAACTTTGATGGTTAAGAATTGGAGGGGGGATCTTCTGAAAAGATGAAACCCGCCAAGTTGGACGGGTTTCACTATCGTTGTAACTAGTACGGAGGGATTACAGGATCACTGTCTTATTCCCATAAACAAAGACGTGGTCATTGATCACTTTATTCAAAGCCTTACTCAATACGTTCTTCTCTACATCGCGTCCCGCTTGCGCCATATCTTGGGCATTGAATGTATGGTCGACAGGAATTACGTCTTGCTTGATGATCGGCCCTTCATCTAAATCATTAGTCACGAAGTGTGCTGTTGCACCGATGATTTTCACACCGCGATCGTAAGCTTGTTGATATGGCTTCGCGCCAATAAAAGCAGGTAAGAAGCTGTGATGAATATTAATGATTTTGTGGTGATATTTCTCAACAAACGTCGGCGTTAATACGCGCATGTATTTAGCTAGCACCAAAAAGTCAGCATCGTATTGATCGATCACTTCTAGCATCTTCTGCTCGTGTTCTTCACGGCTAAGGTTTTCATGGGTCACATGGTGGTAAGGAATGTCGAAGCGTTCAGTGAGAGTTTGCAGTTTGTCGTAATTCCCCACCACAGCGGCGATCTCAACATCTAGGCTTCCATCGTAGGTTTTCATCAGAATATCGCCTAAACAATGCGCTTCTTTTGTGACGAGAATGACGATGCGCTTACGGCGAGAGCCAACCAATTTACGCTTAGCACCTTGCGGGAGAGCTTGGTCCAAGTCGGCAAGAAACGTTTGATCGTTGAAGTACCCCTCCAACTCCGTTCTCATGAAAAAGTGGCCACTGGTATTATCAACAAATTCGTTATTGTGAACGATGTTGAGTTGGTGCTTGTAACAGATATTAGTAATTTTCGAGATGAGACCCGGGGCGTCAGAACAGTGGGTCAACAGTGTTTTCTTTTCCATAAATCAGGTACTTCCATGCATTAATATTTTAGCGTACGAATTTGTTATTATTCCCTGGCGGGTGTAACTGTACTGCCATGTTTCACCATAAATAATCTATTCTTACGTTGGTTTCAACAAAATATCCGCGTGTCGCCGCAAGCTGGTCAGATTGTGGGCTGATGTCACTCCTATTCCTCTGATATACTCTCGATAATTTTTCAAACTCAATACCAAGCATGATCGCAAAAACTTTTTCCTCTGATGGCGCGTTAGGTAAGGCCATTCCTGGCTTTCAAGCTCGTCAGCCACAAATCGATATGGCGGAAGCCGTCAGCAGTGCGATCAAAGATCAAACCCAGTTGGTGGTGGAGGCAGGAACCGGAACCGGTAAGACCTTCGCCTACTTAGTCCCTGCGCTGTTAAGCGGTAAAAAAGTGATCATCAGTACAGGCTCGAAAAACTTGCAAGAGCAGTTGTACCATCGTGACTTACCGCTCATGGTCAATGCGCTTGGTTTTTATGGCCAAGTGGCGTTATTAAAAGGGCGTTCTAATTATCTGTGTTTGGATCGTTTGAGCCGCCAAATGGTCGAAAGCCACACTAATGAATCTGACCCGACGTTATTAACTCAACTGGTTAAAGTGCGTGCTTGGTCATCAGAAACCAAAACAGGTGACCTTGGGGATTGTGATGATCTGCCAGAAGACAGCATGATCATTCCGACTATCACCTCAACCAATGATAACTGTTTAGGTAAAGAATGTCCGAGCTACACCGATTGCTTTGTATTGAAAGCGCGTAAGCGAGCCATGGATTCCGACATTGTTGTAGTGAACCATCACTTGTTTCTTGCTGATTTAGCGATCAAAGAAACAGGATTCGGTGAACTGATTCCAGAAGCCGATGTGTTTATTTTTGATGAAGCTCATCAGTTGCCAGATATTGCGAGCGAATATTTCGGCCAGTCAGTTTCAAGCCGCCAAATTCACGATCTTGCCAAAGACATTGAAATAGCCTATCGCACCGAAGCCAAAGATATGCGTCAATTGCAAAAAGTGGGCGACAAACTCATGCAAAGCGCAATGGACATGCGGATTGTATTGGGTGAGCCAGGCTTTCGTGGCAACTGGCGTGAGGCGTTGCAATCAGGTTCTATTAAGCGAGAATTATTGCGCTTAACTGACAGCCTCGAATTGGCGATTGATGTACTCAAAATAGCCTTAGGGCGCAGTCAATTACTGGATACCGCCTTTGAACGAGCAAATTTGATCAAAGGCCGTATCGACCGGGTATGTGATGTCGATATTACCGGTTACTCATACTGGTACGATACCTCGCCTCGTCATTTCGCTCTGCACATTACGCCTCTTTCTGTCGCGGACAAGTTCCATGAGCAAATAGAGATTAAACAAGGCGCTTGGATTTTCACGTCAGCAACCCTAGCCGTATCGGGCGATTTCAAGCACTTTACTGAGCGCCTTGGCCTCAAGCCTACAAAGCAATTTTCTCTGCCGTCCCCCTTTGATTATCAAAAGCAAGCGCGCCTTTGTGTGCCAAGGTATTTGCCAGAGCCAAACAGTAACGGCTTAGCGGATAAGTTAGTCCGAATGCTTGCTCCGGTGATTGAAGAAAATGATGGTCGCTGCTTCTTTTTATGTACCTCGCACAGCATGATGCGTGAACTAGGTGAGAAGTTCCGAGAAGTACTTGAGCTGCCTGTGTTAATGCAAGGGGAGATGAGTAAGCAGAAAACCTTGGCGGAGTTTATGGAACTGGGTAACGCTTTACTCGTGGCGACGGGCGCTTTCTGGGAAGGGATTGATGTTAGAGGTGATGCGCTGAGCTGTGTTATTATCGACAAATTACCGTTTACCGCCCCTGACGATCCGTTACTCAAAGCCCGTATCGAGGATTGTCGATTACGTGGCGGTGAACCATTTGCTGAAGTACAAATCCCGGATGCAGTGATTACGTTAAAGCAGGGAGTCGGGCGATTAATTCGAGATCAGAAGGATCACGGTGCGTTGATCATTTGTGATAATCGCCTCGTCACGCGAGACTATGGTGGTATTTTCCTCGGAAGTCTACCACCTATCCCAAGGACGCGAGACTTAGATGGAATCAAAGCATTCCTGAAAGCAGAACAATCTGTCACAGACGCAAGTGCTGAGGCATAACCCAATAAATGAGAGTTGTAGAGAGTTAAATGAGCGCAAAAATTCTTGCTATCGATACAGCGACTGAAAACTGTTCAGTTGCGTTGTTGGCTAATGATCAAGTGATTTCACGTAGCGCGGTTGCACCACGCGATCACACCAAAAAAGTACTGCCAATGGTTGATGAAGTACTCAAAGAAGCTGGCCTGACTCTACAAGAGCTGGATGCGTTAGCGTTTGGACGTGGTCCAGGTAGCTTTACTGGCGTTCGTATCGGTATTGGTATCGCACAAGGTTTGGCGTTCGGTGCTGACTTACCTATGATCGGCGTTTCAACGCTGGCTGCAATGGCTCAAGGTAGCTATCGCTTACATGGTGTGACCGATGTCGCTGTGGCTATTGACGCACGTATGGGTGAAGTTTACTGGGCACGTTACACTCGCCAAGCAAACGGTGAGTGGGCAGAGATGGATGCAGAGTGCGTAATTCCACCAGCACGTCTCGTTGAAGAAGCACAAGCAGACGACAAAACGTGGACGACAGCAGGTACTGGTTGGGATGCTTACCAAGAAGTATTAGCAGACCTACCGTTTAATTTGACGCATAGTGACGTTCTGTACCCTGATTCACAAGACATCGTGATTCTTGCTGAACAAGAATTTAAAAAGGGTAATACCGTGCCGGTCGAAGATTCGAGCCCTGTTTATTTACGTGATAATGTGACATGGAAAAAACTTCCTGGTCGCGAATAGTCCGTTTTTCATTAACCTGACAAAAAGCAGGGCGTTTGCCCTGTATTTTTATGGAGTGCTATGGCGTCGATTAATGGCTTGCCTCCTTCTTTGATTCCCGGTGCAAATCGCACTCATAAAGCCAGTCAAAAGAAGCAGGTAAATAAATCACAAACAAAGCAGCCTGTAGGTCAGCCTTCAAAGGTTGCTAACGCCGTGGCGCACTCCATAAAACACGTGGATGAGTCCCAAATTCACCGAGCTCAAGTGCAATATGACCTTCCTGAAGGGGGCGCACGTAAAGCAATGGAGCAGTACATGGATGTCATGAATCGAGCTAAAAAAGAGGAACTGGCTCAATTACTTGGTGTCGATATTTACGTGTGAGATCTCCCCAGCTTGGGGTTACTAATATTGAAAGGTGGTTTATGAAGGTTTTTGGACGGTTTTTTCTCGCATTATTTGCTACGGTTGGTTTGTCTGCGTGTAGCTCTTTGCCAGAGGAGCTAAATGCAAGCACAGAATTGGTCGTTACAGACTATAAAGCGTTTGCTGAGTCTCAGGGGCAAGTGAGTGAAGATGTTCGCCTTGGTGGAATCATCGCTAAAGTGGATAACTTTAAAGATAAAACGCGTCTAGAGATTGTAAACCTTCCTATCAGTAAGTCTGGTAAACCTGATATTGATGAAGAGCCTACGGGGCGTTTTGTCGCCTATTTTGATGGCTATTTAGAGCCTGTCGCCTTTAGTGAAGGCCGTTTGGTGACGGTTGTAGGCAAAGGAGCAGGGGAAGAAGAAGGAAAGATCGGTGAGCACGGTTACATCTTCCCAGTAATTAAGGGGGAAGGGTACCGTTTATGGAAAATTGAAGAACGTGTACGCATGTATGACTCGCCAACCTACTTTTACCCATGTTACTCGATTAACTGCCGCATGTGGCGTAATGATTTCCCGCAAGACGGTAAAGTGATAAAACAGGTCAAATAATCTGCGATGCATGAGCGTCAATTCGAGCTTCCTGCCGGCAAAATGGCAGCCCTTGAGATAGGGAACGAGAAAACGGCTGACTTGTCAGTCGTTTTTCTTCATGGGTGGTTAGATAATGCGGGCAGCTTTAAAGCGCTCATGGAGCAGTTGAATCAACTTAATCCTCACTTACACCTCCTCGCCATCGATCATTTTGGTCACGGTTTATCGAGTCATAAATCTCACGATAATTATTACCCCTTTCACGACTATATTGCCGATTTGTATCAGTTTTTGGACGAATTATCACCAAACAGACTGATATTAGTAGGGCATTCACTTGGTGCTTTAATCGCAAGTTGCTATAGTGCAGCGTTTCCAGAGCAGGTCGAAGCTCTTGTGCAAATTGAGGGAGCAGGACCTCTTCATGAGGATCCTACTAACAGTTTGCCTCGTCTTCGCGATGGCGTTTTAAGTCGAATAAGACAGCAAAACAAGCCAGAGCGAGCCATTGCCTCCTTCGATCTGGCGTTAAAATTACGCATGCAAGCCAACCAATTAACCGCTGAGCAACTTCTACCGATAGTCGAGCGTGGAACAGAGCAGCGAGGAGATAAATGGTATTGGCGGCATGACGCCAAGTTAAAATGTGCGTCGCTTTACCGAATGGCGCAAGCGCATGCTAACTCGATTACCAGCCAAATACGTTGTCCTCATTTGATTGTATTAGGCGATCAAGGATTTCAGAATTTACCATCTAACCAAGCTGATTGGGGAGAGAACCCACCGCAAGTGGTTTCTGTCAAGGGTGGTCATCACTGTCATTTAGAGCAAATACTCGAGGTCGCAACGCGAATTCTTGGTGTAGTTAACAAAATTTAAACAAGTGTTTGAGAGTTGCGTGCTCAAGCACGTTCGCTGTGCTGTAATAGCTTTCAAAATAAAAAGGACGCTATTTTTTAGCCAGTTATAAACGAGGAGTAACATCGTGGATAAACCATGGCTTTCACGTTATCCAAGTGACGTACCTGAAACCATTAATCCAGAGCAATATGAGTCTTTGGTAGAAATGTTTGAACAGTCTGTACAAAAATATGCAGACCAACCAGCATTCATGAACATGGGCTCGGTTATGACCTTCCGTAAATTGGAAGAGCGTAGTCGCGCATTCGCAGCGTATCTGCAAAACGAGTTAAAACTGCAAAAGGGTGACCGTGTTGCTCTGATGATGCCAAACCTACTGCAATACCCAGTGGCGTTGTTTGGTATTTTGCGTGCAGGTTGTATCGCCGTAAACGTTAACCCACTTTACACTCCTCGTGAACTTGAACACCAATTGAATGACTCAGGTGCGACGACGATTGTGATTGTGTCTAACTTTGCGAATACGTTAGAACAAATTGTCGATAAAACACCAGTCAAACACGTAGTGTTAACCAGTCTTGGTCAAATGCTGCCACGAGCGAAAGGTACGATTGTCGATTTTGTCGTGAAGTACGTTAAGGGCATGGTGCCTAAGTACGATTTACCTGGTGCAATCTCAATGCGTCAGGCTCTACGTAAAGGTCGTCGTCTACAATACGTTAAACCGTTTATGTCTGGGGATGACATTGCATTCCTGCAATATACGGGGGGGACGACAGGTGTCGCGAAAGGCGCGATTCTGACTCACCGCAACATGATTGCGAACGTTCTACAGGCAAAAGGCGCGTACGGACCGGTTTTATCTCCGGGGCGTGAATTAGTCGTAACAGCATTACCGCTGTATCACGTATTTGCTCTTACCGTAAACTGTCTGCTGTTTGTCGAAATGGGTGGTCGTAACTTACTTATTACCAACCCTAGAGATATTCCAGGGTTCGTGAAAGAGCTACAAAAGCATCCGTTTACTGCGATTACGGGCGTGAATACCTTATTTAATGCATTGGTCAACAATGAAGATTTCCACGAGTTGGATTTCAGTAATCTACGTTTAGCCGTTGGCGGCGGCATGGCAGTGCAGCGCTCAGTGGCAGAAAGATGGCAAAAGACCACGGGTTGCTATTTGCTCGAAGGTTACGGTCTAACAGAGTGTTCTCCGTTGGTGGCGGCATATCCGCATGATCTTGTTGAATACAATGGCTCTATTGGTCTGCCGGTACCATCAACAGAAGTTCGTATCGTGGACGAAGAAGGTAACGCTCTTGCGAATACTGAAACTGGCGAACTTCAAGTTCGTGGTCCTCAGGTTATGCAAGGTTACTGGCAACGACCTGAAGCAACGAAAGATACGATTAACGAAGACGGCTGGCTATCAACCGGCGACATCGTTAAGTTCGATGACGAAGGCTTCCTGCATATCGTTGACCGTAAGAAAGACATGATCTTAGTATCAGGCTTTAATGTTTACCCGAACGAAATCGAAGACGTTGTAGCACTACACGGAAAAGTACTTGAAGTTGCAGCTATTGGTCAGCCGCATGAAGTGTCTGGTGAATTAGTGAAGATTTATGTCGTGAAACGCGATCCGAGCTTGACCAAAGACGAAGTGATCGCGCATTGTCGAGAACACCTAACTGGCTACAAAGTTCCGAAGTTGGTTGAATTCCGCGAAGACTTACCTAAAACCAATGTCGGTAAGATCTTGCGTCGTGTTTTACGCGAAGAGAATGACGCTGAACTTGCGAAGAAAAGCGCATAAGCCGATTTCGTCGAGTCGAGATATTTAAAAAATGATAGAATGCCAGCGTTTTGCTGGCATTTTTTATAGCGAGAAGTATGTGAACTATCAAATTATTACTAAAAACAAAGACCTAGAAGAGGTTTGCACTCATGCCCGAGAGGCAGACGTAGTGATGCTGGATACCGAATTCGTTCGTATTCGCACTTTCTACCCGCAGTTAGGTCTGATTCAGCTTTTCGATGGTAATCGCCTCTCGCTGATTGATCCGACTGAATTAACGGATATGACGCCGTTTGTAGCGCTATTAAAAGATACTTCTGTGCTAAAAGTGCTGCACGCATGTGGTGAAGATTTAGAAGTTTTCCAAAACGCTTTTGGTTGTACACCATTCCCTATGGTGGATACGCAGCTGATGGCCGCTTTTCTCGGTCACGGCCTATCGACAGGCTTCGCTTCGCTGGTGGAAGAATATTTAGGCGTAGAGCTCGACAAAAGTGAATCACGTACCGACTGGATGGCTCGTCCACTGACACAAAAGCAATTAGATTATGCTGCCGCAGATGTTCATTACTTGTTACCGTTATACGAAAAGCTGTTCGATAAGGTGACGCAAGCAGGTTGGTGGGAAGCTGTACAGCAAGAAAGTGATTTACTCGTTTCGAAACGTATTCGCGTAACCAATGAAGAGCATGCCTACCTTGATATTAAGGGCGCTTGGCAATTAAAACCTTCTGAGCTGGCGATTTTAAAGCCATTGGCGACGTGGCGTTATCGTGAAGCAATCAAACGAGATTTAGCGCTGAACTTTATCTTCAAAGAAGGTGATCTATTAACGGTCGCTCGTCTTGGTTTAACGAACTTAAAGAAGATGGAAGCAGAAGATATTGATATCCGAGCGATTAACCGCCATGGCGCGAAGATTGCCGCGATTGTTAAACAAGCGAAGCAAACACCTTCTGAAGAGTATCCTGCGAAAATTGAGCGTTTAATGGACTATCCGGGTTACAAGCAGGTCTTCAAAAATATGAAAGACTTGGTGAAATCGGCTTCGCAGAAGTCAGGTTTAGCCACGGAGTTCCTTGCCTCTAAAAAGCAGATCAATCAGTTGATCAGTTGGGTTTGGAAAAAAGATCGTGACCCAGAAGTATTGCCTGATTTGATGCAAGGGTGGCGTTTGGATTTACTCGGCGACAAGATGAACAAAGCATTAAAGTAATGAAAGATGAAAAAGGTTGGCCTCGATGCCAACCTTTTTCGTTCTAATTAGAGCATTCGTCTGGCGAGAGAAACTGATTACTTTTCTTCGTCTGGTAGCTTCACATTCAGCTCAAGAACTGAGATATCGTCGTCTTTGTGCTCAAATGTTAAGTCAACCATATTTGGATCAATTGCCACGTACTTGCTGATCACCTTCAAGATGTCTTCTTTTAATTGAGGCAAGTAAGACGGCGCAGGATCATTTTGGCTGCGGCGCTCTGCGACAATGATTTGCAAACGCTCTTTAGCTAGATTCGCAGAAGTTTTCTTCTGTGGACGGAAAAATTCTAATAATGACATGTCTAGCCTCCAAAGAGTCGTTTAAAGAGTCCTTTCTTCTCCTCAGTAAGGAAACGAAATTCAACCTGATTGCCTAATAAGCGATCAACGGTGTCAGAATAAGCCATACCCGCATCGGTGTTATCGTCAAAAGTGACTGGCACACCTTTGTTTGACGCGTTAAGCACGGCTTGGCTTTCTGGAATCACGCCCAGTAGTGGAATATGTAAGATCTCCTCTACGTCTTCAACGCTTAGCATTTCGCCTTGAGTGACGCGAGATGGGTTGTAGCGAGTCAGTAGAAGGTGCTGTTTTACTGGCTCTAGCCCTTGTTCTGCACGCAGTGACTTGGAATCTAAAATACCGAGAATGCGGTCAGAGTCACGCACAGAAGAGACTTCTGGGTTCGTTGTGACAATGGCTTCATCGGCATAGTACAAGGCCATTAACGCGCCTTGCTCGATACCTGCTGGTGAATCACAAATAATGAAATCAAAGCCCATTTCATCAAGTTCGCCGAATACGCGCTGAACACCATCTTTTGTCAGTGCGTCTTTATCACGAGTTTGAGAAGCAGGAAGAATAAATAGGTTGTCCGTGCGCTTATCTTTGATCAGCGCTTGGTTTAATGTCGCTTCGCCGTTAATGACGTTCACAAAGTCATACACGACGCGGCGCTCACAGCCCATGATTAGATCGAGGTTACGCAAACCGATGTCAAAATCGATCACCGCGGTCTTTTTTCCCTTAAGAGCTAGACCAGAGGCGATGGCTGCGCTTGAAGTGGTTTTACCAACGCCACCTTTACCAGACGTTACTACAATAATGCGTGCCATTTTTTTTCCTTTTTAGATTAAATCGCGAGAACTTCTAAATGTAATGATTCATCGGCTTTACTGATCATTACTTTCTTTTGCCAGTACTCGCTTTCAATTTGATCGCTTAACCAGTAGTCACCCGCAATGGATACCAGTTCTGCTTGTAAATCGTGGCAAATAATACGCGCTTCCTGCTGACCACTTGCTCCTGCAATCGCACGACCTCGAAGTGTGCCATGGATATGAATAGAGCCGTCAGCAATGACTTCAGCACCAGCACTTACGTGCGCTAGCACCACCAAATCACCATCTTTTGCGTAGATCTGTTGTCCTGAGCGGACAGGCGTACGAACTACTTTCGTTGGTGCCATTTTGGCAGGTGCTTGGCTTGGTGATTTGCTCGCCGACATAATGGCGAAGCCAGCTTCGGAAGCAAGGTTTTGTACACGCTTGTCTTTACAGCCCGTTACACCGACCGGAATAAAACCAGCATCTGAGATGCCTTGTTTAAGCTTAGGGAAATCAATGTCGCCTTGTACTTTTGCTATATTGATTACCAAAGGCGCGGATGCAAAAAAAGAAGGTGCTTGAGAAACTTTTTCTTGCAAAAATTCGACAGTCTTTGCGATCTCATTGTCAGAAAGGTGTAAAACTGACAATGTAAAACTGCTACCTTTAAGGTCTGGTGAATGGGTCATCGTGGACTTCTTGCCTTTATTGAAAGAGCGTTGCCTTAAACTAGGTATGTCATGTTATATTTCATCCTTTGACGCAGCAAGTTCTCTCGTGGGCAAATAGGTGAATTAATCTCAAATTTGCTATTAAGTTTGCGAGAATTTGACGTTTTCAACCTAATCCGCACTCAACGCGGCTAAATCAGCATAAAAGGCGTGTCATGCTTTGTTCTATTTATAAAAGCTCGAAAAAAGAAGGTACTTATCTCTATATTCCGAAAAAGGATGATTTTTCACAGGTTCCTGACACCTTAATGCAGATGTTCGGTAAGCCTATCGCTGTCATGACGATTAAACTTGATGGCCGTAAATTGGCACAAGTTGATATCGAAAAAGTGAAGGCTTCATTACAAAATGATGGCTTCTTTCTTCAGGTTCCACCGCCGCCGGAGAACCTATTAGAAAAGTACAAAGAACAAAAAGCCCAGCAGAAAGGCGAATAACGTCATCGTTTTTCATCTGGGATTTCTGCCTTGCTCAAGGAGGGCAATATGAAAAAGATACTGGCTACCATGCTTAGCGTTGGTATGTGTACCTCGGCTTTTGCAAGTAGCGAGGGTTTTGATGAATACTTGAATAAGCTGCGTGCTGAAGCTCGTGATAAAGGTATCTCAGAGCAGGTCATTAGTGCTGCTTTTGCTAATGTTGAGTACAAGCCGCGAGCAGTAAAAGCGGACCGAAACCAACCAGAAAAGAAACTGACATTGGATGAGTACATTCCTCGCGCGGTGCCTGAATGGAAGGTGAAGCAAGCCAGACAACTCTACAAAGAGCATTACACCGAGCTAAAGCGTATAGGCGATGAGTACGGTGTCCACCCGCGCTTTATTGTGGCGCTTTGGGGAGTTGAAAGTAACTTTGGTAAGTTTACCGGCAACTTTAAAGTGATTGATGCACTATCCACAATGGCATTTGAAGGCCGTCGTGAAGAGTTTTTCCGTAAAGAGACTATGTCGGCACTTCAGATCCTCGATCAAGGCCATATTGAGCTAGAGAACTTTAAAGGCTCATGGGCTGGTGCGATGGGTCAATGCCAGTTTATGCCAAGCTCTTTCCTTCGTTTTGCTGCTGACGGCAACGGTGATGGTAAAAAAGACATATGGCAATCTGAAGCGGACGTGTTTGCATCAACCGCTAACTATTTGAGCAAGTCTGGTTGGGATGATAAATATACTTGGGGTCGCCAAGTTAAGGTTCCTAAAAATATTGATCGCAGCCTAGAAGGGCGCACGGCTGAAAAAGGCAAATACCTTCAAGAGTGGAGCCAATTAGGTATCACAAAATATGATGGTAGCCCGTTGCCAAAACTGGATGAAGACATCAAAGCATGGTTGATCATGCCGGACGACGAGAATGGTCGTACGTATCTGGTTTACAATAACTACAACGTATTGATGAAGTGGAACCGCTCTTACTACTTCGCACTTGCTGTGAGTCACTTGGCTGACCGCATTAAATACTGATCTGCCATCAAACAATTTGGCATTCAGTCTTCAATACAAGGGCTCTTCGGAGCCCTTTGTTTTTTCTATAACCAAATCGAGGTAAAGCGTGTTATCTGAACGTGCCGCACAAATGGTGATTTTCTCCGCTCTTCTTAAACACAAAAGCTTCACAGCTGCTGCAAAGAGCTTAGGCGTGTCGGTGTCTCATGTGAGTAAACAGTTGAGTCAGTTAGAAGCGTCTCTTGGTATCAAGCTTGTTCAACGCACTACGCGAAGCTTTACGCCGACTGAGGCAGGGAAAACCTTTTTTCATCACTGTGAGCAAGTGGTACAAGCGGTGAGCAGCGCCACATTAGAGATGGAAACCCAGCGGGATGAAGTGGCAGGTTTGGTACGTCTTGGGTTGTCGCAATCATTTGGTACCTTACACATTATTCCAGCGATTCAAGAGTTACGCGAACTGTATCCTCAACTTCAAGTGGAAGTACATCTGTTTGACTATAAGGTCGATATGTTAGCCGAAGGGCTCGATTTATGGGTAACCAACAACGAGCATTTGCCTGAAGGTTACATTGCGCAGCGTTTGACGGATTGCCAGTTTGTTGTTGCGGCATCGCCAGATTACTTATTGAAACATGACACGCCAACAGAACCTGATGACCTATCTGCTCACAACTGCCTCATATACAGAAGCTGGGAGCGTGACTATACGGGGTGGGCGTTTACCAAAGATCAGCAAGAATTGAACGTAAAAGTCTCGGGTAACTATTCAGTGGATCTGGCAGAAGCCGTTCGGGATGCGGCTATTGCAGGTTGGGGTATTGCCTACCTTGCCACTTACTTGCTAGGTGATGAGTTCAGAACGGGTAAGTTAATACAGCTGTTACCTGATTGGAAAGCCAGCCAGTCGATGCCGTTTTATGCGGTATACCCAAGCCGCCAGCATATGCCAAAAAAAATATCCGCAGTGATTAACTTTATCAAACAGAAGATCGGCAACCCTTGTCATTGGGACCAACGTTTGGCGCCTTACATCTCTATTCCTAAATAACAGGATCAATGACGTTGTAGAACGACACATAAGGTGATTCACTTCACAAAAATTTTTCCTGAATCAGAAACATATTTTCCATATGGAAACAATTAAAATAAGCAAACGTTTATCTTCAATAAATTCAATTGGTTATTTTGTTGGTCAGTTATTGGTCGCTTAAACTTTTCACACTGTTAACATCCTCAACTTGCAGCATTTTGAGTCCGCTATACAATCCAGTGCCTTCCATATCCCCCTTCTGTCGGATTCATTTTATGAACTCAATTATTGGTATCGTAGCCATACTATTCCTAGCATGGCTACTTTCTACAAATAGAAAAAATATAAAGCTGAGAACGGTGTCGTTTGCGTTTGCTTTGCAGGTACTGTTTGCGTTGTTGGTTTTATATGTACCAGCAGGAAGAGATGCGCTGAATTCAGTGAGCAGTGTTGTGTCGAATTTGATCAACTATGGTCAAGAGGGCATTGCGTTTTTATTCGGTAATTTGGCGACAGGGGGCTTCACCTTTGCGATCAATGTTCTGGGTATCATCGTTTTCTTCTCCTCTCTTATCTCAGGTCTTTATCACATTGGTGTGATGCCAAAAATCATTAACTTTATCGGTGGTGGTATTCAAAAGCTGCTGGGTATCGGTCGTGCTGAGTCTTTGTCTGCTACGGCGAATATCTTTGTTGGTACCATTGAAGCACCATTAATGGTAAAGCCTTACCTAAAACACATGACTGACTCGCAGTTCTTTGCAGTTATGACAGGTGGTTTAGCGTCAGTTGCTGGCGGAACGTTGGTTGGTTACGCATCACTGGGTGTCGACCTCAACTATCTTATTGCTGCTGCATTTATGTCGGCACCTGCCGGCTTGTTGATGGCAAAAATTTTAATGCCAGAAGATACGGATAAAGCAGCAGATATCGACATTAGCCAAGTTGAAATTCCACGTGCAACCAACGTAGTAGAAGCATTAGCCGATGGTGCCATGGCGGGTGTACGCATTGCTGTATCGGTCGGTGGTACGTTACTGGCGTTTATTAGTGTCATTGCAATGCTAAACGGCATGTTAGGCTGGATAGGTGATCTTATCGGGACACCATTAAGTTTTGAGCTCATCCTAGGTTTTGTGTTTGCGCCAGTCGCTTGGTTGTTGGGTATACCATGGCAAGAAGCAACCACAGCAGGCTCGCTGATTGGTAACAAGATTGTGGTGAATGAGTTCGTCGCTTTCATCCAGCTTGCAGAAGTGAAGTCTCAACTTAGTGAACACTCACAAGCAATCGTGACGTTTGCTTTGTGTGGCTTTGCAAACATCTCAAGCATGGCGATGCTGATTGGTGGGTTGGGCTCATTGGTACCAGAAAAGCGTGCATTTGTTTCTAAGCATGGTTTCCGTGCGATTATCGCTGGTGTCATGGCGAACTTAATGAGCGCTTCGATTGCGGGTGTGATTTTAAGTCTGTAATTGAAATAGATATCAACAATTAGCAAAAAGGCTCCTTGCGGAGCCTTTTTCGTATCTGAAGTTTTACGTTATTTGTCTGTGTGGAACTGTTCGCAAGCGAGCATCGTGTTCTCAATTAAACTTGCGACGGTCATTGGGCCAACGCCACCAGGAACAGGAGTAATAAAGCTCGCACTTTCACGTGCTTTGTCGTATTCCACGTCGCCAACTAGTTTGCCTGAATCAAGACGGTTAATACCGACATCGACCACCACTGCGCCTTTTTTAATCCACTCACCAGGGATGAAGTTAGGCTTACCAACCGCAACCACGACAACGTCAGCTTGACGCACATGACTCTCTAGGTCTTTGGTAAAACGGTGACATGTTGTTGTTGTGCAGCCCGCAAGCAGCAGCTCAAGTGTCATTGGACGACCAACAATGTTTGATGCACCAACCACAACCGCATGTTTACCACGTAGCTCAATGTTGTAACGGTCGAGTAGGGTAATGATGCCCTTTGGCGTGCAAGAGCGAAGCTTTGGAATACGCTGCGCAAGACGACCAACGTTGTAAGGATGGAAGCCATCCACGTCCTTCTCTGGGTGAATGCGCTCTAAAACATGTGTTGTGTCTATGCCCGCAGGAAGGGGTAATTGCACTAGAATGCCGTCAATTTCATCATCGTTGTTTAATTCATCAATCAGCGCTAGTAACTCTTCTTCTGAGCTAGACGCAGGAAGGTCAAAAGACTTAGAAACAAACCCAACTTCTTCACATGCGCGGCGTTTGCTACCGACATAAACCTGAGAAGCAGGATCTTCACCAACTAGAACCACTGCTAAACCAGGAGCACGTAGCCCAGCTTCAACACGTGCTTTAACACGTGCAGCCACTTCAGATCGAACAGTTTGGGAAATGAGAGTTCCGTCTATATTTTGAGCAGTCATGACTTTCCTTATAAATTAAGAAGGCAGATTATCTGCGGCGCATTGTCGCAGAATTTCTTATTAACATCCATACGCAAACGTTTGCTTTGTGGTGTTTTTGAACATTAAGCGTTTTAATGGACTTTTTTTAGGCATTCAGATCAGAATGTTATGAAAACCCGTTGATTTACCCGTTTGAACTCGTATAATCCTGTCCCTGTAGCGCGCCCTTAGCTCAGCTGGATAGAGCACGTCCCTTCTAAGGATGTGGTCATTGGTTCGAATCCAATAGGGCGTGCCATATTCTATAAGGCCTGACAGCTTATTAAGTTGTCAGGCCTTTGTCGTTTTGGGCGTTTATAGTCGGCTAAGTAGTCGGTTAAGCTTGTAGCTTAATGTAATCATCTGTAATGAATACATAAGTTCGCTTTCTTCTCGCGGCTACGTATTTGAGACTAAAAATGCAAATCAGCCCCATTGTGAGGCTGATTAATCTATTTAATTAGAGTTTTTCCTATAAAACACAACCATCTCACTGATTGAATTAAATTGGCTACCAACCTCTTTCCAAACACACTCTTCACAAAGAAGCCCTCGTCCATATCTTGCTGTTTTCTCACCACAGCATAGGCAGATAGGATCATTGGTCTTTATACTGTTTTCTGCAACCTCTGTATCTTCACATGGTTGTTCTATGGTTGACTGAGGCCAACGAAGCATTTCGACAAGTTCTTCCCAGTGCTTTAAAAGGTAGCTAAAAACACCTTCAGAGTTAAGAAGCCTGATAGGACTTTTAGTTGGGTAAAGATCGTTAGCTAACTTATGCGTATTTACTCTCAGGATAATGTCGATATCGTGAGGTACTGCTTCTGGTAATAAATGGGGACTGCTCTCGAAAGGGATATCCATTACTACCGATATGTTAGAGGTTAAGTCTTTAGTGAATGCATCAACTTGAACTCCAAATTTGGTACATTCAACCTCCCATTGCACATCATTAAAATCCCACTCATCTAAATCAAAGTTAACTAGAGTTGGGAGCTGTTGCCTTATAATCAGAGCCAATGCAGTAACGGGGGAGAATTCACACTCAGAACTTGTTGTATTTTTATCGGTACGGTGTGCAAAGTGCCATTGGTTGATATTTCCCAACCTCGCAGTAACTGGGGTTCCACATGATAAACAATGACAGTTGCAATCATCGCCACGCTCCACTTGCTCAATCCCCACTATTCGGTTTGAACTGTTACTGCGAGCGAAAGGCATAAGAACTTGAAATGAAGACATATAAAGACCTCTTATACGGCTTGCTCTAAGTCATCATTAAACTCGGTCAGTCTAATAGATGGCTCTGCGTGGGGTAAGTTAGTAATTGATACCCCCCATGGGTAAGGGATTTTGTTATCTTTTTCGTATTGGTAAATCGTAATGTGAGGAAGGTTCCGTCTGTCGTACGCTTGACCAAATTTGAATGCTACGCTGTTTTGAGAAGCTAATACGAGATGTATATCGTTATAGCCTTCTTCCATGAGATTTTTAACTTCTTCGATCAAATCATAAGCTAAACGACTTTGCTTTTTACTTGACCAGTGATTATCAAAACGCTTTTCCCTCAGTTTCAGATGTATCTGTGGCATCTTTGGAAAGCAGAGGTCAATAGCTTTCTCATCAACAGGGTAAGAGAAAGATACAGCAAGAACGATAGATTCTTTGCTATCAGCATGCTTTATTGTCTTTTCAAACTTCTCATTGTCGTCACTAATAGGATCGAGTTCTTTCCAGCTTGATAGTTGTCGATCCCAGTCGAGCACTTCAATATGAGACTCATCGTCCAACAAATATCCTGATAGGAAAGCAAAAGGAACAGGAACTAAACCACCATAAACAATGTGAAAATCTTCAGCAGCAACACTATTTCTTCGCTCTTCTATAGAGTGTTCTAGATTGAGGAATTTCTTAAGAGCTAATTTGGGTTGGCTTACTGTGCCGTTAGCAAGACTGTCTCGGATATCTATTACTGTATTGGAAATATTTCGGCCTTTGTATTTTTGCTGAACGTGCTCTGATAGTGGGGAGTCAGATGTGTTTACGAGTCCTCTTTGCTCAATAGCGAGTACAGTTTGTTTAGCTAATTGTCGGTGTTCTATAACTGAGCGGACTATCTCCCAAGCTAGCCCAGTTGCCATTAGGAGTATACTGAAATAAAAACCGATAGAAACGAGTAGAGCAGGGACATCAGAACCAGCAACGTCAAGGCTAATGAGTTGGCTAGCTGTTGCGTATTGAACATTGAATGCTACGCCTCCCATCAATGTTATCGGGAAGAAATAGGCTCCTGTCCTGAAAATTAACAAGGCAGGAGAGCGTTTTCTGAATAGCCAGTTGATGGTCTGAACAACGATATAAGTCAAAAGGTTCATTACTTTCCTTTGTTTGCTGGTTGATGGTGAGAGTTGTTGATTTGATCCATATATTGCTCAATAGTTAGTTCACCAGGGTGAACACCACCACCACGCCATTCTCCATCTGATAACCAAAGCTCCCAGTACCACAGCCATTCTTGCGTCCATGGGATGATTGATTCACCGATTAACATACTAGGCACCCAGTCTTTGGAGCTACCGTTGTTAAACATTAGGCAGGGTTTAGTATTCCCTTTGGAGAAGAACTCATGAGGTGAGCGCTTCCCTCCTGCTAGATCTCTTAGATTCGGGGACAACACCTCGACCTCAGGAATACAACCTAACCCAGCCCATTTAACAAGAATTAGGTATTCTCGGCTAAGTCGAGAAGGTTGTAGTACTTGTCTCCATTCCAGTTTTAGACCTGTTTTACCTTTGAGTATTCTACCTTTGCCACCATGGTAACGTTTTTGTAGCGAGTTAAGCTGCCTTTGAAGGTGATGGCACATCTATACATCACCGTAGAAGTTGTGTTTAGGAACGGGGGTGGCTGTGGCTGCATTGGATACTCCTAAGCCAATAGAAGAAACTACCGCACGATTTTTCGCTCGTCGTTCAGTCAGAGTGTCCGCAAGTTTGGCTTGGATGCCTCTTGCTGCTTGAGAACCAAACATTTCTCTTGAGCGCTCAATGGTTTTATCAAGCCCTTGATCTAATTCAAGTAGTTTTGCTAGGTCTTCAGTAACCTGCGTATACCACGCTTTAAATGCTTGGGGTAACATCGGTTTCTCATGCCATTTATCTGCAAAATTCTCCGTAGGAAGTGCTGGGTTGCGAATAGTGTACTTTAAAGTACCGTCAGACTGATATTGATGGGAAATGAAGTTTGGCATTTCTTCAAGTACATCTAACATCAGATCAAATGGGTTGTGGTACTCCTTGTTAGAGTTTGAGCACTTTTCATAAGCTAGACCTGCTAGAGTCGTAATAATTATGCTTATTGGAGCGCAATCGCCATAAATGTTCTGCTTATTTTGTTTCCACATGTCTCTATGTCGCTTGAGAAGCTGAACTACAATCTGAAGTACAGTCTTTCGACCCTGACCAGGTATCGGTTCTACTGTCCCCGCATATATATCACTATTAGATCTGTAGTTGCTTTCTCTATTCCAGCGAATCTCTTTACTACACGCGCTTCGGAACCACTTCCTATATCCGTATGGATGAGAAGGACTATTGGCATCCTTGATGTCTGCAACTCTTACTTTGCTCTTATGGTTTGGCGAGTCCATATCTTCAGGCATGCTAGGGGTTATGTCCATGTGGAACCCCTGGCCTTCGATACCTCCATATTGCAGAGTGACACATCTGCGTTTCGGCATATTCTCTATTTTGTCACCGTATCGTTGAGAGTCTTTCAGCACTCGTATCAAATTGAAGAGTAGCTCGTTGGCTTCATCAGTAGTTGTTGGATAGTGCTGACTTGGTAAGTGCAGCACGAGATCTATATCCATGTCTGAGTCTTCATCAATCGGTTTTACGGATGTGCCAATACCAACACTACCTTGAGCATAAATGTGGCATTCCGCTAGTTCGCCCCCTTGGTTTGCCAAGTAGGATCCGATTGCTCGGTAAGCCGTCTTCAATTGAGACAACTGTGTTTCGGTCAAGTCTAGGTTCGATGTGATATGAGAGATCATCTCGAAACAAAATTCTTTGTCGCTTGCACTTAGTTGTCTTAGTGATTTGAAACCTTGATCTTGCACAGCTATCTCCTGGTGGTTTTGGTTGGTTAATAACCGATTATACCGATTGAGATTATTATGATAGATCGAAATGATACGTGTCAATGATCTTTTTGTGTATTTGTTGTGTATTGTAATTACACGTAATAATTTTTTTGCTACGATTTGGCTAGATTGAACAATGGATAGGCATCATGGAAAACAGTTCTCAAGCAGATATCACATCAGAGACAACCTCTATTAACGCTCGTTTAGCTTATATTGACTTTAAGTTGTTTTTTACAGGGCGTGTTAGTCGGGCTGATCTTAAAGATGCGTTTGGAATTGCAGAAGCAGCCGCTTCCCGAGTTCTTACTGAATATTCCAAACGTAGGCCAAACAACAAAACTCAAAAAACGAATACGATTATCAGGAAATCTTTCGAGCCATTGACAGATATAGATGGTGAATTGGCGCTTGGCATGCTTGCCAATGGATTTAATAGCAACAAGATCTTCGGTGTTACTGAGCTTGCCTATGAAAAGATTGGCAAGTTTCCAAACCAAATGAATACCAATGAAGTCGCTATGATTACTAGGGCTATATCGGGTAAGTATGCGATTTCCTGCAACTATCTTTCTGAAAACAGCTCTAATCATCAAACTAGAACCTTGGTTCCGTTGGCAATTATGTATGATGGAACCAG
Organism: Vibrio sp. Vb0888; assembly: GCF_033338835.1. NCBI lineage: Bacteria > Pseudomonadati > Pseudomonadota > Gammaproteobacteria > Vibrionales > Vibrionaceae > Vibrio > Vibrio sp. Vb0888. Next base: position 109,277 of record NZ_JAWOTL010000009.1, read on the forward strand.
TTGGATGTTCAGAGCATTTGATCGTTCAGAAGTCAAAAAGAATAAATTTAAAAACTTCCATTTTGCTCGTGTTAGGAATGTGGTTGAAGAGCATGATTCTAAGGAGTCTAGGCAGCATGATCATGAGGCTTTAGCTCAAGATAAGCTGTGGAACTTAAGGTTGCCTTTGATCTTAAAACTCCACCCCTCGTTGTCAGAGATGGATAAGCAAAAAGTAAGAACTGACTTTGGTATACCTGAAGATAAAGATGAGGTTTATGTTACAGAGAGAGCTGCATTTAGATGGATTGTTGAGAAAAAGTGGTATATCGATGCTCGGTCAAATGAAGAAAAGCGAGAGGATAAGCAAAGTCGTTTTTATAAGTTCGAGCTAAGCAATTTGGAAATGATAAAACAAATGGAACAGGCCTAACCCACAACAATAAATTTGAATCCGATAGCTTGAGATTGTTCGGTTAAAAACAACTTTTCGACCTGTTGATTGAATTTCTTTTTACTTCAATAGCTTTGGACTGGTTTGAATCCGTAAAGTCGTGATGCTGACTACTTTGTATCGGCAAATAGAGGCGGTGGTATCGTTGCTAGATAGAAGTCTCTTGCAGCCGAGGGCTGCAAGAGTTGTCGATGTTAGCGTGAGAGGTTTTTATTGGCGATATTGTAAAGACTCATAGTTATACTACTTGTTCAATAATTGCATCGGTGAGATGCAATTGGTTGGTTTGTGAATCTCTAATACTCACTTTTAACTGTTCGCATACACCAATTAGTGCGGCAATCATTTGGAGTATTTCTGATCGTTCTTTTAAAGGCGGTAATGGAATCGGCATTTTGCGTAGGCCTGTAAGGGGAACCGTCTTTTGTGCAATACCAGTAGCTACAGAGGTTGCAAAATCAAAAGAGTATTTTGAGCGTAGTACATACTGTATGTATTCAACAGGTGTATCCGCTGTTGAGTTAAGAATAGCTACGTGTCGTTGAACGCAGAAAGGTACATCCTCGGTGACTAATATTGGGATACCGTAAGATCCTGTTACCGTATACAAAAGATCTCCTTTTGAAGGCTGCCTAGTCCAATCTAGCTTGTCGAAGTATTGAGCAGGGACGTAATTACAACCCTCAAACTGTATGTGTCCTGTATTTAAGTTTCCAATTACCAAGAAAGGGATGCCGTCATCGGACTTGGGTGGAGCTTGATGATCGCCATCTGTTACTACTGAAAACAGATCTTGGAGATAGCACCACTCCCACCCACTCGGCAGTTCAAACGGCTTTTCATCTTCAGCAATCGGCGGTAGTGCTTTTTGCTTTTTGATTTTCTTATCTTTGACTAACTGTGCTTTTTCTTCCGCAATTCTTTTGAGTAACTCAGCAGCAGGTTCATCACTTGGATCTTGTGGAACCAACTTACCCATCACCGCCAGTTGTAGAATGGTTTGTTTAAGCTGGTCGATACTCTCTTCAGTGGTAAATAAGGTATCGAAATGCTCACTGATTCGCGCCCAGTTTTGCATTAACTCGTCAGCATCGGCAGAGTTGGTGAGTGTGTCCAACAGAGTTGTTACCAGCACTTGATGCGCTTCAATACTGTCTTCGGTTTGCTGCTCAAGCTGGTCGCAAAGCGCCATTAGCTCATCGACTTTATCGACGATACGGTGTTGTTCAGCCTCTGGCGGTAAAGGGATAGTTAATAAAGATAGTGATTCAGCGTTAAGCGTAAAGCCCATAATCGCATTCTTTTTATTTCCCGAGTTTGCTCGGCTTGGTAACACCTTAAACAAGTAACTTTGCAAAACTCCTGTGTACGGAAATACAGAAATGATCGCTTCATTGTGGAAAGCGTCAACATTGAGAATAGAGGCTTTTCCAACGGTTAGCTTGAAACTCATCAGCATAGTTCCAGCAGGAATCGGTGTTCGCTTAAAAACTTGTTCTACCGCTATATCACTAACTTTTTTAGTGGATACACTAACCGTAGATTTGTCGTTTAGATCTGCAATACTCACCCAAGGTATTCCACTTCCAGTTTCATCCCAATACAGTGAGTTCTTGGTAGCTGGTGTTTTTCCTGGCCCATAATGAGCAACATCTGGGAAACGTACCCACTTCCATCCATTTGGCAAGTCAAAAGGCTTTTCTTCATCGCTTATATTAGGAAGTTTCTTTGGCTTTTTAATCTTCTTTTCTTTAACTAATTGCGCTTTTTCTTGCGCGATACGCTCAAGTAACACAGAAGCTGGTTCATCATTAGGGTCTTGAGGCACAAGCTTTCCTCGCACCGCTAACTCTAAGATCAACTCACGCAGCTTTTTAACACCGTAAAGCTCTAGTTTCTTGCTGCTACCGCGACCAGAGGTCGATTTGGTCTGAACTGCTGAAGTCCAAACATCAATATGCTCGGTGATTAGGTTTTCGACTGCCATTATTGCTCTCCACCTTGCTTTTTACCTTGAATGGCAGAGCTAAGTGCATCACCGAGAATACCTTTCAGTTGGTCACGCAGTGCTTTAATGTCTTGTTGTTGCTGCTGATAGTTCGCCAGTAACTCTTCAGGATCATGGCTGATTACTTCGTCCTGATACGGGTTTTTAATATCAAGGTTAAAGTTGCGCTCGATAATATCTTCAATCGACACTTTCCAAGCTTGCTTGGTCTCGATGCGGCTAGAGAATCCATCGGCCTCGTTACCCCACCAATCGATCTCTTGTTGGAACTCCTCAAACTTCATCGGTTTGGTTTTGCTGTAGTTCTTCACGCCTTCTGGGTAAGGGTGTTCGTAGAACCACACTTCTTTGGTCGGTTGGCCTTTGGTAAAGAACAGAATGTTGGTCTTAATACCTGTGTATGGGTTGAACACGCCATTAGGTAAGCGAACAATCGTGTGCAGGTTACATTCTTCCGTCAGCATCTTTTTGATTTTGGTTTTTACACCTTCACCAAACAAGGTGCCATCAGGTAATACCACACCAGCGCGACCATCTTTATCCAATACTTCGACAATAAGTTGCAAGAACAGATCGGCGGTTTCACGAGTTTGCATTTCGGCTGGGAAGTTCTTTTCAATCCCGTCTTCTTCGGTGCCGCCAAACGGTGGGTTAGTCGCAATCACGTTGATATTGCTATCCCAACTTGAAAGCGGCTTGTTAAGCGTGTTGCCGTGCTTGATCTGCACAGGGACTTCGATGCCATGGAGCATCATGTTGGTGATGCACAGCAAATGTGGCAGTTGTTTCTTCTCTACACCATGGATTTGCTTTTGCAGCGTTTGGTGGTCGGCTGCGCTTGTCACGTAGTTCTCTTTGACGTGATCGAACGCGCAAGCCAAGAATCCGCCCGTGCCGCAGGCGGGATCCATAATCTGCTCACCCAGTTTAGGGTCAAGACGATTGACGATAAAGCGAGTCACCGCGCGAGGGGTATAGAACTCACCTGCATTCCCCGCGCTTTGAAGGTCGCGTAGGATTTGCTCGTAGATGTCACCAAACAAGTGACGTTCTTTAGAGTCAGTAAAGTCGATTTCGTTGAGCTTGTTAATCACCTGACGCAGCAGTGTGCCATTTTTCATGTAGTTGAAGGCGTCACTAAAGGCTTCTTTCACCACAAAACCACGCGGGTTGGTGTCTTTCGGTGCAGTAAGGTTTTTTAACGTCGGGAATAGGTCATCATTGATGAATTCCAGCAGCTCATCACCTGTAATGCCTTGGTTATCTGCCGCCCAGTTACGCCATAAGTATTTCGCTGGGATGGGTTCACGGTAATCATCTAACTCGAACTCTAGCTCTTCCTCTTGAGCATCAAACACTTTAAGGAATAAAAGCCACGACATTTGGCCTAGACGCTGCGCGTCACCATCAACACCCGCGTCTTTACGCATGATGTCTTGAATAGACTTGATAACTGAACTGATTGACATGGAGTTCCACTACTAACTGACTGAAAAATTGGGGCTGATTATAGCAGAAATGGATCGAAGAAAATGAACTTATCGCTATGAAACTATGTTTGTAATTGTGGTTTAATAATGAATCAGTGATATAAATGAAACAATAAAAAATACAACCAGGTTGTCTAGAAAATGAAGGTTGAGTGTCCCCATTGTCACACTGACAATGTTATTGAATATGCAGAGCATATCTCGTGTGAGAAGTGTGAAAAAAGCTTCAAAGGCTTTAAATTTAGTAAACGGAAACTGGTGTCTGCCAGTACGGCATTGGTCGTGGGCGTGGTTGGTGGTTATAAGGTGAATGGTGCTTTTGATGAAGAGCGTTACCCATTAGAAGTAGAGTATGCCATCGTTGATACCTGCATAAACTCGTCAAAAAACATGGTGTCGGTGAGTTGGTATGAGAGTAAGCGAGAAACGTGTTTATGCGCTCTTTCACAAACGGAAAAGTCTGTGCCGTATTCCGATTACAAATCTGATCAAAACTTGTTTTTGAGTAACTTCAAGCTGAATGCGAGAAGTTGTTCATAATAGAAAAATGAGGCAGCTAGACTGCCTCATTTATATCTAATGTGCTTAGCGTTTAGGTGTGTTGCCTCGACCTTTGCCTGAAGGCTTGCCAGTTGTGCTTGGGTAGTTTGGATTACCTTTCGGCGCAGTCTTTGGTGCAGAACTTGGTTTTGCCATGATGGTTACTCCTATTTACCTTGTTTTTGGTTGTTGGCAGCAGCGCGTTGAGCGCGAGCCGCGAATGAATCTTTAGAGACTTGTCCGCCATTTTGTTTTGCTTGATTCGCTTGAATACGAGCAGCGGCTTCAGGAGTCATTGGTGCTTTGTTTTTAGACATAGTATTTTCCTTTTCATTAATTGAATGCTTGTCTCCGCTGAGACCATTGCATAGTAACTAGTAGGGTAGGGACAAATGGGGACAACCCAAAAACAAAAGCAAATTCGAACTATGTTGGATGCGTTAGGCTGGAGCCATAAGCAACTGGCCGATGTTCTTTACGAAGAACTTCAGTGTTCTGAATATGAAGACATAGAAGATGCTTCCCCTCAGGAAATTCGGAAGTTTAGAGAGGTTCTCAAGAAGCAGTTACAAAGGGAATCTACCCCAGAAAGTCGGCTTGAACAGTACGTGAAAATCATTTCGGAACATCCAGATTTTGTTGCATTGGGGTTGGATGTCGTGGTTCCAAAATACGTTAACCATAGATGCTTGAATGAGGATTCGCTTGCAGGGTTAGCAGAGATATCCAGTTGGCTGGATGATAGGGAGCAGGTAGGTTAAAAACGGCTAAATAGCCGTTTTGTTCTAATTTCTTGAGTTTGTTGGTTGGCCCAGGGAAGTCGAAAGTTAGACAAACTGTTGTCACGATTGGATTTCAGCAGCTTGTATATCATCCGCTTTGCTACGTAGAGCTAGGTACAACACCCAAGTGATTAGCGCATCAGCAGTAATGCCCAAGCCGAACATTATGGCGATTCGTTCAAGCGTGGGTACAAAGATACCGATTTGATAAAGCACAAAAGCACAACCGTAAAACAAGGTGTTGACGATAAGTGATTGATACAGCATTAAATCCGTGCGTCCAATACCATAAAAGTAACTGTCTATGACATTGTTTAAACTGAAAATGACATAGAACCCAACCATCAGCCAAACTAGACTGGTGATTGATTCTGGGTTCTCTATTCCCATGACATTGGCTATAAAGCTGTTCCAAAGCGGTGCGGTGAGTATCCAAACAGCAATGATTCCTAACGTTATCCAAAGGTAGCCATTGACTCGCTCAGATGTTAACCCATTGTTTGTCGCAGCATCTTGCTTAACCAGTTGTCCTAATGTCAAAACGGGAAGTAGTAGCCAGCCCCAAATAAATTGATTAGCAACCCAGAACGTTCCCGCTTGTTGTACTTGGTTAATAAGTTGAAGAATCATGACAATAAAGGCAGTATTTCGCACGAGTGACTCAAGCCCTGACTTCCATCCAATTTTTGCCCATTCTTTGAGCCATTGCGATTGATCTCCTTTAGAAAACTTGAAGCTCAGAGTGATCCCTGATTTCGATAAATAAATGAGGGCAAACAGCGCGAGAAGACTATTGACTACGATATTACTCAGAGCAATACCATTCACTCCTAACTGAAGGGAGTAAGGTAGTTGACTGACGAAGACGCTGTCACAAAGGACAGTCATGAGCATTTGTACTATTAGGAGACCATACAGCGCCTTTCGTTCATTTCTTAGGACTAGAACCAAAGACAAAAAAGCATAGAAGCTGGAAAGCAGAATAGCGGCAGATTCCAATCGAATGTATTGGATCGTTTGGGTCAATAATTCAGCCTGTTGCTGCATAGCATCTACAAAGTTCGGGGCTAGCCACAATACCATTAAGGTCACCACAAAGTAGCAAATTAAGGTAACCAAAAGAGATAAACTGGCTCGTTCGCGAAAAGCTTCATTACTATGAATAACTCTGCCTAGAATAAATGCTAGAGGGATAAGTAATGCTTCGCTGAGGACTTCATATCCTACATTTAGCCATGCAACTTGTGCTGCAATGCTAAAAGTCCATGGGCTAGGGATGCTGCCCAAGAAATGGATTCGTGTAGTTGAGTAGATTAATGGTATTAAGCTTGTCAGAATCAGCACCAGCCACAGTTGGTAGTTGATTGTTTTTATTTGATGATTTTTCAATTTTTAAGCCTTGTTATCTTCACTAGGGATCTCATGGAGAAAGCGATTCTCCACAGAGAAATAGCCATTACTTTTAATCAGTTGTTTCTTTCTAAGCCGTTCGAACAGTGTGATGAGGTACTGATAAAGTTCAGTATATTGCACTGTATTGATATGAGTTGCTGAGCAGTTAAATACTTGCCATGGGAAATCAATCAATGTTGTAGCAGCATGTTTGGGAAGGTAGTTGTGTTTAAACTCACTTAGCAATAAATGTTCTAGCTGAACACAATAGTGCTGGATGATAGAGCAGTGAAAGTGGTACTTGTAACTGTCGTTGTTAGCGATAAGGTTCGGTAAGGAGCAAAATAAAAAGTAAACCTGAGCAGCCAACTCTTTGGCTTGCTTTCGCTCGCTTGTATGTGTTTTGGTAACGGCGTCTAATTGTTCTGCAAGGCCAAGTTCACCCTTTAAAATAGTGAAGTGAACGTTGTAGATTTGTGACTCACGATAATAAAGAGAAATGTCAGACAGCGATTGGCCTACAACGATTTCTATAAGCAAACGGTCTTGTGTTCTAAGAGTGATTTTCGACCCCAAAATATCGGTATGAGCCAATTGTTCGCCGAACAATCTGAGGAGCCTTTCATACCAACCCTGAACCGAAATCGATGACTGAATAAATAAATCGAGATCAGAGCGCTTTGTTAACTGATTAGCCCCCAAGCTTCCGTAAAGTAGAGCTGTAGGTACGCTTGTATCTGTGTTTAATACTTTATTCAGCTTACTGACCCAAGTGTGTTGAGATAATGGGAAGGCCGCCCAGAAGGCATCAAAGTTATCAGAGAAGTCAAAACAGTAAGACTGCCAAATCTGTCTTTGCCAGTGAGCTTCTAGCTCTGTCGGTATGATTTTGTCTTTCAAAAATCTAATGGTTTCATCAACAGCTTGCAGTTTTTTGTTGGATGATGGGTAAGGGATTTCTGAGTATTTCTCGTCATCTATTGTATTGATGCTCTGCTCAATATCTCTAGTGCAACAGATTAATATGCCTGTTTTTCTATTTAATTGATTAGTAAGAAGGCTAGCCGTTTGACCGTATCCTGTAAATTCAACAATCGCATTTTCCTGTTGTTTAACCGCAGCAAGGAAATGCTCACAAGCAAGTTGCTCACCTTGCTCGGTTTCATCGCCAAAGCGAATTCGATACTCATCTAATGATAAATAAATGAACTCAGGCAAACGTCCTTGTATTTGTTTGCTTAACGTTGTTTTGCCTGAATTTAGATTACCAAAAATATAGATATGCATGATGACTTGAGGTCATTAACCAAGCTAAAGAAGCTCTAGCTTGGTTTAGATGGTGATTAGGCTGATTGATAAATCTCAGCTTCCAGTGCAGAAATCGCTTCTAAGTATTGCTCTTTTCCGCCAAAGCACTTTTTGACGATTTCAGCAGGGCGTCCCATCTCGTCAAAAGGCTTAACTTTGAGTACATGAATATTCTCAATCTCTTGAACGCCTTCGTCTGCGTACTTGTCCAGTAGGTTGTTCAACACCTGCTGAGCCGTTTCACCGTACTTAGTGAAGTAGTTGCGCTTTTTGACGTTGTCAGCGCGTTCTTTTCTGGTGAGTGCTGGTTGGTCATACACGACATGACAAATCATGTCGAATGGATCGAGATCTTTGCCTACTTCCAGCTCTAACGCTTCCCAGATGATGCCTTCCTCTGCCAGTTCATCAATGATTGCTTGCTTTTTATCGGCATCTTGCCAGCGCTTAACAAAGTCATCCATTGAGGTGAACTGTTTTGCCATCGTCTTGCGGGTATAGTCTTTGAACGATTCGGTTACGAGTTTACCGTCGGAATCGTAGTATTGAACACGTTCGGCAATGGCTTTCACCGTTACACCGTTGACATGGAACTTTCTAACTCGGTTTTCATCCTGCCAATCATCATCGGAATTGCTACCGTCAGAAGGAGATGAACCTGAGTCGTATGGAGCTTCTGATTCATGGATGCTTTCAGGGTCAATATCTTCCCCTTCAAATGGATTATCTTGTTCAAGTTCATCCTCACCATCGATGATCTCATCGAGTCCATCATCGGTTTCAAAGTCTTCTGGTTTTGTCTCTTTAACTCGCACAGGGTCACCATCAAAGCGCCCATCAGCGAACAGTTCAGTCGCCTTTTTGAAGTCGAGAATGGTAAACCATAGCTTTCCGTAACGATCATCAATACGAGTACCACGACCGATGATCTGCTTAAACTTGGTCATCGACTGAATGCCCTGGTCAAGAACTACCAGTTTGCAAGTTTTTGCATCGACACCTGTTGTCATGAGTTCTGAGGTGGTCGCGATAACAGGGTAATCCTTTTTGGGGTTGATGAAGTTATCAAGCTGAGCTTTACCGATTTCATCATCACCAGTAATTTTCATTACGTATTTTTCATTTTTAGCAACTTGCTCAGGGTTGCAGTTGATTAGTGCTCGGCGCATACGTTCTGCATGGTCAATGTCATTACAGAACACAATGGTTTTAGCCATCGGATCGGTGCGCTTTAGGTAGCTGGTGATGGTCTGTGCAACAAGTTCTGTGCGCTCATCAATGACCATAGTTCTGTCGAAGTCTTTCTGGTTATAGATCCTGTCTTCGATAACTTCACCATGTTTATCGATTTGCCCTTTGGTTGGTCGCCAACCTTGTAAATCTACATCGATATCGACACGCACAACTTTGTAAGGGGCTAAGAAACCGTCTTCAATACCTTGCTTTAGAGAGTAAGTATAAATGGCGTCGCCAAAGTACTCGATGTTAGACACGATATCGGTTTCTTTCGGTGTCGCGGTTAGCCCTATTTGAGTCGCAGAACCGAAATACTCAAGAATCTCGCGCCATGCGCTGTCTTCAGCGGCACTGCCACGATGGCACTCGTCAACGACAATAAGGTCAAAGAAATCAGGATCGACCTGTTTGTATGCTTTTTGATGCTCTTCTGGGCCAGTGAGAGCTTGATATAGAGCTAGGTGGATTTCGTAAGCGGGATCGACTGTTCGACCAGTGACTTTGGTCATAGCGGTGCCAAACGGCTGGAAGTCGTTGGTCTTAGTTTGATCGACCAGAATGTTTCTGTCCGCCAAAAACAGGATGCGTTTTTTGGCTCGGGACTTCCACAGTCGCCAAATAATCTGGAATGCAGTGTAAGTTTTGCCCGTACCCGTTGCCATAACCAACAGTACACGGTTTTGTCCTGCTGCGACCGCCTCCACAGTTTTGTTTATCGCCTGTAGCTGATAGTAGCGCGGAGACTTACCGCTACCATCATCATGGTAATCTTGAGTAATAACTGGAAGGTGCTCGGTTTTGTAGCCTTTCCAAACGCAGTACTTGTCCCATAGTTGCTGAGGTGTCGGGAAGTCTTCAAGTCGAATTTCAGTTTCGAGTTGAGCTGGGTTGGTTTTGTCGTGGAAGATAAAACCGTCGCCATTTGAGGCAAAGACAAAAGGGGCTTCAAGTAAGCTGGCGTAATCTAGACCTTGTTGCATACCTTTGCCGATTTCATGCTTATTCGCTTTTGCTTCGACAACGGCTAGAGGCATGCTCGGTTTATGGTAAAGGACGATGTCCGCAGACTTAACCTTTTTCCTCGCCGCTGCCTGACCACGAACAATGACCTTACCGTCACGCAGTTTAACTTCTTGACGGATTTGAGACATATCATCCCATCCTGCATCTTTGATAGCAGGAAGAATGAATTTCGTGATGATGTCGGTTTCAGATAGCTTTGATTTATTGATTGTCGATTCCATGCGATTAGCCAGCTCAGTACAAATGCATTTCATGACTATACCAAAGGATGCATAAAAGAAGAAAAGATACTGACTTATCAGTGAAGTGGATGGTGTTTTTCTAAAATAGGCAAAGAAACTACACAGGTAGAAATCTACACTGCGAGAGCAGTGTAGTTTTTCGTGAAAAAGCTTAAGGGCTTAAGCCTCATCTATTCTAACAAGTCTGGACGGTCTACTGGTAAAAGATCAGTTACCTCACAATCGAGAACTCGAGCTAGCTGATAAAGCTTTTCAACTGTGATTCGAACGCCACCTCTTTCTACCTTACCTAAATAACCGCGACTAAAGCCCGCCTTGATACTTGCATCGGAGCTGGATAGTCCGATTTTAGTTCGTTTATCAATGATATTTTGAGCTATTTCTTTCGCTAAATTATTCATATCGTTACATGACGAAGTTTTTTTTCAGTTTACATCAGTCATGGAATGGACTCCATGATAATCACTTGACTTTAATGTTGATGGGTAATATATTACCCATTGCGGACTGGGTAATATATTACTCATTTAATAAGGACAGTATATGAGAGTGGGTACTAAAGAGTTGTACAAGATTGGTTTGGAAACTCTTCAGCATTATGAACAAGAAGAATACTTCAGCCTGTTTAGTTACCGAAAACTACTGAGGCCTTTTCTTGAGGCGCATTACTGTATTGATGAACATATTGAGCGGTTTAATAATCAGTCTTATCGTATTTTGAAAATACTCGAACAAGAAAGAAAGGTTGTGCGATTAAGTCCCCCTCGAATAAATAACGCTCAATTTGTTGCAGTCGGAGGCACAAAAGTCACACAAGAAAAGCATAGAGTAGGCCAAGGGTATTTAGAGTCTGAGCTAGTTAGCGAAGAGCGACAATACCAAGATCAGTTGAACACTAAACTTGTTGAAATGTATGACCAAATAGTTGCGCATAAAGAACTGCTAGATCTATTTCCAGTTCATGGTGAACATTTGAACAACGAAATAGAAAAGCTAGAGCGTGAAGCATTACTTACTGAATATAAGAAAGAAATTATGGGGAAGATTATTAATCAAGAGAAACGCTAATCCTACATAAGGGTGTTTCTCGACCTGCGGTCCGCACTATAGGAACTAGCACCTGGTTCGGAATTGGACTCTCTTTGTAGTCATTCCCATGCGTGGGAATGAGCCAGCGGTTCGATAGTGATTTGTGAGATGTTATGGGATCTTGCTTTAGTGTGTGGGGTAAATTTCGCAACTTTCAATAAATAAGCTTTGTTCGGCCGCAAACTCTTCGAGAATTGAGTCGACGATTTCAATGTAATGGGAATAGCGGCAGAAAAACGAAACATGGGTCTTCTTGCTGTTAATGATAGCGCGAACATTGTTCATTCCATTGTCTACATAAAATTGACCTTTGCGATCGCACTGAACAGCATTCTGTGCAATAAATTTCGTGCTAGACAGGGTGTTCAGCACCTCCCTTATATCCATTCCCATGCGTGGGAATGGAGCATCGTGATGTAGAGTTAGCTTTTAACTTGAGTGTTTTCATTGGTAATTTTTGAAAACTCGCCGCGCTCTTCTAAGCGACCTTCTAAGTTAGCTTTCTTGATAAGCGTTTCTTGCAAGAGGGCAGCAGTTCGCTCAAGTTCTTTTCTCATATTCTGATTTTCAGATTTAAGCTTCGCATTGTTGTCTTCTAAAATCGCGTTTTCACGCTGTAAGGCAAATGAAGAGTCTGAACTGGCTTGCAAAGTTGAGGTTCTGTTTTCAAGTACGCTCACTTCGGTTTTTAAGCGCTCATTGTCGATCTTTAGTTCACTCAGTTGTCCTGGTAGTTCTTTCAGCTCATCAAGTTTGTCTTGAAGCTCTTCGACTAGCTCACTAGATTGTAATGCTTGTAGGCGTTTCTGTTCAGAACAGTGTTCAGCTATCTTTACTCGACTTTCTACAATACTAGCAATGTCACTCTCTACAGCTTGCCACAAAGCCGCTATGTCGAGTTTTAGTGCAGTTTCTAGCGGGCTGGAAAACCACTGGGGAACTTCTCGATTATATCGATTCGTATTAGGTTGAGCAGAATCGAGAATTTGAAATGCTATTTGAGCTTTTACATATCTCCCTCCAACGGCTGCTTGCAACTGTGCTGGGTTCTCAAAACATTTTCCTTCTGCTTTTGCAGCTTCGTAAGCGTCAAGCATTACGTCGAAGGTAATGCCTTTATCGGGATCTTTGTTCGCGTTATGCATCTCTTGAATAAATTGCTGCTTAAGCTTGGTACGTAAGTCTGTAATGTAAGTGCGTTCGTTAGTTTGTATGTTCATTCACTTACCCCCCTTAGTACGGTAGCTCTGTTGCTTGTTCTTCGAGCCATCGTTCAATAGTCTCTCGTTTCCAGCCCACAATTTTCGGGCTGATTGCACGAGCAGCAGGAAGGCGACCTTCTTTTCTCCAGCGCCAGACTGTTACTTTGCTTATGTTCAAGTACGTAGCCAACTCACTAACTCTTATAAAATTACTATCTATCATTTTTATTCTTCTCATTTTTGTTTTTATGTTTCTGTTTGATGTAATCGTATGAAAACAAACGCTAGTGTTGTAGATTGAAACAAAGACACAATTAGGTTGACACTAATGGATGTAATGGCTGCCCCCCTACTTGAAAAGCAATTAAATGAAAACCTGAAAAAACTTGAAGCACGATCTAGAAGTGAAAACAAAAAGCTTACTCAAAAGAAGAGTTCGAAAGGTATCTCAGTCGTGGATGCTTTTGATATTTCGTTAGAGCGAACAGTATCAAAGGTACTCATTCTGTACATTCCGTTTTTAAAAACGTTTACAGGTAAGGAGCCTGATACGATTAAAGAATTTGTACGTTTCTGCGGGGGGTTATCCAGCACAATAGATAAGCTCATCGACTTTAGAACTAAAAATATGAGTGATGAGAAAAAAACAACACTTCAAAATCAAGATATTTTAGTCATCGAATATGTCGATGTGATTGAGCAAATGTTGGTAAAAGCTAAGAGTAAAACACCTCAAAGGCCGTCATCTGACAATACTCAAAAAAAACACACTACTTTGGCTTTACCTTTCTGTGCGCTTTGCTACAAACGAGTGAATCAGTCTCCATACTATTGTCGCGATCATCATTCTTCTAGGAGTGCTTTAGCATATAAGAAAGCCACAAGAAGATTGATTTCTGCCATCTATCGCCATAGTGATGATGAAGATGCGCAAAGTAAGCTAGAAGACTATAAACAAGGTAAAGAACGCTTGGATGCAAGAACTCTTTATTCTTGGCTTAACTTATTCTCAGTAGAGCCGCGATTGGTGATGTCTGAGCTACTCAAACTGGATCGAGACAATGCTGGCTGGCAAAGCTATGCGAAAGCTATACTGGCATTTGCACGGGAGCATTACCCCCATGCTTACGAGCAAATTAATGATATCGACAACATTACTTCTTGCTACGACGATTGGATTGTAAACGTTGCAAGGGTGCTAGGAGGGGACGTTGAGGCAAACTTGTGGAAAATTAAGGATGCTCTGATCTGGTTAAAGAGTGCGAATAACATTCAAAAATCGTTGACACTCCTAAACTGTATACGCAGATATGAAGCGTTTATGATAGTTAATAATTTCCCCGTTTTAAGCGGAGCGAAACAAGGCACCAATCCTAACATAGCGAAGCGTGAACAGTTGAAACAGCTATTAAAAGAAAGAGATGATGACCCATCTCTTACGATGAATGAGATTGCGAGAATATTAGGTGTGTCACGAACTGCTGTATACAAATTGAAGAATAAAATTATTTAGCACTAGAGGGTCAGCTATAATAATTTGATTGCCAAATAGGTAAATAAATGTATTCATGCTGGCAAGCAGCATGATTTTTCGTGAAATAACGTCTTTATTAAATATCTTCAATTTTCTTGTTTAAATAATAATTGTTTTTATATTGTTGTTTTTATTTATTTAACTATTAATCCTTGGACCTAAATAAAACTACATTCCCTCAAAAAAATATGTTATAACTATTATGACTGTTATAACTATTATAACGGTTATAGCTTTAATATAAGGAGTAAGCCCGAATAATTAAAAATAAGTGAGCAAAACTTGCACTTGTTGATTTTTTTTCGTTGTCGCAGAGAACAATTGCTGTGTCGCAAAAGACAGTTTTAGTGCTTGGTGTGACACTTTTTTATTTGTTCGCACGTAGAGCAAACTTTCGTGCAGAGAGGTTTGTCTGCTTCGTCTGCAATGTGGTTTTTCGTGCATCAAAAAATTTCGCTTTGTAATTCAATAATTTTCTGGTTATCTGTAGCTGTTTTCTGCTTCTAGAAAGCCTTCATCCTGCCGATCGATTTGTATTGTTGTGGGGGATATAAAGGTTAAACTCAGGACTAAAATTTTCAGAACAGTGTTCAAACATAACTTATTTTTTTCAGATTAAAAAAACAAAAAAAAACAAAAAATTAATGGCGATTTTAGATATAAGTTTAAGAGAACAGTGTTATTGATAGACCTTATAATTCCTCACTGCTTTTTGGGATTATTTGAGTGCCTATTCTCCGCCAGTTTAATCAGATCTTATTATCAATGCCATGTACATATACATAGTTATCCCCTACAAAGCTTTGCTTTGTGCATCTTCTATCAAGAGTGAACACTGTTCTGCCTCGTTAGTCAGTCAATTGTTCTAAACGATGGAGTCAGATCTCCGATCCAGAAGTTTTGATAAAAATATATACATAGTTTTTAAAATGTTATATAGATAAATTTGCATGCAATTAGTCAGATACATTTTGAACTACCAAATACAACGAGAAAAAATGAGTAAAAACGTCGCACTTTTAGTTGCCGAGGCCCCTTGGTTTTCCTTTAAAACTAACCATGACCAAGCCAGTTGCATTCCGTTCTTTGAAGGAGTGAAAAAGCTGGTTAACGATAGCACTGACAAGCCACAACTGAATATCTACAACTGTAATTATTACGACAACAAATCGCTAGAGAAAGCGCTAGAACATCTCGTTGATACTCGTGAGGATATACAGATTCTGTATATCGGTGGGCATGGAGATGGCAAGCGTATTGCCGATGCTACCATCAACAAAACTACCGAGCTTATCCGTGAGCATGGAAAAAAAATTAAAGGACTAATCGTTAGTTCATGCATGGCTGGATTAACCGACAAACTAGCGATGGCTTCGGAGGGGGCATTTTCTTCCAGTGATCGGTCAATTAGTTGGGTGAATGGCCCCAATTGGATAATTTCTTATAAATATGCAGTCGATTGGTTTCCGTCTGCGTTGGTAGAAACCTCGATTGTGCGAGCTTTTACAGAGCATTATCACCAAGAAGGCAGACTCAAAAGCAGATATTCTTGGTTGTTTGAATCACGCATTAGCGCCATTTGATCTCCACCAAGAATTCGCATCAGATAAAAGTGACAGTCGCAAAAGCTTGGGAGACACCATTCGCATTTGGATTCGGGCGCAAGGCGCTAGCCAACCAACTGATGTGACTGAAGATCTTCTTGCACAACTTGGTTACTTAGAATTCGAGGCCGAGTGACCTGAATTGTCGTCAAAATGGTGAGACTATTTTTGGGGCTATTGGTATAACTGCCCCAAATTATCCCCCGATGAGTTATTAAACATCTCCCTAGATATTGGATGAGGTGTTTTGATATCAGCAAAACCAGCAAAACCAGCAAAACCAATAAGAGGAATTCTCATGGCGATTAATCGAAGATACACACCTCAAGATTCGCTGACGATGAAACAAGTAGCCAAGCTTGTTCTAGTTACCTATTGTAATTCGCCTGATTATAAGGACGCAGCAAGAGAACAGGTTGACCCTAAATTTAAATTGCAGGAGACCGTCGTGCAACAGATTTTAGGAATGCCATTATCTGATCAAGATAGAAAACAAATCGTGCGAGAGCTTAACTTACTTGGTTGGGAAGTAGCAATAAACTCATGCTACTGGCTGATTTTTACTATCAGGGACATCCACCTCTGGCATGATGCTGGAACGTTTGTAGATCAATCTCTATTGGATGCTCTCCTCTCGAACCCAGAACCTCATCCTCTAGGTCTAACTTGCGGAATGGATGTTACGGCAAATGAAGTAGCCAAATTTAATGGTTATAGCGAAACAGACATTATTAATGAACTGGCTCAGAACTGCTATCACAAGGCTTCTGATGAGCAAATCGATGAGTTTGAGGCTACGGGAGATGCATCGGTGCTCGGTATTGAAGACGATGATCAGTTGCCTCTTGATACATTTACCTTCTGGCAATACGTTGATTTCTATCTTGCAAAAAAAGGACTCAATCGATTCGCACCTCTAATCCGCTAATGTTGTTAACAACGCCCCATTTTTGGGGCTTTAAGGTTGACGGAATGAACTTGACCACGTTACACAGACCACGTCTTACATCACAGGTAAACCATCTCTATGACTTACTTGAAAGGCAAAAACAGAATTCCCTGAAACTAGAAGAACAAGTTACATTACTGGAGTTTCAGTTGGATTTGCTCAAGCTAAATCAGCAGATAAGCACGGTAGACCAGCTCGGATTAACCCCAGAAGCCCTACACTTAAACAAACACCTCCGCCGACGAATTTTTTTATTCAAAAAGCAGTTTAGTGATGTTACCACCACTGAGCTATTTCGCAATAAACTACCCAGCGAAAAGTTCGAACAAGTCTTGTTTCTACTTATTGAAACGCTAAACCAAAATATCGATACGTTAGAAATCAGTGGGTGCGTTTCTGTGAAAGAAAGCCGCTACGATACGCTTTGATGTGATGTATACCTCTTTATCATAGCCACTGTTCTTCCGACGATTTAAATTGGTATTGATCTTACTAGAAGCCCTTGAGCGCTTATTTCCCACCAGCTCAGTTTGATTTTAACAGTTACACCCATCTATTTATTCTATTGGCGCAGAGTTATCTAGACTACAGAGCTTTGCTCTGTAGTTTTCTAGTGCGCCGAGCATGGTGTCAACCTAGGAGGTGAAAGTCCTCTACGTGCCTTGTCGAGCAGGAAACGTTAGCCTATGCAAGGGTGTCCATCGTGAGGTGGAACCTGAAGGAAGCAAATGGCAAAACATAGCTTTGACGAACAGAAATCTGGTAGTAGGCATAGTCAACTTGGGTAACCTAGCTAGAGATAGAATAGCCCGAAGTCTCGAACAGAAGTGTGAATATGTAAACCAGGCAGAGCTATGGGAAAGGGTGGCATCTTACCTCGGGGCAAAGCGGTGAGTGGGGGGAGCAATTACTAAGGAAAACTAGTGAGTTGAAAAGCAACTGAGAAGAATTTCTTCCTAGTTGTCGTACGTAAAGGGGGAGCTTCGTGCTAGGCGAAGTCAATCTGGTACGTTGATGTCGAGTAGATGACGCTTGTTACTGAACGATTTAAGAGGATGCAAAGAACAGCTTCATTTATCGTTGATAATCACAACACAGTCAGGTTTCAGTTAGCTTTCCCCTCTAGGTACAGTCGAGTCCTAGCAAGTTTTGGGGTAGAGATAATGTATGAAATAAGCTGTTTTACAATCGGGCTTAATAGTTTTGGCAACAGTTAAACGACAACCAATGATTATTGTGTATTATCAATCGCTGTAATCAGTAAGGTTTATTGCGAGGCACACATGAAGTTCATTCCAGTAAGTGACCTACACCTAGATTCATATTGTTCGAACAGGGTTCGCCACTCTTGGTTAGTGCGTCGTTTAGCCATTTCAAATCTCCTTTGGGTTAGAGGTTTGATCTTATTATTCGGGCTAGACGATTAGAATGCGGGGTTTATGATGAGCTTACAGCGAGTTTGGTAGGTTTAGATACTTAACAAAATTTAGATTAATTACATTTAGGAAAACCCAAGCGCTACAAGGATATAAGAGCCCGAAAGTGAGGCATGAATGCAATACATACCTTCTACGTGGCCACGGATATCACGGTAGCTTATACCGAGTGAGAACATGGATAGGATCTTACGAGGCCATAAGTATTTTATGATTCTCTAGGCAAGCCTTGTTTAGTGTTAGCTACCTAGTTTTAGTTTAGCAACCATGTTAAGTGAGTTGTTGAAGATAGAGTCAGCGATTCGAGTCGGGAACTCTTTAGGCAATCGGGATTTTAAGCGTTCAATAGCTTTAGGCATTTCAATTTGCATTTCATCAAGAATCGATTGCATTTTTTCTTGGTCAAAACCTACATGCTTAGCTGTGTCAATAAAGTGACGAGGATAGACTTTACTTATCTCATACTTTTTACCCTTGGTCGCTTTTAACCCCATAGCAAGCTTTAACTTCCGAATGTTTAGGCCTCTTCCACCTAGCACTGGGTATGCAGATAAAATGTCGTAGAAAGGAGTGAGTCTGTAGTTTCCTCCCTTTTCTATAAAGATAGAAAAGTTTTTAGCATGTCCATCTGTTGCGCCAATAGCCCATTGAAAAACTTGGAATTTCATAAAGTTATATTGATCTTCGATTGCATTGTTAGACCCCATTAATAGAGCCATTATTTCTGCAATTCCAGGTCCACCTTGAGATTCATATTTGATAGATGAGGGCATCCCTTTTACCTGGCAAATATCTTCCTGTGGCAAGCGCAATAGTTTTGTTTTATCACGGTTCCAACGTCTATCAAAGCGCTCTACTGCTAATGCTTTAACTTCACTTGTTTGGATAATTTCAACGTTAGGTACTTCAAAACCAAGCTCCCGAGCTAACTCAATACATAAGAATTCATTTTCAACACTATCTGTTAAATCCAATGTTGCTTGAGCTTGCTGTATCTCACCGATGGGTAACTTTATAATGTGTGTTGTTGGTGTATTGCCTTTTGGTATACACCATTGTTCGTTGAAACGAAGTAGAGCTGTTTTTTCTTGGGCGCCTGCTACAGAAATTCTAAAATCATCTTCCTCTTCGAGCATTCCTAGTGGGATGTCCGACTTGTAGGCGAGAAGCACATTTTCAAGTTTGTTCTCGTCTAGTATTTCATAGCTAAGAGGCTCTTTTTTGTAAGGTTGATCTGGAAGCAATAATGAGATTGCTCCAACACTGTCTCTGCCTACTTCTTTGAGAAGATCAAATGGCTGTTTAGATGCTGCCTTGTATCTTGCTACAATTCTGTCTCTAACTTTTGGGTCGTCAGGCAAAAGGTTATCAAAGTAGTTGATGACAGCGTCTGACTTTATAGAATTTAGTTGTAGTTTTAATGATAGTGATAAAGGGCGGACTTTATCACTATCAATCCAGCTAGGGTCATACTTGAAAGAATGTGCTCCATTTGTTTGTTTGTGTAATCTACCAACAAGCTCTCCGTTCATATATGCGACTAATTCTTGCATCACCAATCCTCATCACTATTAGTATTGCTCTCTGGCTCATGATTTCTTTCATATACACTTATTGTCAGCTCCATCGATTGAAGCAGTTTGAAAAAGGTTGAAAGTGTTGTTCCACTGGGATTATTTTCAAAGTTAGAAATAGTCGATTGTTTTAAACCTACTTTTTTTGCTAGCTCACTTTGACTCCAGCGATTTTTTTGCCTTATGAGGAGCATTCTGTCTGCGAGTTGTTTTGGGCTATATATCATTTGTACTACCTCTAGTAGTCTGCTTATCTAGTGAGATCTGCATAACCTATCCGATCTATACTCAAAATTTGCTATAGATTTTTAGTGTTATTATACCTTACAGAGGATAATAACATAATTATCCCTTATAGGGGGTAGGTAATGAGTTATCCCTTCTAGAGGATATATCTCACCTTTGAGTCCTAAACAAGATCCCAAACAGGCTCATGAAAATTGGTTAGGGGTTTTGAGTCTGTTGTTTTTCTTTTATATAAATAAAAATCAAATACTTAGTGTTTTTTCTGTTTTTACATATCTAATCTAGTAGCAATTCCTGGATCAATGAATTATTGGTTGACTCGACATCAATACCCGACATTTGATTAAATCGAACAGAATGTTGTATTTCGCGCTCATTGCACTTTTAAATTACAATTCTGAAGTTTCCTAAGCAAGACTCCAAGCCGTGCCAGCTTGGTTAGTTAGGATGTATCACATCATTCAATTACTCCATACATTGAGAATGTGGTTATGACATAGAGTTGTTTAACCAATTAAATTTCAATATATGAAAGTCAGGCAACCATTCCCATGCGAGGGAATAGGGTATATAGATTCAGATCAGAGACATTCAAAGTTGCTAAATATGTTGATCATAGTTGATTTACTACAAGATTGAGGTGATAAATTTAATTGACTTTTAGATATTTTTTTAATTTAATAAAGCTTGAGTTTTGCATTTCAACATCGTGTAGAGTTCACAAGAGATAGCTTCTCTGCTACTTGTCGCAAGCTAACGCATATTTAGAAACACATGATTTGATGATCATCTTTTTGTTTAATCAGATTTGACACTAAACGTTATATTAATACCTACTGCGACAATAATAACACCCAAGCAACTTTCCGCTAGTGTCAAATGAAAGTGGATAAACAAAATGGCACGATCAACTTCCAAGAAATCATTGACTACTTCAACTGCAACATCAAAAGAAGGTGTTGCCTCAAAACTATCATCAATCATAACTGAGAATATCAACAAAGATGAGCTTAACTTATTTGTTGAGCACATTGCAGAGTGTTTGACTCGGTTCGGTCCCGTACCTAGACGACACAATGTTGAAAAATTTGTCGCAGATATTTTGAGTCAAGATAATTTTAATTCTTGTCAATATCGAGTATCAGATCAGTACAAATTATTTAATGGTGAGCTACTTAAGCGGTCTCTAAACGATGCAGACTGTTTTCGAAACCTAACGCTAGAGGGTTTTCATAAGAAGAAGCTAACATTCAGTTATCCTCTCGCTAGACTCACAGCAAAATTTTTAGAGACAGAAATCAAATTTTTGTTCATACATGAATTTTCTATAGCAACAAACGAAGTCTCAACAAAATTTTTTGTTCTTCCTTTCGATCTCTCAAATACGACAACGCTATTTGATAGTGACTTTAAAAATGAATTACACCGTAATATCTTGCACTCCCAGAGTGAAGAATTTTCTCTATACCTATTTCGAAATTTGAATATACGTAATGATATTTCGATCGAAGAAGTATTCCTGAAAGCAAAAGAGCTAATTGATCGATCAACACATAAGATGTTGGAAAATGCGAACAAGTTAGCTGTAGTCGAAAAATTTAAGCTTAATTCCAAAGGATTAAGCATTGAGAAAGAAGAATTTCTTGAGTATCTATCAGAGAGTTATATCCCATTCGAATACAAAACTATTGAAGTAAACAAAGAGTATAAATCCTTTGCGTTTAAAGACGAACCGACACCGATTTTTGAAGTGATTTCAGGTTTGGAAGGCTTACTTTTAACAGCATTAGACCTTGAAAACAAACTTATTTCATTTGCACATGATAATGAATGCTACAAAAAAGTTGGACTTAAAGAGTTGTCTGATCTAGAACCCGATTTATATTCTAGGAGAAGACTCAAGAAATATAAAGATATACGTAATTCTTATGAAGAATATGTAGATAAAATCGAAAAGTATATTTAAAATGATATTTTTTATTTGGGGTTAAAATAATAATCATTACGCTGGCAGCGTCATGATACGTATTATATGTACGCTGCCCATCTATACATGTCAAGAATCACTTCAGCTTGTTACTGTCGCTAGTATATAAAGTAGCTAGTTAAGCGAGAGGTTATACGCCATTTTCACACTTAAGCTTATCTAAACGCTTATTTAGTGCTTTTTCCCAAATCTCTAACCCTTTACGCTTCTCCTTAAGATACTCATACATATCGTAGTGCCTGCCAGACACGTCATTGATTGCATGCCCTTGGATTCGGTCTCGGTACTCTTTTGGGATTTCCACTTCTCCCCCAAGTGTTTTAACAGTTCTACGAATATCCCTGGTGATAAATGGTCGAACTTTAGTCGCTTTTTTATAAGTTATGATCGCTTGGGCAATTGTGTTTGTTGGCATATGCTCTGCTGAATTTGTCTTCTTATAGAAGACAAATTGGCTATTAGTGTCATTAGTGTTCTCTTTGAGATCCTTAAATATTTCAATGGCTGAATCAGTAAGAGGAACTAAATGATTTTTCTTTGTTTTATGAAATTCTTCACTTATCAGTACGGTTCTATTTTTGAAATCAACTTTGTTCCAAGCTATTGTTAAAACTTCATATGGACGTTGCCCGTACAGATGGAAGCAGAGTTTCAATGCTTGTCGGGTCAGATAAGCTAAGTTCAGGTCTTGGTAACGATACTCCATATCATACAAAAGCTGTATAACTTCTTCCCATGATAGGTAATGAGAACCAGTTTTCTCAGGCTGCTTCGGGATATTTGATATCGGATTGTTTTTGATAGCGAACTTTGTTCCTCTTTTACGATGTTTTGGATTGTTTTCATATCCCAATGCAAAATTAAACGCTGCATGTAGAATGGAGCGGATTTTATTGCTTTTATCATCGAATCCCTGCTCAATGGGGATTGCTAATATGTCTAAAAAATCTTCAGTTTCAAAATCTTTCGCTTTTCGATGTATGTCGAGATGAGGGAACACATTTTTCACTATGAGCTGATATTCGTCTTCGTGACTACGATTTCCATTATCTTGTTTGTTCTGCTTATGGAACTCAATAAGTTGCTCAAAGGTGCCTAATTGATCTTTTTCACGTTCTGCTGTTTTCTTCTCTTCAGACTGCCTTTCTAGCTCATTTTTTGGATCTAATCCTTTAGAGAGCATTTCACTGTACTCGTTAGCTAGATCACGTGCTTTAGATAAAGTTAGAGCAGGGAACTTACCCAAAGCGATGAAAACTTCTTTCTTCTCTTTATGGTATTTGAACTTGAAGATCTTAGAGCCAGCAGGAGTGACTTGGACCGTTAAGCGGCCTGTGCCTCGCTCACCTGTATTGTCTGGCTTGTAGTAAGCGGTTTTTTTGGCAGGAAGCGCTTTGATTTGATTTACAGTTAACATATGGATCACCTTGGCTGAACCGTTACTAGCTATATTTTGTAGTCGGCTATGTAGTCGGGTTACTGTTTAGTCCAGTGTAGCTAAATGTAACTATAAGTGATACAGTTATCTCATTGCTCATCGTTAAGTTGTTGATTTTACATGGTAATGTAACTTTAGGTAATTGAGTGTAACTATGTGACCATATCACTTCTAAGGATGTGGTCATTGGTTCGAATCCAATAGGGCGTGCCATTTATTCAAAAGCCTCGATAACTCTTTGAGTTGTCGGGGCTTTGTCGTTTTTAGGTTTTTGGCTGTAATTGCCACTCTATCTACAACTTTTGAATGGCATTCTAGCCATTGCAATTTCTAGCAATTAATATGGACGCATATTAATTACCTTTCGTTAACCTTTATGCCTGCCACTTCTAACTTTTATGACCGACACGCCGACTCTTTCGCGAAGCAATACACATCGATCCAGTTTGAGGATGTCCACGCGAGTTGGAGAGTCTTCTGGCCCCAGGCTGGAGATCGTGTGTTAGATGTTGGCGCGGGCTCTGGTCGAGACGCGAAATGGATGGCTGAGCATGGGTGTGAAGTTGTTGCGATTGAGCCTGCTCAAGCACTTCTAAGGCTTGGTAAGTCTTACTGTGGCGATTCCGTTACTTGGCTTGAAGATGCATTACCTAAGCTTGAGAAAACCATTAATCTTGGCTTTCGCTTCGATTTAATTCTTGTCAGTGCGGTATGGATGCATCTTGCGCCTACGCACCGTGAACGTGCATTTCGCAAACTTGCAAATTTGTTAGCGCCTAATGGTCGATTGGTGATTAGCCTTCGTCACGGTGACTTTTCTGACGGTCGTAAAGCTTATCCCGTATCGGTTGAAGAGCTCGAAAAGTTTGCAAAGAATAGCGCTTTAATGGTGAGAAACGTATCTCTCGATGACGATCAGTTAAAGCGAACGGGTGTATCTTGGCAAACTGTAGTGATGTCTTTGCCTGATGATGGTTCCGGTGATCTGAATAAGGTTCGCCACATTATCGTCAATGATTCCAAATCGGCTACCTATAAGCTCGCACTACTACGTACTTTACTACGTATTGCAGACGCTCATTCTGGTGCAGTGGTTGATCGCAGCGAAGGTAAAGTTGCAATCCCATTAGGATTAGTTGGCTTATATTGGATTCGTCAATTTAAGCGTTTAATCGATAAAGAGAACATCCAGCAAAGCTCGAACTCGTCTAAAGGGCTAGGTTTTATAAAGCCCGATGGCTGGGGCAGACTTTCCCATTTAAGTCCTGATGATCTTGCTATAGGCACGACATTTTTTGGTGAAGATGCAGTGGCGCTTGATAAAGCGATAAAAGACAGCTTAAAAACCATAAAAGATGGTCCCGTCACTTTTACCTATCAAGGTGATAAATCAAACCCTTACTTTGAAATGATTCGTTCAGCTAAGAAGCCAAAACGTTCAATTGTTGTGGATAGCGAGTTCCTCGAAGGTTATGGGCTGTTTGTGTTGGATGAAAGCCTTTGGGATTGTTTTCGATTGTATAACTCTTGGATTGAGCCGCTGGTGGTCAACCAATGGATTATGGAAATGCAACGATTTCGGTCTAATCAAGAGCGGGGTATTCCACTGCAAACGTATCATGATTGTTTGGTCTGGATTGATAAAGACCATGATACGCGAGTCGTGCGAAAGAGAATTGAACAGTTGAAGCTCAGCCATTGCGACATTGTCAGTGTATGGAGTGGAAGCAAATTACGAAATGAGTATCACGTTGATCACTGTTTGCCATTTGCTTATTGGCCCAACAATGATAAGTGGAACTTACTACCAACATCTAAGGTTGAAAACCTAAACAAGCGTGATCGTATTCCTGCTAGCTATCGATTAAACGCATCCAAGCCGCGAATTTTGGATTGGTGGCAGTTAGCTTGGGGAGAGACGGATAATTTGAGTCGGACGTTTTTTACCGAGGCTTCATTGTCGCTACCTAATGTGCCTGCATCTTGTCAAGATTTTGAGCATGTCTTTGAAGCGATGGGATTACAAATTCGTGGTGTTAAAAGTCGCCTTTGTATCGCGGAATGGTAATGTCTTGTTTGCCGTTACAGCGTGATATATGAACCTGATAGGCAACCAACAAAAAAGCGCTGGTTAACCAGCGCTTTTGCATTTACTAAGGGCATTACATCTTTTTAAAGATGATGGAGGTGTTGATGCCGCCAAAGGCGAAGTTGTTACTCATCAAATATTTCACGTCCAGCTCTCGGCCTTGTCCGGCGATGTAGTCTAAATCACCACATTGCTCGTCGAGGTTTTTTAGGTTGAGCGTTGGGTTGAACCAGCCTGTGTGCATCATTTCTAAACCTAGCCACGCTTCAATCGCGCCACAGGCGCCTAGTGTGTGGCCAAAGTAGCTCTTGAGTGAACTGATTGGCACTTTGCCCAGAGCATTCGCTGTTGCGTTGCTTTCTGCAATATCGCCGCGGTCGGTGGCAGTGCCGTGAGCAGATACATAGTCGATCTTCTCAGAAGGAATGCCCGCGTTTTGCAAAGCCATTTCCATACAGATTTGCATGGTTTCCATCTGTGGTTGAGTGACGTGTGCGGCATCGCAGTTGCTGGCAAAACCGATGATTTCTGCATAGATTTTCGCGCCACGAGCGACGGCGTGTTCGTACTCTTCCAGAACCAGTGTTCCCGCACCTTCACCAATCACCAAACCATCGCGATCGGAGTCATAAGGTCTTGGTGTGCTTTTCGGGTCTTCATTCTTCAGACTGGTGGCAAAAAGGGTATCGAAGACAGCAGATTCCGTTGGGCACAATTCTTCAGCGCCACCAGCAACCATGACCGTTTGGTAGCCGTGCTTGATCGCTTCGTAGGCGTAGCCTATTGCTTGGCTGCCAGAGGTACATGCACTGCTGGTTGGGATCACTCGGCCTTTCAAACCGAAAAATAGACCAACGTTCACTGCCGTGGTATGCGGCATCATTTGCACGTAAGTCGTTGCGGTGATCGCTTTAGTGGTTTTCTCATTCAGCATGACACCAAATGCGCCGATTGCGTCAGTACTGCCTGTTGATGAGCCGTATGCGATACCCGTTTGACCATTGGTGAGTACGTCGTTACCAATCAAACCTGCTTGGCTTAGTGCGTTTTCTGTTGCGACGGTCGCCAATTTGGAAACACGCCCCATGCCGCGTACTTGCTTGCGCTTGTAGTGCTTTGGCAGTTCAAAATCTAAAATTGGTGCCGCGAGCTTGGTGTTCAAACCATCATACTGTTCGTAAGAAGGCATGTATTGCGTCGCGTTCTGGCAGTCACGCAGTTTTGGTTCGACAGATTGCCAATCGTTACCAAACGCAGTCACGCCTGACATTCCGGTTACAACAACTCGACGGCTCATACTAGGCCTCCGTTTACCGAAATGACTTGGCGAGTTACATAGCCTGCGATGTCAGACATAAGGTAACTGACTAAACCAGCAACTTCTTCTGGCTCTCCCATGCGGCGCAAAGGAATTTGCGGCATCGCATGTTCTTTCACGTGTTCGTCTACCATGCCTGTGTCGATAAGCCCTGGAGCAACGCAGTTGACGGTGATTTTGCGTTTTGCCAGTTCAAGCGCGAGTGATTTTGTTGCACCAATTACGCCCGCTTTCGCTGCGCTGTAGTTAGTTTGACCACGATTCCCCATTAGGCCAGAGACTGATGCAAGCGTAACAATTCGGCCGCCTTTGCGCTTTTGCACCATTGGCATAACACAAGGGTGAAGAACGTTGTAGAAGCTGTCTAAGTTGGTATGAATCACACCATCCCATTCTTCTTCGGTCATCGCAGGGAAAGCGGTATCTTTTGTTATGCCAGCGTTGTTTACGACGCCATAGTAAGCGCCGTGTTCGGCGATATCGGCTTCTAGCTTCTCACGACAATCTGCACGGTCACTGATGTCGAATTGGATAAGACGACCGCTACCACCATGCTGTTCGATGGTGTTTAGGGTGTCTTGCGCGCCTTGTTGATCGCCCATGTAATGGACAATGACTTGGAAACCATCTTTGGCTAATTGAACGGCAATGGCTTTGCCGATGCCTTTGCTGGCACCTGTAACGAGGACTTGTCGGGTCATTGTTGACTCCTGATTTTCATTTCTTGTAATTTTTCTTCTGATGGAACGTAAACGTTCAATTGGCAAGTCGCTACAACAGTTCCTTGTAGCTCAATACGGGCTGAAAAAACCGCCATACCGTTATCTTCCATAACTTTTTCAGCATACACATCAAGCACCTGTCCGCGAGAAAACGTATCGCATTCAGACGTGTATCGACGGCTACCAAGTAAAAAGCCAATCGGTGGCGCTTGTTCTTTCATTAATGCGTGGTAACCAGACCACGCCGCGACAGATTGCGCCATAAACTCAATGCCAACGTAAGCTGGCACAGTTTGAGAGGCCGAGTCGAAGAACGGGTTGTGTTCTGCGATATCAACCTGGCAGTGAATCGTATCTTGTTGAACATCCAAAGCACGATCAACCAAGATCATTGGTTTGTCGTGTGGCAAAAGTTGTTCGATGGGAGGAAATTTAGTCATGAGCGTAACCAAAAATAAGACTAATATTATTGCCACCAAAAGCAAAAGAGTTGCTGAGAATCGCTTTGTTACCCAGTTTGGTTGGCGTCTCAACTAACGATATATGGATATCGTCTGCTTTGGTTTCGCAGTGTTGTATTGGCAAATCAAGGTTGTACTTGAGAATATGCCAAGCGATCGCGGCTTCCGTTGCACTTGCTGCGCCTAATGTGTGTCCGGTAAGTGGCTTTGTCGAGCTTACGGGAACGGAGTCACCAAAGCAGCGATGAATGGCTTTGCTTTCCATCGCATCGTTTAACGGCGTTGCTGTGCCATGCGCGTTGATGTAACCAATGTCTTGCGCTGTAAGTCCTGCATTGGCCAACGCTTTTTTCATCGCTTCTTCTGCGCCTAACCCTTCTGGATGTGGTGCGGAAATATGGTGTGCGTCTGAGCTGTCGCCAGCTCCGAGAAGAGCAACGGGCGCAGGTGTTTTGCTTAGCAACATTAATGCTGCGGCTTCGCCGATATTGATGCCGTTGCGATCTTGATCAAACGGCTTACAAAGGCTATCGGATAGAGCTTCTAGACCGTTAAAGCCGTTTAGTGTTAGGCGACAAATGGTATCTACACCACCCACAATAACCGCATCAACAATGCCAGAGCGAATCAGGCGTTGCGCGGTTAAAAAGACACGACCACTAGAAGAGCAGGCGGTTGAAACTGAGTAATGTGGGCCGCTCAAATCAAAGTAGGCGGCAATAAAATCGCTGCAGTTGCCAAGCTCTTGTTTGGTGTAATGGTAGTCGGCAGGAAAATTACCGTTTGCCAGCTTTTCGCCAAATGCGATTTCGCCATCTGAAATGCCAGATGTGCTGGTGCCGATCACGACTGCGATACGGTCACGACCATATTTAGCCATGGCGTCACGCACGTCGCTTTCGATTTGCTGCAAAGCCGAAAGTGCGAGGCGGTTGTTTCTTGTATCAAACTGGCTGAGTGCGGGTGGTAATTGCGGTAACGCCTGTGCGATTCGACCGATTACTGTTTGGCGGCCTGAATTTAAAATATCTTGGTCAACCACCATGTTGGATGGCTTCGCTCCCGATAAACACTGGTGGATGAGCGCGTCATCTTGCCCCATGGCAGAGTGAAAGCCACAGGCCTGAATATACAAAGGTTGAGAAGAGCGAATAGGCATATTGTTATTCTAAATTGTTCTTAGTTAATCTGATGTTGCAGTGTTTGAATAGAAATTGAAAACTGATGTTTGAGGTGATGAAAATCAATCTTACCCTCTAACTTGTTAGAAGAGCTGTATTGAATCTCAATGATCTTTTCACCGCCGCTATCAAAGATGGCGCGAGAATTATTTTTATCAATAATTCGCCACCTTACCTCATTTAACGATCCTTCCCAAGCGGAACTCGGCCAGAGCGTGATCATCAGGTTAAATAATACCTGTTCTGGCTGCGGTAGCGAACCTTGTAAACCGTTGAGCACTTCGGTTTGAATTTGTTCTCCATCGTAAGACAGTGAGAGTACTCTCGTCCCCCAGGATGAGAAGCCTGCCAGCACCACTTCGTTGTTGATCACTTGCAGTTGTACCGGAAGTTGCTCAGATTTGGTTTTACCATCTATTGCCCAAGAAGCCGTAATTAACTGACTGGCAGACAACTGATAGCCCAAGCTTGCGGGAGTGGGCAAGCCAACTTGGGTGTGCTCGGCAATGTCGACCAGAGGCGTCGATTGGTGAGGGACCAAGCTGCATGCACTTAAAAACAGGCTCAGTGCGAATAACGTCGCGCAGCGAAAGGCGTGATTGAAAATCATGACGTCGTTTCCTCTGTTTTAATTGCAATTGGAGAGAGCAGCCAAGCGACAAAAATACCACTTAACACCGTAATGCCAAAACTGTGAATCGCGTGAGTTTGGCTGAGTGACAGCAATCCAAATGACAACACAGTGGTCATTGCCGAAAGGGTGATCGCCAATAGTGTGCTCACACTGCGGGCTTTCTCGGCAAAGAACAGAGTGTAATCGATCCCTATACCAAGAATGAGCACCAAGCCAAGCAAGTTGAACAGGTTTAATGTTGTTCCCATCGCGACAGCAGTTGCAAGACCGCAGGCGCAAGCAATCAATGATGGCAGTAAAACTCGGCAACTGTGTTGCAGACCGTACCGCTTGATTAATACCAGAAAGATCACAGCACTGGCGGCTGCCAATAGCTCCATGATTTTGATTCGGTATTCACCAAATAGGGTGGATATTTCTTCAGCTTTGTTTAGGTAGACAACATCAGACTTTGATTTGGCAAATGCCTTAACAACAGCGGAGTCTTGCAATTGGTTTAACACCACTACCGTTGCCGATTTTCCTTTAATTTTACCCAAATGAAGAAAACGTACAGGCGCTGATACCGGGTTTTGCAAGTACTGTTCAACCGTAACAGGGATAAAGTCGGCGTCCATTTTGGGCTTTTTACTTAAGCCCAGCCCGGAAGTTAGTGGGCTGGATTGTGTCGCGTAAAGATCGCGAATCAATTGATAGTCTTGTTGCTGACGTTCCACTGAGCTCAAGTAGCGACTCAGACTCTGGTAGCTTTCGATGGTGCTGTCCGCTTTCCACGCTTCTAAAGTTGGCGTCAAAGACTCCAGCTTTTTCATTAGGTTTTCGTCATCGTCTGCGGTAATGACCAACATTTGCTGCGAAGATTGCATGCCACTAAGCGTCGTAATCAAGGTTTCTTGCTGCTTGAGATCGTTCGGCATCGTTTGCAGTAGACGAATGTCGTCATCGTAGTTCAATTGCAGCAAGAAAAAGCCACTCGCAACCACACATAACATCGGTAATCCGACTTTAATTCGAGGTTGATTCCAAAGCGTTAACCATTTCGCCAACAATGATTGTCCTGGTAAGTTCGAAATGGATTGCGATGGGTTACGAGCCAGTATCGGATACCAAGCCACCACGGTGATGTAAGCGGCAATTAGACCAATGGATGAAAACAGCGCAAGCTGCTGCAAACCAGGGAACGGTGCCACTAACATGCCCAAATAGCCGATCAAACTGGTGATTAAGCCCAGTGTGATCGCTATGAAAATATGCTTTAACCCTTGCTCGCTATCCCATTCATTTCCCGCCGCAAGACGTTCCGTTAGGTAGTGGAATGCGTAGTCGATAGACACGCCGATTAAACTTGCGCCAAACACTAAGCTGAACAGATGGACTTTTCCAAAAATCCACGTTGTCACTGACAACGCAACGAGCAAACCAATGGTGATGGAAAGCAGTGCGAGAGACAGTGGCACCACACTACGAAAGACCAATACGAACAATGCAATGATACCGAGCAGAGAGAACACACCGATGGTACTGATCTCCGATTTTGCACTTTGCGTACCAAAGTCGGCGTAAAATAGAACGCCAGTATGTGCGACTTCAGCGCCATATTTCTGCGCGACGCTTTGTTCTAGCGCTTGAATGTCAGGGACGGCAAGCTGCCCAGTTAGGCTATAAGGTGAGTCTTTTAGCTCGGCAGTAATAAGCAAGTATTGAGCACCGTCTTTCTCGACGGACAGATAGCCGTTATCCAATCGGAAAGAGGACGATTGCTGGGTAACTTGGCTTAAATAATCACGAAATAGCAAGAAAGGGTCATTTTGTAACTCTTGCCCGGTCACTCCAGAAAACGGGTTGTACAGTGACTGAATCACATGCTGAACTTGCTGTTCTGGATTTTGGCTTAAACGCTCTCGTTGTTCAGGCGTCAGCAATTGGAAGCGGTGCTTAAAGTAGTAACTCGCCCAAGCTTGCTGCTCTTGAGGTGAGATTTTTCCCACCACATCGCGAAAATGATTACTTTGGCGTAACCCCTTATCAAATTCAGCGGCCGCTGCAAAAAGGGCATTTTTGTCCGGCGCTGTGATCACGAAAATGACTTTGTCGCTCATACTTGCCGAGACCGACTCAAAGGCTTGCTCAGCCACCGGGTTTTGTTGGTTCTTCGGCAGCAGTTTTAAAATGTTGGTCTCAATCGGAGATTCTGCACTCCAAACCCATTGTTTGAGTAGCAACGCGCCCGCTAAAACAACGAGATTGAGCCAAACCAGAGCAAAGGTGTGAGTGCTGAGACTGAGTTTAGAAACGGAATTGAGCGTCTTCGGCATCCGTGAGTTCCTGAGGTAGAGAGGTCTGGTTCGTAAACGTGATTTCGGTCTTATCGCCACGCAGCTCTTGTAGGGTTAGGCGATCAATGTGCGTTTTACCGGAAAGAGTGATGGATTGAAACACCGCATTTAATGGCGACTGTTTTGGCACTAAAACGAGCTGCCATTGATTGTTCTCAACTGAAAAATCGAGTGTGAATTGTTCTTGCAGTGCAGAAGTATCCCCGTGGAACACGGATAAAAACACGTGGCTAAAGTAGAATGCCATTGGGCTTTCTTGTGCAGAGATCGTTTTCGGTGCTTGGTCGGCAAAAGTCTGACGAAGTTTGTTTTCCGTCAATACCAAATTGACTGCGAAAGGTTCTGTTTGTTGCCACAACAAGCCATGTGTTTTGCTCAGTGTGAACTGACCTTTAGAGGTTAGAGGTTGACTGAACATTTCCAGATGACGCTGCTGCGTAAAATCTCCGCGTACGATTTCATGCTGAGACAACTGCTGCTGAAGCGATGCCAAATCCGTTACGTTTGCAGTCGGTGTGGCCAGTGCTGGAACAGAAAATATCAACAAAAAAGAGAGTAACCACTTTTGCATTAGTTCAGGCTCCCATGGTTGTGCCATTGCTCTACTTTATCTAAAAAGACTGCTGGAGACACAAAGCACATCTCTTGCTTTTCAATGGATACGGCGACTTGCGTTGTATGCGCTTTGCACATACGTTGATTCGTTTCGGCGTCGTAAATCACGTAATCCACACGTAAGCGGTTTTCCCACTCAGTGAGTTGCGCGGTAATGCGAATGGTGTGATTAAACGGAATCGCCTTGACGTATTTAACGCGCGTGTCGATGATCGGCCACATGTACCCAGAGTCTTGCATATCGCGATAGCTGTATTGGATCTTCTCCATCAGCACACGACGCGCTTCTTCAAAATACCGAAAGAAGTTGCCGTGATATATCACGCCCATCGGGTCAGCATCTTGGAATGAGGTGACCATAGTCACCTCCGCTTCTAATGGGTAGAGAACCTGCTCTTGCATTATACCTCCGCGTAGAGTGGCCAATGACGTTGCTGAATGCGTTCAATGAAATGACGCAAATCTTGTTCTAACGGGCGATCTTCAATCACAAATTCAAACTCGCTCAGTACGGCGTCACGAATTACTCGCAAACTCTGACTCATGTGGTGTTCGTCCAATTCGTTATGACGGCGACGAATCTCAACCGCTTGAACGCTTGCTAGGAGTGAAGCCGCAGCAACTTGCTCTGTTAACTCAAGTACGCGTAGGCAATCACGAGCCGCAATGGTGCCCATGCTCACTTTGTCTTGGTTGTGACATTCGGTTGAGCGAGAAAAAACGCTCGCTGGCATGGTGTTTTTCAACGCTTCTGCCGTCCAAGCTGAGATACCAATCTGAACCGCTTTAAAGCCGTGGTTGATCGGTTTACGCTCGCCTTCTGCACCGGTTAAGTTAAACGGCAGGCCGTTATTGAACTTGTAATCCATCAGTTGCGCCATCTGACGGTCCAGCAAATCAGCTAAGTTGGCAATGTTCACTTTCAATGTGTCCATCGCCATTGCGATATGACCACCGTAGAAGTGACCGCCGTGCAGAACGCGCTCGTTGTCGCCATCGATAATTGGATTGTCATTGGCACTATTTAGTTCATTCTCAATCAATTGACGTAGCCAAGGCAGTGAGTCTTGAACCATGCCAATCACGTGTGGCGCACAACGCAGCGAGTAGCGATCTTGCAGTCGGTCGCTATTGCGTGGCGGACGTTCAGCATTGAGATCATCACGCAGCCAAGCCGCAACTTGCTGTTGACCAGGGTGAGGTTTTACCGCAAACAACGCTTCATCAAAGTGGAAGTCATTACCTTGCATACCCACAGAGACCATCGCGGTAATCTTGGTGCAAAGCTGCGCTAGGTATTCTGCTCGTTTGTAGGCAAGACAGGCGAGGGCAGTCATCACGGATGTACCGTTCATTAACGCCAAACCTTCTTTTGGTTTTAGGCGAATTGGTTCAATGCCCAGCTCTGCAAACACTTCTTGTGTTGGTCGCACATCGCCTTTGTAAAGCACTTCACGCTCGCCAATTAAGGTCGCCGCTAGGTAAGACAGAGGCGTTAAATCGCCACTTGCACCCACCGAGCCTTCTTGTGGAATACGCGGCGCAATGTCGTGGTTGATAAGCGCAACGATTTGGTTCAACAGATCGTGAGACACGCCAGATACGCCTTGCGACAATGAACATAAACGTGTCGCCAACACCGCACGAGCTTGCTCATGAGAAAGGATTTGACCTAAGCCACAGCCATGGAAGCGCGTAAGGTGCAACGGAAGTTCATCCACAAGAGCAGGTGGAATCGCCACAGTACATGAATCGCCGTAACCCGTAGTCACGCCGTAAATAACGCCTTCTTCTTTCAGTAATCGTTCCAGAAACGCCACGCCACGATCAATTTTCGCGGTAAATTCTGGCGAGGTGTTCATGTTTGCCTTTGCACCTTGAGCAATGGCAACGACATCTTCGATGGTTAAAGATTGGGCACCAAAAGTGATGTTGTGATTATTGTTGTTTGTCATGTGGCTGATTACTTAAAGTCCAGAAGTTAAAAAAGTTGTACCACTGTAACGGCGCTTGCAGTGTGTGGTGTTCTAATCTTTGTGCGTACTGTTGAACAACGTGTTCTAGTGCCTGCTGACGCTCCTTGCGCGGTAGCGTGATTTGGTCACTAAAGTGTTCAAAGTACACATTAAAATGCGGAGTGTTCGCTTCATCGTCGCGTAGGCCGAAGAGTAGGTAAACCGGCGCTTTTAATACCGAGGCCAGCATGAATGGGCCTTGCGGGAATGGTGCAGGTTTACCAAGAAAATCTGCCCAAACGACACGATTTTCTTTGCTGGTAGAAGTGCGATCGCCAACGATCACCACCCATTCGCCTTGCTCGATTTTTTGTTGAAGCAGAATCGCGGTGTCTGGTCCCATTGAGCTGACTTGAATCAAATTCAGTTCCGAGTTTGGGTTTACCGCCTTCATTACCGCATTAAATTGTTCAGCGTGTTGGGTAAATACCAAGGCATTGATTTTGACATGAGTGTGTCGACGACCAAGCGCGCGGCAGAGTTCGATATTGCCAAGGTGTGAGCCTAAAATGAGCACGCCTTGTTTTTTCTGCGCCATCTCTTCGAAATGATGTTGGCCGTGAATGGTTAGGTTGTCGACATTAAAGTCACCTTGCCATGCTGCTAGTTTGTCGAGCATGGTTCGCCCAAAAGAAAGCAGATGATGATAGCTGTCCAACTGTTTTGGCAGTGCGATGTTCTGCTGCGCTGCGTAGCGCTGCAAGTTTTGCAGGTAAATCTCAGACGCTTCGCGGGCTGATTTACCCGTGAAGTGGTAGTAGCGCATGACTAGCTTTAAAATCAGGTCAAACGCTTTTCTACCGAACAAGCGGTAAACCGCGAGCAAGGTTTTGATGCCTAAAATTGTGCCTTGTTCTTTTCGTTTCGACCAGTGGGCATTGCTGTCATCTGTGTGACGGCGCTTTTTGGCGAGTAGCGAAGGAATGCGCGGCAACATGCCAAAAAATAGGCGAGTGTGCATCCAGCTTATCTTGACGTTATCCCACAATGCGTCGAAGTGGGAAATGCCACCTTCAGGGTAGATCACGCGCGTTGGAACAAAATCAATATCGACGCCTTCCCAGTACATTCGCACCAGAATTTCGATATCAAAATCCATGCGTTTGCCGATGTTGTACTTGTTCAACACGGCGACCGTTTTCGCCACTGGGTAGGCGCGAAAACCGCACATACTGTCTTTGATAGATAGTGACAAGGTTTCTATCCATACCCAAACGTGCGTAGCGTAGCGACCATACAGACGGGCTTTAGGTACGCTCTCGTCGTATATCGGTTGGCCAGAAATCAGGTTATCTGGTTTTGTTTCGCTGGCGCTGAGCAATTTCGGCAATGCTTCTAGGTCGTGTTGACCGTCTGCGTCGATTTGAATGGCGTGCGTAAAACCAAGTTGGTGAGCTTGATGTAGGCCTGCCATCACAGCGCCACCTTTGCCTTGGTTTTCTCTCAAACTAATCAGTTTTATCAGTCCTTGCTTGCTCAAAGCAGAAAGCGCTTGTTTGGTGTCTTCATTGCTGCCGTCGTCAACGGCCAGCACTGGCAAAGCGAAAGAGGATAACGACGCAACCACGTCTGCAATTGTGCTGCCGTGGTTGTAGCAAGGAATTAAAAAGCAGGGGCGATAATCACTCACGTGACTCACCCAGTTTCATTTTTCCTGACGAGTGAGTCACCAAGGTTTCACCGTTTGTCGATGTGTACTTAAAGGTCAATTTCTCGCGCTCATTGTCCCAAGATAGTGAGAGGCAAACGTCGGCGTTTGGCAGAATCGGCTCTTGAAATTTGATGACTTCCATTCCTTTAAATACCTTGGGAGTATTCAAATATTGAACGGCGTAGAACAGCGCCCAATCAATTTGAGTGACGCCGGGTAAAAGAGGGAAGTGATTGAAATGACCTTGGAAATCTAAGATGTCAGCATCCACTCGCAGCGACAGCTCCGCGGTATGGTCACTCACTTCAATATTCTGAATAGTTGGTTTTCTTTTTTCCATGTTACTAGCTTTATTGGAATAGTTTTTCAATTTCAGCAACTTGGCGTTTGCCTTGGCTGTTCAATGGAATTTCGTCGACCACTCGGAATTTTCTCGGGATAGCGATCGGTTCTAGCCAATTGCGCAGTGCCTTGCGAAGCTCAAGCCAAAATTTGCCTTTACCAAGTTCATTAAGCACATCGCTGCCTTGATCGTTAAGTACGATGATCGAGACTAACGTGAGGCGACCAGATTCTTCCATTGGGATCACCACGCTTTCTTGAACCCACGGCAATTGCTCTAAACGTTTTTCCACTTCGACAAGGGAAATACGCTTTTCTTCGACTTTGACGATTCGGTCAGTGCGTCCACGCAATTCAAAAGAAATACTATCATGGAAATAGCATTCATCCGCAGTTTGGTACCAAGTGTTTTCATCAATGTGTGGCGAGCGGAGCTTTAAACAATTTTCATGGTTAAGCTCGGCTTCAATACCAGGGAATAACGTCCAGGGAGTACTGGCTTCGTGCTGCTGACGGTAAGCGATGCCGCCGGTTTCTGTGCTGCCAAAAACTTCAATAGGAAGTGACCCAAACAACAACTGGCTGTGCTGCGCGGCTTGGTTTGGCAAGGGACCACCAGAAGAAAATACGCACCGAATCGCAACCGGATTGTGCTCTTCACTGAGTCGTTTTAGTAACGCAGGGCTGCTTACTAGCGTGGTGTCAGCATCAGCGTGATGGACAATTTGCTCTGGGAACTCAAGGTCGTGTGCTGAAAATGGACGTGCGGAGCACAAAGGCCACAATACGCGGAACAGCAAGCCGTAAATGTGTTGATGAGAAACGGTGCTTTCAACGCGTGTGCTGGCAACCGTGTCGCCCCACAGGTTATCTAGAATAGCAACTTCGATATCGAGCTGTTTCAGCGTTTTTGCAATGGCTTTTGGTGTGCCGCTTGAACCCGAAGTAAATAGCGTTACTGGTATTTCTGCCAGGTTTAATTCACGCCAAAAATAAGGTTGTTTGGCCTCTGGCTCGCTAATCACGGTGGTTTCTAGCAATGATTGAGCTTCGATCAAAAGCGAGCTCACGAGTTCTGGAGCCGAGACATCGGCATCATGCAGCAACAAATCGTAGTGCTCACTGAGCTCTTTGAGTGCTTCTGGTTGGTAATTACCAGGTAATACAATGGATTTTCCTGCATAACAACAAGCAAAAAAGCCAACGGCAAACAGGTAGCTGTTGCCAAAACACAACGCAATGTTTTGCGTTGGTTGGGTTTCTAGCTGTTGAGTAAGTGTTGCGACGTGCTGTTGGAAATCACCCCACGTGATAACCGTATCGCGATCGTAAGAGACTGGGGATTGCTCAGACCTCTCCGCGATGAACAAGGTCGCTAGGGAGGTAAAGCTCGAATACGTTGTATTCATACGATTAGTGTTCCTTTCGAACAAATTGACGCACGATCCATTCTCCAGCGAACAAGCCACCAGCAAGTAAGTAGCTGATGAGGCCGTTATAAAGCGTCCATATTTTTACTGGTAGGAAACAGGTATAGAGTGCAACGGCAGCGTTGAGCGTAAAAAAGGCGCACCAAACCATCGTCACTTTGCGAGTGTAAGCCACGCCACTAGCCGGAAGGTCGGGTTCTTGCAAGCGAGCAAGCCTCTCTATGATCGATTGCGGCTGTTTTAAGCTCAGTCCAAATACACACAGCATACATACATTGACAACGACAGGGTAAAACTGAAGCCACCCATGTTGTTTAAACACCATGCCAAGCGTAATTAGAACAATGCCAACAGCGCCCGTAACGAGCGCCAAGAACTTAAACTCTTTTAGTGGGGTCTTATTTGCGACGAAAACACGCAAAAGTAACGCAGCAATTAACAAGCCCCCAACTAAGTTCAAGCCAAATTTATCTATACCGAAATAGACGGCGAAGGGGTAGGCAAACAGTACAATTGCAGACAGACCAGTCAGCAATTGGCGCATTAACTTTCCTTCAATAACTCAGTGACAGCGTTAACCACATCGTCAACGGTTCTTACTGCACTAAACTCTGCTGGCTTGATTTTTTTGCCAGTGACATTCTGTAGGTGTACGACCAAATCAACGGCGTCAATGCTATCAAGATCGAGATCTTGGTATAAGTGCGCATCTGATTGAATGTCGGCTGCATCAATTTCGAACAGCTCAACAAGCGCATCTTTAACTTGTTTAAATACTTGATCTTTATTTACATCAGTCATGAATATACCTACAACTTATTCATTAGTTTGAGAAGAAACGTATTTCGCTAGATTTGCTACAGACGCAAAGTGTTCGCGCGTATTTGAGTCGTCGGCATCAATAACGATGTTGTATTGTTTTTTTATTGCGAGTCCAAGCTCAAGCGCGTCGATAGAATCTAAGCCAAGTCCATCACCAAAAAGTGGTGCATCCGTTTCAATATCATCTACGGTTAAATCTTCAAGGTTTAAAGCATCAATAATAAGTTGCTTAATGTCGTTGTGTAACTGTTCCACTGGGACCTGCTTATTAATAAAAGTTTTCTGGAAAAATGTTTTCAGCTAGGTGCTGTTGTAAGCGTCGCGCCGCTATTGTCGGCGACGTAGTTTGCTTTATAAAGGGGGTAATCTCAACTTTATCCTTAACTTCAACCCTGAAAAAGGGCTTTGTTGCCGGTACTTGATACCATTTTTTCTCTTTTGTGAGGAAACTTGGCGTTACCGTAATATGGACCACCCTTAAATCTCGCTCTGTTCTTACCGCAATTTGTGCTGCACCGCGTTGTAATTTCGGTTCTACACCTGGCGTTGTTCTTGTTCCTTCAGGAAATATAAGCAACACGTTGTCTTTGTTAAAGCGTTCATCACAAAGTGCTAATAAATCATCCGGTGCTTCATTGGGAATATATCCGGCTGCTTTTACGATGTGCTTCATAAAAGGATTCGACCAAATTGCGGACTTTACTAAACAATCACAGCGATTTAATTGTGAGGCGATTAAAACGTAATCAATTAAACTCGGATGATTGGCAACAATTAAACAATTTCGATCTTGTTGAAGAAGGTCTGCGCCAATAATTTCATAATCAATCGCCCCGCTGAACTTCATTAATTTACAAAATGTGTTGAATGAATATCGAATCGCACCTTGAACTTTATATTCGCGTTCCGTTTGGTCTGAAACAAAAATACGAATGGTCGGAATAACAATGAAACTCAGTACTAAACCACCTAACCCAAATACTGAAAAACAAAAGCCTGTTGCTAGCACACGCCAATACTGATTTAAGCGAGTCATTTTTTGTGCCATTCCCAAGCTTGTTGCGGAGCGAAAATAGTCCACTGGCTTTTATCTAACAAGTATTGTTGCAAAAATACTAAACCTTGAGGAAGAGGATGACCGGAACGTTCTGCGTTTATGGAGCTTTGTATCGCGAAATTGTCTCCATGAGAAAGTATTAAGCCAAGTCCAAACCCTTGGTATTGTTGGTTTTCATATTCTAAATAAGAGTCAGGCATAGGCTCATCAAAATCAACAAGCAGTACTTTTTTGTCAGGATTGTCGGACAAAAACAGCCATGCTTCTAATATTGCGCTTTGGAATGTGTTTTCTGCAGCAGCGATAGAAGTTAGGGGAATGGGTTGTTTAGTTGCGATAGTGGCAAGCCCTGCGGCGGTATTGTGCACTGATTGAGAAAAAGCCATCGGAGACGCCTCTTCTCCATTAATTATATCTTCAACTAGTGCGACGCTGCGATGCAGTTCACCATGACGGCTTGAAAATACAAGGTAATCAACTTGATGTTGATTAAGCATTTCGATTGCAGTTTGTACCGCCAGTTTACTGAGTGGGCTCATTCTTCTGCGCATCATCGCAGGAATATTTGCAACATTGATTTTGCCATCTTCTGGCCACTTTATCTCTGTTGCCCATTGTTTCCATTCATTGGATTCGGATAAACCGAATGAATTCGCTGTCCACGCATCAATATTGAACGAAATGTTGATCTTCGAGTTTGGCATATTGGGTTAAATTGTTTATTTTACAGCTCGATACAAATTGGGGTTGACCCAAATTCACAATAAAAAGGAAATTATCATGTCGCGTTTTAAGCTGTATGTCTCGTTATTATTAACTTTGCTTCTTGTTGGTTGTGGACGAGTACAACCTGTAATGAATGTGGAGGATACTCCAGTTGCTTATGATCTTCAAAATAAACAAGTAAAAATGGCCATAGTGCAATCAGCAACTAACCGAGGCTGGACGATCGAAGAAGTAAGCCCTGGTGTTCTTATTGCAAAAATCCACGTTCGTAAACACTCTGCAGAAGTAAAAATCCCATACAATAATAAATATTACTCAATTATTTATCTCAACTCAGTAAATCTCAAAGCAAGTGATGGCAAAATCCACCGCAATTACAATCGTTGGGTAAACAACTTGAATGTTGATATTCAGCGAGCTATTGCATTGTTGGGCAATCAATCTCAACAATAAAACTATTAATTGCAGTTAGGTTTTTCCGTGTTAAATCAAAATAATGACCCTTTTAATGCTTTTGAAGCGAAGACAGAAGCTCAGAAGTTATCTTTTGCACCAATCGTGTTCCAGACCGCCAAAACGCTTCGAGATTTAGGTATTTTAGCTGCTTTAGACAGCGCTGGCGCTCAAGGCATGAGTGCCACAGATATTGCCGAGAAAACGGGAGTATCAGAATATGGTGTTAAAGTACTGTTGGATATGGCGATTAGTGCGCATATTGTTTTATGGGAACGACCTAACTATTCGCTTGCAAACCTTGGTTTTTACCTTCTTCATGATGGTATGACGAATGCAAACATGGATTTTACGGCAGATGTTTGTTACGCCGCGATGATGCATTTGACGGAAGCAATTCAAGAAGGTAAACCGTCTGGTTTGAAAGAGTTGGGCAATTGGGAGACCATCTATCAAGGTCTATCGACGTTACCAGAACAAGCCAAACAGAGCTGGTTTAAGTTCGATCATTTCTATTCGGATCGCTCGTTCCCACTTCTGCTTAAAGAGGTATTTGCAAGCAAGCCAAAGCATCTTGTGGATATTGGCGGAAATACGGGAAAATGGGCGATTCAGTGTTGTAAACATGACCCTGACGTTCAAGTGACGATTGTTGATTTACCGCAGCAATTAGAAGTAGCGATGAAGAATGTTTCAGAAAACCAGTTCGTCGAGCGTGTACGTCCATACCCTGCAAACATGCTTGATAAAGCACAAACATTGCCGGAGCATGCTGACGTTTGGTGGATGAGCCAGTTCTTGGATTGCTTTTCCCCAATTGAGATCCTCAATATCCTTAAAAAAGTTAAAGCCCAGTTAACGAAGGGAGATACTATTTACGTATTGGAGCTGTTTTGGGATGCTCAAAAATACGCGGGAGCTTCCTATAGCCTTAATGCCACTTCTCTTTATTTTACCTGTTTAGCTAACGGTAATAGTCGCTTTTATCGCAGTGATGATTTCTTAGAAATTGTCGAAGCGGCAGGTTTATCTGTCGTTGAAAGAACCGACAATATTGGCCTTGGTCATACCTTATTAAAACTACAAGCAAACTAAATTCAGAATGAAAACAGAGCTCAAGCAAGTTGTTGTCGTAGGAGCGGGGCCATCAGGTTCAACCGTTTCTGCGTTATTAAAATCGCGTGGCATAGATGTTGTTGTCTTAGAAAAAGCGACTTTTCCACGCTTTTCCATAGGAGAAAGCCTGCTCCCTGCATGTATGGAAG
This sequence comes from Vibrio sp. Vb0888, assembly GCF_033338835.1. NCBI lineage: Bacteria > Pseudomonadati > Pseudomonadota > Gammaproteobacteria > Vibrionales > Vibrionaceae > Vibrio > Vibrio sp. Vb0888. The sequence goes on from NZ_JAWOTL010000009.1 coordinate 151,907, forward strand.
TTGTTGAACAAGCAGGAATGACCAATGCAGTAAAGCAGTTTGGCTTCCAGTATAAAGATGGTGCTGCATTTCGTCGTAATGGCGTATACACCCAGTTCGACTTTACAAACAAATACACGCCAGGACCGGGCACGACGTTTCAGGTTCAACGTGCCAACTTTGATAAAGTATTGGCAGATAGCGCTGAAGATCAAGGCGTAGAGATTCGCTATCAGCATGAGCTGCTCAACCTAGTGTTTGAAGGGAAAAAGTCTCGATTAGAAGTGCTCGACTCAAATAAGAAGGCTTATCAAATCGAAGCAGATTTTGTGTTGGATGCAAGTGGCTTTGGGCGTGTTTTGCCACGCTTGTTGGAGCTAGAAGAACCTTCTTGTCTTCCGCCTAGAAAAGCGATCTTTACCCATATCGAAGATCATATCTCTCCCCAAGAGCCGGAATACGATCGCAACAAAATTTTAATTTCAGTTCATCCTGAAAATCACGACGTATGGTACTGGCTAATCCCATTCTCTAATGGTACTTGTTCGTTTGGTGTGGTGGGTGAGCCAGAATTTTTCGAACAATACCCAGAAGATAAGATTGCAGCGTTGCAGCAGTTAGCCAATGAAGAGCCGGGTTTGGCTTCTTTGTTGCGAAATGCGAATTACCCGAATCCAGCAGGCGAGTTGGGTGGCTATTCTGCTAACGTCAAACGTTTAGCGACAGAGCACTACGCGTTGCTTGGTAATGCAGGTGAGTTTCTTGATCCTGTATTTTCATCGGGTGTCACTATCGCCATGAAATCGGCCGAGTTTGCAGCGGACTGCGTGGTTCGTCAGCTTAATGGTGAAAAGGTTGATTGGCAAGAAGAGTACTCGCAACGCTTAATGGTGGGAGTGAACACATTCCGCACTTATGTGGAAGGCTGGTACAACGGCACGTTGCAAGATGTGATTTTCTATCAAAACCCGAACCCACGTATTAAACAGATGATTAGTGCGATTTTGGCTGGATATGCTTGGGATACGAATAATCCTTACGTAAAACAAAGTGAGCAGCGTTTGTCGACGCTTGCAGAACTAGTTCGGGAAGCTGAACTGTAAGAATATACATTCGCTTATCCGAGAATCAGTAAACCTAGGTCTTACCAAAAAGTTGGTAAGACCTTTTTAATGCCTCTTTACTTTTACTTCTAGCGTGTTGGAGACACATTGACCACTTACATCGGTGTGTATCGAATTTGAGAATTTTTATGGTGACATTGATCACATCTAGAATTCCTGTTGCTGATATTTATATTAAATTTGTAGGAAATGGATTACATTCTGGGAGTGTTCCCTACATCCGGCTTCGTTGTGAAAACGGTTTATAAGCAACTGTATAAGTTAGTAAAGTTCCAAAAACTACATCAAAAAAAAGACAAGTTTCTTACCAAATCAATTCGCTTGGTGAGTTCGAGCCATCGACTACGCCAAACGCTTCCTCTACTTTCTAAAATTGTCGAAGAACATGACGCATCAACGGTCTCTTCGATTGCAGATCCCGAGAACGCGGTCGCGTGGGGAGGCAAAGTTTCTCCAGAGTTCAAATCTAAAGTCATCCGTATTAGTAAAGAGCTAAAGATCAATCCTAATCATCTTATGGCGTGCATGGCATTTGAAACTGCTGAAACTTTCAGTCCAAGCATCAAAAATGGTTCCGGAAGCGGGGCTACAGGGTTAATTCAATTTATGCCCTCTACCGCAGAGTCATTAGGAGTGAACACAAAGACTCTTGCGAGAATGAGCGCGCTTGAACAACTTGACTATGTGAAAGCGTACTATTGGCCCTATCGAAATAAAATTAATAGCTTAGAAGATGCTTACATGGCCATTCTCTACCCTGCTGCGATTGGTAAACCGCCGTCTTTCGTTTTGTTCAGACAAGGCTCAATTGCCTATCGACAGAATGCAGGTATCGACCGCCACAAAACGGGGAAAATCACGCTTAATGATGTTTCCTACAAAGTGAGGAAAAAATTAGAAAAAGGTTTGCAGCCCAATTTCCTGGGCTAAGATTGTGTCATGTTCCTAGTTTTTCGCGCATGAATCCTTCTGTTACTTCACGGGGATTCTGATACACTACGCGCCCATTTCCTCTGTTGAGACCTTTCTATGCCATTTTCTAAGCTTGGTTTAAGCGCATCGATTGCTGATGCAGTAAAAGCGCTAGGTTATGAAAAACCCACTTCTATCCAACAAAAAGCCATTCCAATCGTATTGCGTGGCCGCAATTTAATTGCAGCAGCGCAAACGGGCACAGGTAAAACGGCCAGTTTTGTTCTGCCAATCTTAGAAAAGCTTAGTCGAGGCGAAACGCAACGTAAAAAACGCGCTCGTGCGATTATCCTAACGCCAACACGCGAACTTGCGCTTCAGGTTCATCAAAGTATTGAAGCTTATGGTAAAAACTTACCATTACGCTCAATGGCGATGTTTGGTGGTGTGGATTATGCACCACAAAAACAAGCCTTGATCGAGGGTGTCGATATTGTGGTAAGCACGCCTGGGCGCTTGATTGATCTGTACGGTCAACGCGCGATTCACTTTGATGAAGTGGAAATGCTAGTGCTTGATGAAGCCGACAAAATGTTGGATATGGGATTCATCGATGCGATCGACAAAATCGTCGACTGTATGCCAGAACATGTGCAAAGTTTGCTGTTCTCAGCGACGTTATCTAACCCTGTTCGTGACTTGGCGAAAAATGCGATTATTGATCCTGAAGAGATCACGATTGCAAAGCACAGTGCCTCAAAATCAAATATTAAACAGTGGATCACGACCGTCGATAAAGACATGAAGTCGTCGCTGCTAAGTCACTTGCTTAAAGAAAATGACTGGTCGCAAGTATTGGTATTTATTGAAACTAAACACGGCGCAGCCAAACTGGTAAGCCAACTTGAGAAACGTGGCATTGTGGCAGAAGCATTCCACAGTGGCCGTAATCAGCGTGTTCGCCAGGAATTAATAGAAAAGTTTAAAGCGGGTGAAATCCAGTACTTAGTCGCAACCGGCGTTGCTGCGCGCGGTATTGATATTGATAATCTGCCAGTTGTCATCAACTACGATTTACCTTACCCAGCGGATGAGTATGTACATCGTATTGGTCGTACAGGTCGTGCTGGCGCGAAAGGTGAGGCGATATCACTGGTTTCAAAAGACGACTTTAAGAACCTCTGCATGATTGAAAGTCGTTTAGGGCACTTGCTAGAGCGAGTGGAAATTGAAGGTTTTGCGCCAAGAAAGCCAGTACCAATTTCAATTTTAAATTACGTGCCTAAGAATAAACGTAAACCGCACGATAAGCGCGAATCAAAATAGCCAGTTTATCCCATGATCTAAAAGCCGCATTCTTGCGGCTTTTTGCGTTTTAAGGCATCCGATTATGTAGCCATCGCGACGGTTTCTATTCGGTAATGAGGAAAAAAGTTAATCAGTGTCATACGCTTAACACGTAAAGTGAATCAAGGTGCGTTAAGCTTTTGTCAATTATCTGTCCGCAGGTTTGCACAAGGTAAGGAATGGGCGCAAACTTTTTTGCTTGCTAATGAATGCATAAGATGGGGCACAAATGAAAACAGGTGATAAGCAATTCGCCGTTATTGGTCTTGGCCGATTTGGTTTGGCAGTGTGTAAAGAGTTACAAGATTCAGGCGCTCAAGTTTTAGCCGTTGACATCAACGAAGACAGAGTTAAAGAAGCCGCCAGTTTTGTTAGTCAGGCGGTTGTGGCTAACTGTACTCACGAAGAGACGGTTGCTGAGCTCAAACTTGATGATTACGACATGGTGATGATTGCCATCGGAGCGGATGTCAATGCCAGTATTCTTGCGACATTGATTGCTAAAGAGGCGGGAGTAAAGTCAGTATGGGTTAAAGCCAACGATCGCTTCCAAGCTCGTGTTCTGCAAAAAATTGGCGCAGACCACATTATCATGCCTGAGCGTGACATGGGGATACGTGTCGCGCGTAAAATGCTCGATAAACGGGTTCTTGAGTTCCACCCATTAGGCAGTGGCTTAGCTATGACGGAGTTTGTGATTGGCTCTCGTTGGATGGGTAAGACACTAAGTGATTTGGCTCTGTGCAAAGTCGATGGCGTGCAAGTGCTAGGGTTTAAACGGGGCCCAGAAATTACCAAGGCACCTGACCTTAATACCACACTAGAAATTGGTGACCTAATTATTGTGGTCGGCCCTCAAGATGCGCTCGCAAATAAATTAAAATCGCTATGACGTATTTTCATCAGAAAGGTGTTTTTTACGCACCAGATGGTAAACAAGAGAAAGCGAAAGGCAACGAACCGCGAATTATATTGCTCAGTTTTCTCGGTGTTTTACTGCCTTCTGCGGTATTGCTAACCTTGCCAGTTTTTTCTGTTACGGGCCTGTCGATAACGGATGCTTTGTTTACCGCAACGTCCGCTATTAGTGTGACAGGGCTTGGTGTTGTCGATACTGGGCAACACTTTACGCTTGCGGGTAAAATCTTGCTGATGTTTTTAATGCAAATCGGTGGGTTGGGGCAGATGACGTTGTCGGCGGTCTTACTCTATATGTTCGGCGTGCGTTTGAGTTTGCGTCAACAAGCGCTGGCGAAAGAAGCATTAGGGCAAGATCGGCAAGTCAATCTAAACCGACTAGTAAAGCGGATTGTTGTTTTCGCGCTTGTTGCAGAAACGATCGGGTTTATTTTTCTCTCTATCCGCTGGGTCCCTGAAATGGGCTGGCAGACTGGTATGTTTTACGCCTTGTTTCATGCAATTTCTGCATTTAACAACGCTGGGTTCGCGCTGTTTTCTGACAGTATGATGAGCTTTGTGAATGATCCGTTGGTTATCTTTACACTGGCGGGGCTATTCATTTTTGGCGGGCTTGGTTTTACTGTTGTGGGTGACATCTGGCTAAACTGGCGCAAAGGTTTCCACTTTTTGCATCTTCACACCAAAATCATGCTGATTGCGACACCGATATTGCTCTTAGTCGGAACGATGATGTTTTGGTTACTTGAGCGAAGCAACCCAAACACAATGGCGTCTTTACCTGCAACAGGGCAATGGTTGGCGGCATTCTTTCAATCTGCGAGTGCTCGAACGGCAGGGTTTAATAGTGTTGACTTGGCGTTGTTTACCCAGCCAGCCTTACTGGTCATGATTGTTCTAATGTTAATTGGAGCGGGTTCCACCTCAACGGGGGGCGGTATTAAAGTTTCCACATTTGCTGTTGCGTTTATGGCTACGTGGACCTTTTTACGCCAAAAGAAACATGTGGTTATGTTTAAGCGAACCATAAATTGGCAAACTGTGACTAAGTCATTGGCAATTATCGTTGTGAGCGGAGCCATCCTGACAAGCGCAATGTTTTTATTGATGCTTACCGAGAAGGCCAGCTTTGATAAAGTTATGTTTGAAACTATTTCCGCATTTGCCACAGTGGGGCTCACCGCCGGTTTGACTGCGGAACTTTCTGAACCTGGTAAATACATTATGATCGTGGTGATGATCATTGGTCGTATTGGGCCGCTCACGCTTGCCTACATGTTGGCACGTCCTGAACCTACCTTGGTCAAATACCCAGAAGACGCCGTTCTTACAGGTTAATATAGCGTTAAACAATGGCCGCGCGACCATTACGAGCATTGATTAATAGCAGTGCTCGTACATTTATAGAATATGTGGAATGTTGCCCAGTTTTACCTACAAATTCGTAGAAGTTCATTTCTTCTTCCTTTCGTTTCGATACTATTCATTCACTCAATTTATATTCTCAGAAGCTACGCTCATAACAGCGTTTTGGAATCCGACGCTTTTGTAGTGTGACACCAAACTACGTCGTGTTATCTGAGCGAATTGATACCAGCCTTCGTCAATAGTCACTCAGTCTTACTCTATGCCCATAGGGTTACTTTGTGTTTGTTGTGCTCGGTATTAATTAACGAATCGAAAAGATGGAGTCGTACTTTGAAATTCAACACACTCGCCATGGCTATGCTAACTGCGCTTCTTGCAGGGAAGAGCATGGCAACTACTCCGCCATCACCGGTTTGGCATACTATTGCGTTGAGCGATGGTAGCTCCAGTGAGGCAATTCTACGTGGAACGGCAGATTTCCACTGGTTTGAAGATAAGCAGGGCAATGCCTTACTTCAGGAAGACGGCGTTTGGTTTTTCGCGCAGATTCAGCGCGAGTCAGACACGCCAATATTGATCTCGACAGGTGTGGTGAAAACGCAGTCGAGTGAGCCACCTGAGTCGGCGAGGTTTCGCCCGGATTTACAAGTTAAACCGCAATTATCTTCTCTAAAAACCATTGAACCGATGGCACGAAAAAACCTACTGCGTTCGGCGCAAGGTTACCAGGCGATGAGCAGTTCAACGGTGAAGCAGCAGCCCCTATTGGTTGTGCAAGTTTCGTTTGATGACCAAGCAATGGTGCACGATTTCGAGCAACGCGTATTTAATACCAATGGTCAAAGCGTTGTGGATTACTTTGATAAAAACTCTCAAGGTAAATTCAAAGTTGTTCCTGCACTTGAGAGTTACGGCACCGCCAATGACGGTGTGATAGATGTGACTGTGGCACAAAGCCACCCTAACTGTCACTCTAGTTCGACTGATAAGACATGCACCGCCAAGTTGAATGCGGTTTTCACCGAGGCTTATCAAAAACTGGATCCATACTTTAATCTTTCGGCCTACGACAGCAATCAAAATGGTACCGTAGAACCGTCAGAACTCTCTGTCATGTTTATTTTTGCGGGGGGAGATCGTTCAACAGGGGTTCTCAACCGTCCTGCTATTTGGCCGCACAAATTCTCTCACGATGATGTCACACTAGATGGTAAAAAGATCACAGACTATTGTGTGTTCGCTGACTATCAAGTTGATCATCAAGCGACCTTGGGCGTGATCGTACACGAGCTTGGCCACTTAATGCTTGGCTTACCGGATTTGTACGCAAGGAACAGTGATGCCTCGATCGGCTCTTGGGGCGTGATGGGTGGCGGTTCATGGGCGCAGAAACCGGGAGATTCATACGCTGGTGACACTCCGGTGAACATGAGTGCATGGAGCAAACACGCTGCTGGTTTTGTTGTACCAACGGTAACTCATGAAAGTCCAGCGCCTATTTCTGTGAACAACGACGATGTCAAGCTGGTGTATCTCGACCCGTACTTGAAAGAGTTTGGCCCACGTGTTTACTTGGAAAATCGCACCTTTAGCGGTTACGACCGAGCATTGGCGGCTGAAGGTATCCTAGCTACGTCGGTCAATGTCCAGAACCGCTTTAATGATGTTGGCGCGATGCAGGTTCAAATCATGCAGGCTGATGGTCTGAATGAGTTAGAAAATGATGGTAGGAGTGACGCTGACGATTTGTACCCTAATGGTGGCGATGTCATTTCAGATACATCGACCCCGGGTCTGAGAGCGATCACAGGGTTTGATACTGGGGTTCGTATTTCCAACATTGCCAGCAACACCAACGGCGGTAGCTTTTCTCTTGAGCATACAAACGAACCAAATAAATCAGCATGGCTGAACTCTCTTCACCAAGGTTATGTGTACGCGAGTGGGAGTAACACTCTGGCGGTGCCACTGGACTTGAATAGTGATACAGAGCTTGATGGTCTTCAACTTTACGCGCAAAGAGATAGCGCTCAAAGTGACATGACTTATCGAGTTTGGCGATTCCCATTTTCTGGAAACATTGGCTATCGATTAATATTGAATCAAAACAACGCTGAGCTTTTACAGCAAGGTAACTTCCAAAAGTCATCTCGAATTTTATTCCCCCAACCAAGCCAATTGAGTGCGGGTCAGCATTTATTGGTCGTTGAATTGGAAGGCGGTCAATTTGATGCAAACTTTGATTTCGGTCGCTTGCTAAAAACTGAAAAAGCCTCTCTACCTGTAATGTGGACTGGTGATTACAGCGAGATTGGCACGTTTGGTCTAGAAAAAGCCGGGTTCTCTTATATTCCGTTTGCAGCATTATTAAATGTGGATGCGAGCAACTTGGTTGAAGCGAAATCTGATTCGTTACAAACCAATAAAAATACGCCAATCAAACTGAACCTGATGGACAATGATTTCATGGCGGTAGGGTATCAGTTCAATGTGGACATTGTGCAGAAGCCTGAGCACGGCACCATCTCTGGCAACCAGTACCAACCTGAAGCTAACTTCGTTGGTCTGGACACTTTCCAATATCGTTTGTTGTCGGTTGATGGTGCGTACTCATCTTCAATCGTGAATGTGCAGGTGGAAGTGCTTGGCAGCAACGAAGCGCCAGTGGCCGTGATTGATGTTGATAATAAAGACATGACGGTTGGGCTGCGAGTCACGTTGTCTGCGTTAAATAGTGCGGATGCTGATGGCGATGTGTTGAGTTATAAATGGGAGCAGTTGGCTGGCACTTCAGTTTCTCTTGGCAATGCAACCAGTGTTAGCACAAGCTTTACGGTGCCTCAAGGTGCAAAAGCGGGTGAGGTTCTGACATTCCGTTTAACCGTGACTGACCCTAGTAATGAAACGTCCAGTGCTACCGTCGATTTAACCATGAAAAACGCAGCGCCAGTTACGCTTGCAGATACGGCGACCGTTGCCGTTGGTGAAAGTATTCTGATTGATGCAGCGAGCAATGATTCGGATGTGAACGGCGATAAACTGGTTGTAGAAAGCGTACAGAACGTAACGGGTGTGGGAAGTGCGAGTGTAGAGAATGGCAAAATCCGTTTTCAAGCACCGGATAGCCCTACTGACGGCATCAAGCTGCAATATACGGTTTCAGACGGTCATGGTGCCACTGCTACGGGTGAAGTTATCGTGACGGTTGTTGCTTCTTTGAAGACAACGACATTCAAGAACTCTGAAGGTAGCGGCAGTGTTTCTTATTGGGCTTTGATGTTACTTGCAACATTAGGCTGGCGACGTCGCGTCTAAAACGGTATTGAATTGCGGTATAAGCCACTCACATTGAGTGGCTTATTTTTTATCTGATTTATTTTGGTTTCGTTCTCATTATCTTATGAGATGTGTTTCTCATTATTTTTAAAGCGATTTTTCTACTCTGCGGTTACCCTAGGGGCCGATTTTTATGAACTAAGGATGTTATATGTCTACCGAGGGCTTTTCTGTTTCGGAAATATGCCGAGAAGCGGCAGTGATGGTCAGAAGGAATCTACTCGCAATTGTTATTGCTTGTATTCCGTTGATTATCGTGCACTCAATTTTTGCTTTTATGTATCCTGAAATGACGGGGCAAGATCAAGCGAACGTTCAAGAAGGCAATGTCTCAGGATTTTATTTCGTCACAATTATTTTGTACCCACTTGTTGCCGCTATGGCGGCTGTGCGTGTGCATCGAATTTATTTAGTCGGCGATTACATGCACTCGGCGTTGGATGTATGTCGTTTGTCAGCTCGAGAATTCCGTTTCATAGGCTGGTGGATACTGTTTGGACTGATGATGATGCTCGTTATTGGTATCCCGATCTTTGTGTTGTCGTTTATCTACATTGCAGAAAGTGGTGAAGCCGACTTTGTTGCTATGGCTATTATCACAACGATTGCAAGCATTCCTGGCTATTGGGTAATGGCGCGATGGTCATTTGTGTTGCCAGCGACAGCAATGGATCATCAGCCGCGAAGCTTGCTTCGTTCGTGGAACCAGAGCAGACCATACAACAAACAAGTATTCATTTTGATGGGACTAATTCCATTGGGTGCGGGCTTGCTCAGTCAGCTGATCTTTAGCCACTTTACGAATCTCTTTATGTTGAGCCTCGTCGGTGTGGCCTATGGTATTTTTGGCGCGTACCAGCTGGCATTGTTATCGTTGAGCTATAAAACGGTAGTGGATATCGAACGCGCTCGTTTTGATACGCCATCACAGCCACCAAAAACGGGTGAAGAATTTTCCGCTTAACCCTTTGATCGTTTTTACATGATACCTCCGTTTAGGAGATGGTCTGCGGCAGGTTGATACCTTCCTGCCGCCTTCGCGTTATTCACGCAAAATACCCATGTCCATTTCATGGCTGAATGACAGGGACATTCACACGTATACTCACAACAGTACTTCTTTTTATTAAGGAACCCTACATGTCCATTTGGCAACGGGTCAATTTCACCCATCGCTTTAGTCAATTACCGTCAGCGTTCTATACGCTGGTCGAGCCACAACCCTTGGACAACACTCGCTGGGCCGCTTGGAATGGTGAGTTTGCACAGCAGTTTGGTTTACCAGAAGAGCAAAACGATGAGTTATTGGCGGTTTTTTCTGGGCTAAGTGAATTCGAACAATTTCGTCCTCTTGCGATGAAATATGCAGGCCATCAGTTTGGCGTTTACAACCCAGATTTGGGCGATGGACGTGGATTACTGTTGGCAGAAATTGAGCATCAGGATGGTACTTGGTTTGATCTTCACCTCAAAGGTGCAGGGCTAACGCCTTACTCGCGAATGGGAGATGGGCGAGCTGTATTACGCTCGACTATCCGTGAGTACCTGTGCAGTGAAGCCATGGCAGGCCTTGGGGTTCCCACGACACGTGCTCTCGGTATGATGGTCAGTGATACACCTGTTTATCGAGAAAAAACGGAATCGGGCGCTTTGTTACTTCGAATGGCTGAAACCCATGTTCGATTCGGTCACTTTGAGCATTTCTTTTACACCAACCAGTTAGCAGAGCAGAAGCTGTTGGCGGATAAGGTGATTGAGTGGCACTTTGCTGATTGTGCATCGGCGGAGAAACCATATGCCGCGATGTTTGACGCCATCGTGACTAAAACAGCCGAGATGATCGCATATTGGCAAGCTTTTGGTTTTGCGCATGGTGTGATGAATACCGATAACATGTCAATTCTTGGGCAAACTTTTGATTATGGTCCGTTTGGCTTTCTTGATGATTATGAGCCGGGATACATTTGTAATCATTCAGACTACCAGGGTCGTTACGCATTTGATCAACAGCCTAGAATTGCGCTTTGGAACCTGTCAGCACTGGCGCATGCGCTATCGCCACTCGTTGAACGAGAAGATTTAGAATCGTCGTTGAGTCAATTTGAAGTTCATTTAAGCCAGCAGTTCAGCCGCCTCATGCGTGAGAAGTTGGGCTTAAAAACCAAGATAGCGGAAGACGGGCGTTTGTTTGAAGCTATGTTTGAGCTTCTTCACCAGAACAAAACGGACTACACTCGCTTCTTCAGAACACTTTCAAACCTTGATAATGCGCCTTCCCATGCCGTAATCGATTTATTTCTCGACCGAGAAGCAGCGCGAGCTTGGCTTGATCTGTATTTAGCTCGGTGTGAGCTAGAGGTTGATGAACTAGGGGGTCTGATTTCAACCGAACAGCGTTGCAAACAGATGCGTCAAGCCAATCCCAAATACATCTTGCGTAACTACTTGGCTCAGTTGGCGATTGATAAAGCGGAAGAAGGGGACTTTAGCGAATTACACCGATTGGCCGAACTGTTAAAACGCCCATTTGATGAGCAACCCGAGTTTGATGATTACGCGAAATTGCCACCGGAATGGGGGAAGAAAATGGAGATAAGCTGTTCTTCATAAATGGGTCATTTCCCACCCATTTGTATCTTTTTCTTGGGTCGAATTCACTCGTTACACTTCTGATTCATGTTAATGGGCTTTGTTAATTTATTGAAATGCATATAAATTTTAACATGGTCCATTAATTGCTCTTTGTTGAACATCCGTACCCATCGCCTAACACCTAGCTACTCATGGACGGGATGGGATGTGATTCAACAAGGAGAATAATAATGTTTAAGCCTCTAACTCTACTATCTGTCTCTGCACTTGCTGTTACCAGTTTTAATGCTGCCGCAAATTGTGACCCGGGTGAAACGGTCATCAAGTTTAGCCATGTAACGAACGCGGACAAACACCCTAAAGGCATCGCGGCTTCGTTACTTGAAAAGCGCGTCAACGAAGAGATGAACGGTAAAGTCTGTATGCAGGTGTTTCCTAACTCAACTCTTTATGATGATGACAAAGTGTTGGAAGCGCTACTGAATGGTGATGTTCAACTCGCTGCTCCTTCTCTTTCTAAGTTTGAGAAATTCACCAAGAAGTACCGCCTTTTCGATCTCCCTTTCTTGTTCGATGATGTCGACGCGGTTGACCGTTTCCAAAACTCGGAAGCGGGTGAAAAGCTGAAAAATTCAATGAAACGTCGTGGCCTACAAGGCATTGCGTTTTGGCATAACGGCATGAAGCAAATGTCAGCCAACAAGCCGCTCATTTCTCCAACTGATGCTGAAGGACTTAAGTTCCGTGTTCAAGCGTCTGATGTACTCGTTGCTCAGTTTGAGCAGCTAGGTGCTAACCCACAAAAAATGTCGTTCAAAGAAGTTTACGGCGGCTTGCAAACTAAGGTTATTGATGGTCAAGAAAATACTTGGTCAAACATTTACGGCAAAAAATTCTTCGAAGTTCAAGATGGCATTACGGAAACGAACCACGGAATTCTGGATTACTTAGTTGTGACGTCAAACGACTTCTGGAAAAACTTACCAGATGATCAGCGCGAGCAGTTAAACACCATTATTCAAGAGGTAACTGCGCAGCGTAATGCTGAGTCAACCAAAGTAAACCTTGCGAATAAGAACAATATCATCGAAGCCGGTGGTGTGGTTCGTACTCTAACGCCAGAACAGCGTCAAGAATGGGTCACTGCACTTCAACCAGTATGGAAGAAGTTCGAAAAAGACATTGGTTCTGACCTAATCGAAGCCGCTTTGGCGTCTAACCAAAAATAATAACACCTAACACATTTAGCCCTCTCAAACTAAGGGGGCTCTTTCCCTCTACAGACGACGTGATGTAATTATGGAACAGACTTTTTTTGCCAAGGCTGGACGAATCACCGATGCCATTGAAGAGACTTTGATTGCTTTCTTCTTGGGTGCCATGACCTTGCTGACCTTTGCCAATGTCATCTTTCGTTATGTCTTTAACGACAATATTCTTTGGGCGCTTGAGCTCACCGTTTTCATGTTCGCATGGATGGTGTTGGTTGGCGCATCTTATGGTGTGAAAAAACACTTTCATATTGGTGTCGATGTCATTATTAACATCGTTCCGGAAGGTAAACGAAAAGCCCTGGCGCTTTTTGCAGCAATGTGTTGCTTAGCCTTCTCTATTTTGCTGTTAATTGGCGCTTGGAACTACTGGTATCCGTTCGCTACTGACCGAGCGTGGTATGAAACGGACGATATTCCAATGCCTGAAATGCTCCAGTTCATGGCCGACTGGTTAAATGAGGGAGAGCGTTATGAAAAGCTGCCACGTTTTATTCCTTACTTCGCTTTGCCACTTGGAATGGCGCTACTAACGTTTAGATTTGTTCAAGTCACGTGGCAAATCGCTACTGGTAAGCTCGATCGCTTGATTGCAGGACATGAAGCGGAGGAAGAGCTCGAATCTCTTAAAGCTGAGATGAGTGACGCTGAAGACGTAATGGCTCCAAAGGCCTCGCAAGACGCTAAAAACAAGGAGCAATAAGCCATGGATATCTTATTTCTATTTTTGATGGTAATTGGCTTTATGCTGGTTGGCGTGCCAATTGCTATTTCGCTGGGCCTTTCCAGTGTTCTTTTCCTTTTAATGCATTCGGATGCCTCTTTAGCGTCAGTTGCTCAAACGCTGTTTAATGCATTCGCGGGCCACTACACGCTATTGGCTATTCCATTCTTTATATTGGCTTCAAGCTTTATGTCGACGGGTGGCGTAGCAAAGCGGATCATTCGTTTCGCCATTGCCATTGTAGGCTGGTTCCGCGGCGGTTTGGCGATGGCTTCGGTTGTCGCGTGTATGATGTTTGCCGCGTTGTCAGGTTCCTCACCTGCAACGGTTGTTGCCATAGGTAGTATTGTTATCGCAGGTATGATCAAAAACGGTTACTCAAAAGAGTTTGCCTCTGGGGTAATTTGTAACGCAGGTACGCTAGGGATTTTGATCCCACCTTCGATTGTGATGGTGGTGTATGCAGCCGCAACGGATGTGTCAGTTGGACGTATGTTCCTTGGTGGTGTGATTCCCGGTTTGCTGGCGGGTGTCATGTTGATGATCGCGATTTACATTGCCGCGAGAATCAAGAACCTTCCAAAACAACCTTTTGTCGGTTGGAAAGAAACCTTTGATGCCGCCAAGGATGCAAGCTGGGGCTTGTTGTTGGTCGTCATCATTCTTGGTGGTATCTATGGCGGTATCTTTACGCCGACAGAAGCCGCTGCGGTTGCTGCTGTGTACTCATTCTTTATTGCTAACTTTGTATACAAAGACATGGGGCCATTTGCAGACAAGAAAAACACTAAACCTGCGCTCGTTAAAATCTTCCAAACCTTTGTTCATAAAGACACGAAACACACCCTGTATGAAGCGGGCAAACTCACCATCATGCTGCTGTTCATCATTGCTAATGCCTTAATTTTGAAGCATGTTTTAACGGAAGAACGGATCCCGCAAATGATCACCGAGTCGATGCTCTCGGCTGGTCTCGGACCAATCACTTTTTTGATTGTGGTGAACGTCTTGTTGCTGATTGGTGGTCAGTTCATGGAGCCATCAGGCTTGTTGATCATTGTTGCGCCGCTCGTGTTCCCAATTGCGATTGCATTAGGTATAGACCCAATTCATTTGGGCATAATGATGGTGGTGAATATGGAGATAGGAATGATAACGCCGCCCGTGGGTCTTAACTTATTTGTGACCGCTGGTGTTGCCAAAATGTCGATGATGAACGTAGTGAAGGCAGCATTACCCTGGGTTGGAGTGATGTTCTTGTTCCTAATTATCGTCACATATGTACCATGGGTTTCGACTTGGTTGCCTACTACCTTGATGGGGCCGGAGATCATTACCAAGTAATGGAAGCCAGAAAGTAGAAAGAGGTGTGAGAATTCACACCTCTTCGTCTATTGACTTGTAACAAGTTTTGCGCGGGTCTGAATTAATTCGACGTTCATAGTGTCGCCACCTCTTTTTATTTTTACGACGCTCTTCACCGAATCTTCTCTCTTCTTGATAGCAACCGTCTACGAGCACGGTATCTGTAACAATCGGTATTCTCACTTTTTCGTTCATATCTGTAACAACCATGATAAACCTGTTGTTAAAAATTATGATTCAAGTTGAATATAATGCCAGTTATCTGAACGTGTTTTATTTGTAAAGGTCTTTATTTATTTGGTAGCGCTGCATCTTGTCGTAAAGGGTTTTTCTTGGCACATTCAATTGGCACATTGTCTGTTTAATACTACCGTTGTTTTCTAATAAAGCGCCTTCAATGGCTGCTCTCTCAAACTCCGCTACTTGCTCTGCAAGGCTTGAGGAAGACTTAGCGACTGGGTTTGATTCTCCCAACTGAATTAACTTACCCAATAGCACAAAACGCTCTGCAGCATTTCTGAGTTCTCGAACATTGCCAGGCCAGTCATGGCTCATCAGTTGCGCTAGATCTTGGGGTGACAAGCTAGGTGAGCTTTTGCCATAACGTGAAGCTGCTACCAACAGAAAGTGGTGAAAGAGGGCTGGAATGTCTTCTTTTCGTTCGCGTAGTGGCGGGAGATCCAAGGTCACGACATTGAGCCGATAATAGAGGTCCTGACGGAAAGTACCTTCTTCAGCTGCGTGTTTTAAATCGACCTTTGTTGCGGCAATCACTCGAATATCTAAAGGCAATAATTCATTTGAACCGACACGCTCAATCACGCGCTCTTGTAATACCCTCAATAAACGAATTTGGGCTTGGATAGGCATCGACTCGATCTCATCCAAGAAAAGTGTGCCGCCTTGTGCAAACTCAAATTTACCGATACGACGGCTTTCGGCGCCAGTGAATGCGCCTTTTTCATGGCCGTAGAGTTCACTCTCAATTAAGTTCTCTGGAACCGCTCCACAATTTACGGCGACAAAGTTTTGGTTTCGGCGAGAGCTTTGCTCATGTAAAGAACGAGCGATTAACTCTTTCCCTGTACCGGTTTCACCAAACAATAAAATATCGGCGTCGGTATCGGCGATTTGGGTGATGGTCTCTCGTAATATTTGGATGCTAGAGGTTTCACCAATAACTCGTGGGCCAAGGGTTTTACTGGCTTTAAGTGACAGGCGCAGTTTTTCATTTTCATTGGTTAGTTTGCGCTTCTCAATCGCCCGCTTAACCGTTTCAACCAAATGCTCTGGCGCAAAAGGTTTCTCAATAAAGTCGTAAGCGCCTTGATGAAGGGCTTGCACAGCCATGGAAATATCACCGTGTCCAGTGATCATGATGACGGGTAAGTTTGCATCGCGTTGAGTCAAAGTTGTCAGCATATCCATACCAGAAATGCCCGGCAAACAGATATCAGTGACCACGACGCCAGCTTCTTCTCCTTGCTGCATCGCTATTAAAGCCGATTCTGCATCCACAAAAAACTTGGCGTCGATATCCGCCAGTTCAAAGGTCTGTTCTATAGCGATTCTGAGATCGGCCTCATCATCAATAAAAAACACCTGACACATGATCTTATCCTTTTGATGGTTCAGTGTTGTAAGAAGTGATAGGTAAACACAATGAGAATCGAGCGCCGCCTTGTTCTCGATTATGGGCACATAATTTTCCATTCATACTGGCTAAGATTTGTTGCGAGATAGAGAGACCCAAACCTAAACCGTTCAGTTTAGTAGTTAGAAACGGTTCACATAAATCAGAAAGTGAGAAAGAGCCAAGCCCTGGGCCATTATCATCAACATGAATCCAAACCAAATCAGTGTGCTCATCGTGTTCTACAGATAATTCTACCTGTTTGTCTTGTTGTTCTTTGAGTGCTTCTATCGCATTAGTCAGTAAATTGACCAACACTTGCTCCAGTTGAATAATATTGATCTGCACTTCAACATCATGCTTTGGCAAATTTGTTTCTAACGTGACGCGCCCTGATTTAAATGCGGGCTTCATCAGTTCTTTTACAGAGGCAATCACAGGGAACAATCGAGATTGAGCCAACTCGTCACCACTGGTTTTTTTGGCGAAAGAGCGAAGTTGCTGACTGATATTTGCCATACGGTCAGTGAGAGCAGAAATGCGAGTGAGATTATCTTCCACTCGCTCATATTTTTCTTTTTTTAGAAACAGCTTGCCGTTCTCCGCAAAGCTACGAATTGCCGCAAGTGGATTATTCAGTTCATGGCTGATACTGGCTGACATTTGTCCTAACACCGCGAGTTTCGCTGCTTGCACCAATTCATCTTGAGTAACGCGTAAAGTTTGCTCGGTATCGATACGCTGTGCGATCTCAGCTTGCAACTCGGCAGTCCGTGCCATGACTTGATATTCCAACTTTTGATTGGCTTCTTGTTGAATTCGTTCAATTTGCAAGTGACGCTGTTGACGGTGATAGATAAGCTGACCAATTAAAAACAAAACCATGAATGCTAGAGTGAGTACAAAGATGTAACCCATGGTGAACCAAACGATCGACTGTTTAGGAGACAGCACACGAATTGTCAGTTTGAGTTCGGGAAGGGGCAGCGAAGAGACCACCAAGGTTCCTTTATTGTATGGGTAACCCTGTTTAAGCTCAGAATGCACCTCGTCCAAACTACCTACTAATCCAAGCGTTTCAATTGGCGCATCAAGATATTGTTGGCTTGCCCAAACTTGCTTTTTCTCTTTTTTTGTCAGTGGTTGTAAGCTTTTGAGTAGCCATTCACTTCGGCTACTCATGAAAACAATTCCGTATGGGTCGCTGGCGACAAAAACACTGTTAGGTTGCTGCCAGTTGTCCTCTATCTTACTTAGGTCCATCTTCACCACGACGACACCAAGTACACCGCCAGCGTATACGATGGGATAAGAATAGTAGTAGCCACGTTTACCAGATGTTGAGCCCAGTGCGTAGTATTGGCTTCTTTTGCCTACAATGGCTTGTTTGAAATAAGGGCGAAATGCAAAATTTCGCCCGATAAAGGAGCGCTCTTTACGCCAGTTGCTGGCCGCGATCGTTGTACCCCATTGATCGATTAAGTACGTATCCGCTGCTTCAATCACGCCATTAACGGATTCTAAATACCGATTAGTGATTTCCAGTTGCGCACTGTTGTTGGGGTGCTGAAGCGCTTGATAAAGAGGATCATCTTTAGCGAGAAGATTTGGGATATGGGCGTACTTATCGAGTTTATTTTTTATATGGCCAGAAAATTGCTCCAGCTGTGATTGGTGTTTATCAAGTAGAGATTGATAACTGGTCTGCCAAACCCAATGGCCACCGATAATTGCGGACAGGAAATAGAAAGCAAAAAATGTCAGCAGAATCCGTTTTTTTTGCGACATCCTTACACTCCTTACAACTTCCTTTGGTCACGTAAGAAAATGTTAATAGTTTGTAGGAAGGATTAGGGATTTAGTTTTCAACTCTGTGGAGTAAAACAAGAGCAAGATCTCTTTTTAGGCTTTTCGATAAAAAAACCGGTCGATTCTCTTGAAAAAGTCGCTATTGTCCCCATTCTAGATATGCTGGCGATGCTTAGACGGTGTCTGAATCGCATTTTTGAAGAAAAAATGGGTCAGCATTCGAGAATTTAGCGCAGACAATGTCCACATAGTGGCTATTGGCTCGACAGGGTTGCGACAGATCGCTAGAATGTCGCGTCTAAAAATTCTGTCCTGAGGCTAATAGGAGATACCTTTGGTTATTTTATCGAAGATATCACTGATTAGTCCGGTACTGACAACCAGTATCGATACTCGATTTTAAATTAGGTGTTCGGACAGAACACTACACAAGGATGAAGCGTAAGCTCCTCTGAGTTTCGCTCATACGCTCGGAAAACCGAGCCACTTTAGAGGTTTATATATAATGCAAGTTACTGTTGAAACGCTAGAGGGCCTAGAGCGCCGTCTAAACATTACTGTTCCAGCTGCAAACATCGAAGACGCTGTAACAGCTGAACTACGCAACATCGCTAAAAACCGTCGTTTCGATGGTTTCCGTAAGGGTAAAGTGCCTCTAAAAATGGTTGCTAAGATGTACGGCAAAGCAGTACGTCAAGACGTTCTTGGTGAAGTAATGCAACGCCACTTCATCGAAGCTATCGTTAAAGAGAAAATCAACCCAGCTGGCGCTCCAACTTTTGCTCCTGTAGAGAACAAAGAAGGTTCAGACCTAGTTTTCACTGCAACTTTTGAAGTTTACCCAGAAGTTGAGCTTAAAGGCCTAGAGAGCATCACTGTTGAAAAACCACTAACAGAAGTTAAAGATGCAGACGTAGAAGAGATGATCGATACTCTACGTAAGCAACAAGCAACTTGGGTTGAAGTTGAAGAAGCAGCAGAAGATGGCAAACGCGTAAGCATCGACTTCGTTGGTTCTATCGACGGTGAAGAGTTCGAAGGCGGTAAAGCTGAGAACTTCCCTCTAGAAATGGGTGCTGGTCGCATGATCCCTGGTTTCGAAGACGGTATCGCAGGTAAAACTGCTGGTATGGAATTCGACATCGACGTGACTTTCCCAGAAGATTACCACGCTGAAAACCTAAAAGGTAAAGCAGCTAAGTTCGCAATCAAAGTGAACAAAGTTGAAGCTCGTGAACTTCCAGAACTAAACGACGAGTTCGTTGCTAAGTTCGGTGTTGTTGAAGGTGGTGTTGAAGCACTTAAAGCTGAAGTTCGTAAGAACATGGAACGCGAACTTAAGCAAGCTGTTAAGAACCGCATCAAAGAGCAAGCGATTGACGGTCTAGTTGAGCAAAACGACATCAACGTACCATCAGCGCTTATCGAGCAAGAAATCCAAGTTCTACGTCAACAAGCTGCACAACGCTTCGGTGGTAACCCAGAAGCTGCTGCTCAGCTTCCACGTGAACTGTTCGAAGAACAAGCTAAACGTCGCGTAGTTGTTGGTCTTCTACTAGGTGAAGTAATCAAATCTGAAGAGCTAAAAGCGGACGACGAGAAAGTTAAAGCTCTAATCGAAGAAATGGCTACTGCATACGAAGATCCATCAGAAGTTATTGCTTACTACGAGCAAAACGAAGAAATGATGAACAACATGCGCAACGTAGCTCTAGAAGAGCAAGCAATCGACGCGATCATCGCTAAAGCACAGGTTTCTGAGAAAGAAGTAGGCTTCAACGAGCTACTTAACCAACAACAACCTGCTGCTTAATAAGCAATATCTTGCGTAGAAGGTTGACTTAACGTTAACTATTCTGCTAACAATGGTCCGTATGATAGTCATCATCCGGGCCATTTATTTTAGGGACATAAGAATATGAGCTACCAAGAAAAAAATGCAATGTCGCCAATTATGGACGCGCTAGTACCAATGGTGGTTGAACAAACTTCCCGAGGCGAACGCTCTTACGACATCTACTCACGTCTGCTTAAAGAGCGCGTGATTTTTTTAACGGGTCAAGTGGAAGACCACATGGCAAACCTTGTCGTGGCTCAGCTACTTTTCCTAGAATCTGAAAATCCAGATAAAGATATTTTCTTATACATCAACTCTCCAGGCGGTAGCGTAACAGCAGGTATGTCTATTTACGATACCATGCAGTTCATTAAGCCAAATGTGAGCACAGTATGTATGGGTCAAGCATGTTCAATGGGTGCCTTCCTGCTTGCAGGTGGTGCGCCAGGTAAGCGTTATGTACTGCCTAACTCACGTGTAATGATCCACCAACCATTGGGTGGTTTCCAGGGTCAAGCTTCTGATATCCAAATCCATGCTCAGGAAATCCTGACGATTAAACAGAAGCTAAACAAGTTGTTAGCAGAACATACAGGCCAACCTCTTGAAGTCATTGAGCGCGATACTGATCGTGATAACTTCATGTCATCAGAGCAGGCTGTGGAATACGGTATCGTGGATGCAGTGTTAAGCCACCGTGGCGAGTAATTTGCCAGCGCATTTTGGCAAAAATTGATATACACTCATTCATGAAGAGTAAAGGCTAAGAGGTTAGCGAATGACAGATAAAAGCAAAGAAAGTGGCAGCGGTAAATTGCTGTACTGTTCTTTCTGCGGCAAAAGTCAGCACGAAGTTCGCAAGCTAATCGCAGGTCCGTCAGTGTACATTTGCGACGAATGTGTCGACTTATGTAACGATATTATTCGCGAAGAAATCAAGGATGTTCTCCCTAAGAAAGAATCTGAAGCGTTACCAACGCCAAAACAGATCCGTGAACACCTTGATGACTATGTGATCGGGCAAGATTACGCGAAAAAAGTGCTCGCAGTTGCGGTATATAACCACTACAAGCGTTTACGCAATGGTGATACAACGAGCGAAGGTGTGGAGCTTGGTAAGAGTAACATCCTTCTAATTGGTCCTACAGGTAGTGGTAAAACACTACTTGCGGAGACATTAGCTCGATTCTTGGATGTGCCATTTACAATGGCAGACGCGACGACACTAACCGAAGCCGGTTACGTAGGTGAAGACGTTGAAAACATCATCCAAAAGCTTCTGCAAAAATGTGATTACGATGTAGCTAAAGCGGAACGCGGCATCGTTTACATTGATGAAATTGATAAGATTTCACGCAAAGCTGAAAACCCATCTATTACGCGTGACGTATCTGGTGAAGGTGTTCAGCAGGCGCTACTAAAACTTATCGAAGGTACGGTTGCATCGGTTCCACCTCAAGGTGGTCGTAAGCATCCTCAGCAAGAATTCCTACAAGTGGACACATCTAAGATCCTGTTCATCTGTGGTGGTGCTTTTGCTGGCTTAGACAAAGTGATTGAGCAGCGTGTTGCAACAGGTACAGGTATTGGTTTTGGTGCTGAAGTTCGTTCGAAGAATGAATCGAAGACGGTAGGTGAGCTATTTACTCAAGTTGAACCTGAAGACTTAGTGAAGTACGGCCTCATTCCAGAATTCATTGGTCGTCTACCTGTAACAACAACACTGACTGAGCTTGATGAAGAAGCGTTGATTCAGATCCTATGTGAACCGAAGAACGCACTGACCAAGCAATATGCAGCATTGTTTGAGCTAGAAAACGCCGAACTTGAATTCCGTGAAGATGCGCTGCGCGCTATCGCGAAAAAAGCAATGGAGCGTAAAACAGGTGCTCGTGGCTTACGCTCGATTCTTGAAGGCGTGCTACTTGAAACCATGTACGAATTACCATCTGCAACAGACGTTAGTAAAGTCGTGATTGATGAGTCCGTCATTAATGGCGAGTCAGAGCCACTGCTTATTTACAGTAACGCAGACAATCAGGCAGCTGGAGCAGAGTAAATTCAGCCATAATTAAAAAGGAGGTAAGTAATTACCTCCTTTTTTTATTTCTCTTATTGAATCCAAACAATTAGCCCCCATATACTGCCTTAAGTAATACGTTAAACGTGAAAGCGGAAGAGAGAATTATATGAACTTGGAACGTTCCGAGCGTATCGAGATCCCGGTACTACCTCTACGTGACGTAGTGGTCTACCCACACATGGTTATTCCATTGTTTGTTGGTCGTGAGAAATCGATTAGCTGTCTAGAAACGGCGATGGAAACCAACAAACAAGTTCTTCTTGTGGCACAAAAGCAAGCGGATACTGACGAGCCTACGGTTGACGACCTATTTGACGTAGGTACGGTAGCCACCATTCTCCAGCTCTTGAAGCTTCCGGATGGCACAGTAAAAGTATTGGTCGAAGGCCAGCAGCGAGCAAAAATCAATCACTTTAAAGAGAGTGACTTCTTCCTAGCAGAAGCTGAATTTGTTGTTACGCCAGAATTGGATGAGCGTGAGCAAGAAGTGATTGTTCGCAGCGCGATTAATCAGTTTGAAGGGTTCATTAAGCTAAACAAGAAGATTCCACCAGAAGTGCTAACGTCACTTAATGGTATCGACGAAGCCGCACGCTTAGCGGATACCATTGCGGCTCATATGCCGTTAAAGTTGGTGGATAAGCAGCAAGTGCTTGAAATTGTTGACGTCACTGAGCGTCTGGAATTCCTGATGGGCCAGATGGAATCAGAGATCGACTTGCTGCAAGTTGAAAAACGAATTCGTGGTCGCGTTAAAAAGCAAATGGAAAAATCTCAGCGTGAGTACTATCTGAATGAGCAAATGAAAGCGATTCAGAAAGAACTTGGTGAGATGGAAGACGCACCAGACGAGTTCGAAACGCTACAGAAGAAGATTGACGAATCAAAAATGCCTCAAGAGGCACGTGAAAAGACAGAGCAAGAGCTGCAAAAGCTTAAGATGATGTCTCCAATGTCTGCTGAAGCAACAGTGGTTCGTAGCTACATCGATTGGATGGTCAGCGTTCCTTGGGCTAAGCGCTCAAAAGTTAAGAAAAACTTAGCGAAAGCAGAAGAGGTTCTTAATGAAGATCACTACGGTCTAGAACGCGTCAAAGAACGTATCCTTGAATACCTAGCGGTTCAAAACCGTATCAACAAGCTAAAAGGTCCTATCCTTTGTCTTGTTGGTCCTCCTGGTGTAGGTAAAACGTCTCTTGGTCGTTCAATTGCTTCAGCTACAGGCCGTAAGTATGTTCGTATGGCGTTGGGTGGTGTGCGTGATGAAGCGGAAATTCGTGGTCACCGTCGTACTTATATCGGCTCATTACCAGGCAAATTGATCCAGAAGATGTCGAAGGTTGGTGTGAAGAACCCGCTGTTCTTATTGGACGAAATCGACAAAATGTCTTCCGATATGCGTGGTGATCCGGCATCGGCTCTACTAGAAGTACTTGATCCTGAACAGAATAACTCGTTCAACGATCACTACCTAGAAGTGGATTACGATCTCTCTGACGTTATGTTTGTTGCGACATCGAACTCGATGAACATCCCGGGTCCATTGTTAGACCGTATGGAAGTTATTCGTTTATCTGGTTACACCGAAGACGAGAAGCTGAACATTGCAAAACGTCACCTTGTTGATAAACAAGTGAAGCGTAATGGCTTGAAAGCGGATGAGATCGTCATTGAAGATTCTGCGATTATTGGCATCATTCGTTACTACACGCGTGAAGCGGGTGTCCGTAACTTAGAGCGTGAGATTTCTAAGATCTGCCGTAAAGCGGTGAAGAACATCTTGCTGGATAAGGACATCAAGTCAGTAACGGTAACGATGGACAACCTAAAAGAGTACTTAGGTGTTCAACGTTTCGATTACGGTAAAGCGGATGAAAGTAACCGAATTGGTCAAGTAACTGGCCTAGCTTGGACCGAAGTGGGTGGCGATCTATTAACGATTGAAACTCAATCAATGCCAGGTAAAGGTAAGCTGACACAAACGGGTTCTCTTGGTGATGTGATGCAAGAGTCTATCCAAGCAGCAATGACAGTGGTTCGCTCTCGTGCAGAAAAGCTAGGTATCAATACTGACTTCTACGAGAAGAAAGATATTCACGTACACGTCCCGGAAGGCGCGACACCAAAAGATGGCCCAAGTGCGGGTACAGCAATGTGTACAGCATTGGTTTCTTCTCTAACAGGCAACCCTGTGAAAGCAGAAGTAGCGATGACGGGTGAAATCACACTGCGTGGTGAGGTTCTACCTATCGGCGGCCTAAAAGAGAAGTTACTTGCGGCACACCGTGGTGGCATTAAGACAGTGCTAATTCCAAAAGATAACGAGCGTGATTTGGAAGAGATTCCTGATAATGTTATCGCGGATCTGGAAGTTATCCCTGTACAGTGGATTGATGAAGTACTGAAAGTCGCACTAGAGCGAGACCCGACGGGCGTTGAGTTTGAGTCTCAAAAATAGTGATGTGTAGCAAAAATAAGTAAAAGTTTACGCTGATAAGCCCAAAAAGACTTGTCAGCGTTTTTTTTGGGCGCTAAGTTAGTTTCGATAGCTGCCAGCCCTTGATGAATAAGGGGTGGAGCATATTTTCTTAACAATGGAACGAAAGTCATCACAAAAATAATCACAGATGACACAAAGGGGAAATTACAGTGAATAAAACTCAGTTAGTAGAACAAATCGCAGAAAATGCAGATATTTCTAAAGCGTCAGCGGGTCGTGCTCTAGATGCATTCATCGAAGCAGTAAGCGGAACTCTTCAATCTGGTGATCAAGTCGCTCTAGTTGGCTTTGGTACATTCAGCGTTCGTACTCGTGCTGCACGTACTGGTCGTAACCCAAAAACTGGTGAAGAAATCCAAATCGCAGAAGCAAAAGTACCAGCTTTCAAAGCTGGTAAAGCACTGAAAGACGCTTGTAACTAATCACGGCGTTATTTCTGTAACCGGCCATTTGCTTAACTTTTGCTCAAACAATAAGTTTCGAACAAAAATTTACAAACTTCGAGCCGAACTTTCTTAAATTATGCGCATCATACTGATGCGCATTTCTTTTTCTGATATTATTGCGCCATTATTTCTATTAGATAGAAGCAGTAGGCTTCAATTGTGGAGAGCAGTTAAATTATGATGGATCGACTACGCGAAGGCGTGAATAGCATCGCGGTCAAAATTATCCTTGGACTTATCATCCTGTCTTTCGTATTTGCAGGTGTAGGTAGCTACATCGTTGGTGGTAGCAACAACTCTGCAGCGAAAGTCGGTAACACTGAGATTCCTCGTGGTGAGTTCGAGATGGCATACCAAAATGAGCGTAACCGTATGCAAGCTCAGTTGGGTGACTACTTCTCTCAAATGCTGGCTGACCCTGCATATGTTGAATCTTTCCGCAAATCCGTTTTAGATCGAATGATCAATGACGTGTTGCTTGACCAACAAGCTGAAGCTTTGGGTCTGCGAATCAGCGACACTCAAGTGCGTAGCATGATTCTAGACATGCCTCAGTTCCAATCTAATGGTCAGTTTGATCAAGAGATCTATCAAGCTTCTTTGCGTCGTGCAGGCTTTTCGCCAGACTCTTTTGCTGAGTACATGCGTCGTGAATTGGTTCGTGAGCAACTGCTGAATGCGCTACAAAACAGTGAATTTATTCTGCCGGGTGAAGTACAAGCAGAAGGCAAGCTGTTCACTCAAACTCGTGATATTCGCACGATTCAGATCGACTTAGCGGAGTTTGCGAAAAATATTGAATTGACCGACGAAGAAATTCAAGAGTACTACAAAGCAAACCCAGACAACTTTACACGCCCAGAGCAGGTTAAAGTCTCTTACATCGAGCTGTCAGCTGAAGCGCTAAAGGAACAAGTTAATGTTTCTGATGCTGAGGTGAAAAAGTACTACGACGAGCACTTAAACAAATACTCTTCAGAAGAGCAACGACGTGTCGCTCACATTCTTGTAGAAGGGGACGATGAAGCAAAAGCGCAAGCTATCCTAGATGAGCTAAACGCGGGTGCAGATTTTGCGACGCTTGCTCAAGAGAAATCTGACGATTTTGGCAGCGCTGAAAACGGTGGTGACCTAGGTTGGATTGAGCGTGATGTGATGGACCCTGCTTTTGAAGAAGCGGCATTCGCACTGAAGAATCCTGGCGATACGTCGGGTCTAGTAAAGTCGGACTTTGGCTATCACATTATCAAGCTTGAAGAGCTAAAAGATTCTGTGGCGAAGCCATTTGAAGAAGTCGCTGCTGAAATCAAACAAGAGATGGTCGACCAACAAGCGATCGATCAATTCTACGAGTTGCAAAATGAGCTTGAGCGCGTAGCGTTTGAATACCCAGACTCATTGTATGATGCTTCTCAAGCGGTTAACCAAGAAGTGAAGACAACGGACTTTATTTCTCAGGTTGATGCACCTGAAGTGCTTCGTAGCCCTGCGGTAATGCAAGCTATCCTAAGCCCTGAAGTTAAAGAAGATGGCCTAAACTCTGAAGCTATCGAAGTTGCGCCTGAGCATATTATCGTTGTTCGTGTTGAAGATGCGCGTGACGAGACAGTTCTTCCACTAGAAGAAGTGAAAGATCAGGTTGTTGCAGAGCTATCTCGTGTTAAAGGTGAGCAAGAAGCGATGGAACTTGGAACACAAGTCGTTGCGGCATTGAAAGAAGGTAAGACGAACGTGCTTGCTGAAAACAATCTTGCCTTTGGTGAACAAGAGACAGTAGATCGTCGTTCTCCGTTAGCAACAACGGTATTCGCGATGGCAAAACCAGTCGATGGTAAACCAGTATACGGTCAGTCTAAAGATCTTGAAGGTAACATCATTATCATCGAGCTTGATGCTGTAAACGCAGAGCTAGATAGTGAGTTAGAAGATCAAGTTGCGATGCAAATGCAGCGTGCATCTTCTCAGCAAGATTTATCATCTGTACTAGCCGTACTGCGTGCAAATACTGACATTGAGTACTTTGTTGTGAGCAACTAAGCACAATTAGTGTAATTTGTATGTTGAATAAAACGGACCGCATAAGCGGTCCGTTTTATTTTTGTCTTTATGAACTTCAATCATCAATAGGCATTACTTAAATTAGTGCGCGTTTAAGTGATAGCGGCCGTTGTGAATTCCGGGTCATCTCAGTTTGTTAAATGCATAACCATATTGCTTTCCATTGCAAACTTGATAGTGACTCGCTCTCGACGACTGTTTTTAGCCTACTATTTTGGAGATTGTATGTTCAATATGAAATGGATTTTGACATTGTGCTTATTTGTTTTTGCACCTTTTAGCATGGCTGCGGATTCAGCCACTGACAAATATGAAGGAATTGAAATTACTGTAAATATCAACACGGCCACTGCTGAAGAAATTGCGACCATGTTGAAAGGTATAGGTGAGAAGAAAGCGCAGAGTATAGTGGACTACCGCGAGGAACATGGCCCTTTTAAAACGGCAGCAGATTTGAAGAGCGTAAAAGGCATAGGTGAAGCGACAGTTAAGAAAAACGAAGACCGCATTTTACTGTAGCTTGATGTATTGCAGATATTGAGTCTGAATTCAGAACAATATCTGTTTCCCTATTACTGCTTTCCCGAACCAGCCCCTCTTTCGTGGTTCGGGATTTTTTATCCGAATAAACGACGGCGAAGGCCTTTTTCCAGTAAAGCCATTACTAACCCACCGAGTGCGCCAAACATATGAGCATCAATAGCAACGTTTGCACCGATAAGCTCAGCAGTACTGCTGGATGGGCCATAGACCTGCTCCCATGCTACTTTGGCGATTAGTCCTCCAACTAACAACACACTGCTTCTTCTGCTTTCAAAGACTTCTCTGAGCGCCCAAAATCCAAACAATCCGTGTAATACGCCGGATAAACCCACGTATACCGACATGTTGGTAAACAAATTCAGCGCACCAACACATGCACATAAGATTGAAAAAACGATAAGGAAGTTACGAGTGCTTGGGCGAAAAATAAAAGTAATGATCCACAATCCGGCGAGGTTCATTCCTAAGTGCGCAAAGTTGGTATGTGTGAGATTTCCTGTTACGATTCGCCACCATTCACCATGGCGTATATTGTAGCTGTGCCACTCGGTTAGGCTTGCCATTGGTTCAAATTGAAGTATCAAACAGATCACGCTGATAATACTCAGCAAGGTATAAAGGTTCACTCTATGTCTCGTTATTGTTCTCGTTGTGGAAAATCGCAAAAAGCGTGTATTTGCCAATGGATTGTACCGCTGGCAAGCGAGGTAGAACTTATCATTCTTCAGCACACGAGTGAAGAACATCGTCCGCTTGGTACGGCACGGATTCTCAATTTGAGTTTAGATAACTGTATTTGTTTGATAGGAGAGGACTTTTCTTGTGATGATGCCTTAAATCACTTATTAGCGGATGAGTCATATCAACATTTTGTTCTTTACCCATCAGAAGAGTCACGATGCATTTCTGAAATCACTCAAGCGAGTCATAGTGTATCTAAGAAAATACGTTTGATTTTGCTCGATGGTACGTGGAAAAAAGCGTACAAAATGTGGCAACTCTCAAGCAACTTACATCCACTCCCAACCGTGCAGTTGCCTAAGCAACTACAAGGGCACTACACCATTCGTAAGGCGCCCTCTGAGAATAGCTTATCGACAGTCGAGGCTGGTTATCATTCGCTTCGCTTGCTTGAACCCGAGCGAGACTTTACACCGCTGATGCGTGCGTTTGAAAAGATGATCGAATTCCAAATCGCCCAGATGCCTCCGGGCGTTTTTGAAAAGAATTACTTGAAAGGTTGAGTGTTACTAAAGAACGATGGAAGAGAAAAGTTGGCGGTGTAGCTTTTGCGCGTGACCATCGGTCATTGCAGAAATATAATCGGCGATGACCCTCATTTTATTGCTCTCGCTCTTCGCCTGACACCACAGATCTCTTGTATGAACGGGTAGTAATCGCTCTGGGTCTGCTGTTAACGCTTCAAAAATATCCATAATAATTTGCTGACCCTTATACTCAACGATCTGGACCTGCGGGACTTGGATAACGAAGGTGCTGACAAAGTGCTTGAGTACGTCAAGTGCACGTGCCATCTGTGGTTCTAAACACGCATTCCAAGACAGTAACGGGTTATTAAACGGCTCATCCACCGTTTTGATTGAAATGCTGGTCAGTAGCGCGTTAACCATACCACCGATAGCATCTTTCCGCTCATGGTGCTTACCGCTAAATAGCATCTGTCCGATGGAATCGATATGAGCTTCAAACCACGGGTCGCCACAGTCCGCTAATTGACTTGCTGCGCCTTCTTGCCATTGCTGACGTGTCACCATACCAAGTACGATTGCATCTTCTAAATCATGAACACCGTAGGCGATATCATCTGCTAGCTCCATGATTGAGCAGTCGATTGATTTAAAACGCGTTTTACTGTGCTCAAACTCCGATTCTGGCGTTGAACGCATCAGACTAAGCAATGCCTTGTCGTTGTCAGAAAGCGGTGCAATTACCCAATCAAATAAGTCTTTATCACAATCATAAATGCCTTTAGCTGGGCTCCAATCTTTTGCTTTTAGTTTACGTTGATGCTCGGCTGGTTGAGGCAACTTGACGGAGCGTGTTTGACTAATGAGGGCAGGGTACTTAATCAAACCAAGCAGTGTGCGGCGTGATAAATTCATTCCGAAATGCTCAGTATAAGGCTCTAACTTAGTGACGATACGAAAGGTTTGGGCGTTCCCCTCGAAGCCGCCATGTTCGCGCATTACGTAGTTTAGAGCGACTTCTCCCCCATGACCGTATGGAGGATGCCCGATGTCGTGAGCCAAACATAATGAATCAATTAAGCTGTCTGATGGTAATAGATCGCGGAACTCTGGCTGTTTTTTCTTTAACTGGGCGACGATACCGGTCCCTAGTTGCGACGCTTCTAAGGAGTGTGTTAACCGACTGCGGTGAAAGTCTTCCAAGCTATTGCCGTGTACTTGGGTTTTTGCTTGTAGGCGTCGAAATGCAGCCGAGTGAAGAATACGCGCTCGGTCTCGTTGGTACGGGCTCCGATGGTCGTCTCGACGGATTTTATGCTCATCATCATGGCGCTCTTGCCATTGCGGGTGTAATTCAAACGACACGATTATCTCCGTAAGCTAACTGATTTCATCTAACGATAATTCGAAACTTGGGGCAAAGGTATTGAGAAAGTAATCCATTTCAGGCGTTCTGCGTTCTTGCAAAGTGACGTCTAAGCGTTTTTTTGCCAGAGCGAACTCATGGTTGCCGGCGCTCAGTTCTTCAAGACATTTTAAATAGGCACAGATGGAATCGGCTTGCTTAACGATTTTTGCGTCCTCTTCGTGTGCAGAGTGAGAAAGAAGATAGGGGGCAAAATCATCGTGGAACTCTTCCGGTAACATTGAGAGTAATTTTTGTTCCGCTGCCGATTCTATCTTCTTATATTCTTTGGCAATTTCAGGGTTGTAATACTTCACTGGAGTTGGAAGATCACCCGTTAATACTTCACTGGAATCATGGTACATGGCAAGAATAGCGATGCGTTCTGGATTAAGGTTGCCGCCGAACTTTTTGTTTTTAATTAGGGCAAGGGCATGAGCGACAAAAGCAACTTGTAAGCTATGCTCTGAAACGTTTTCTGGTGAGACGGACCGCATTAAAGGCCAGCGTTGGATCAGCTTCATTCGAGCCAGGTGGGCGAAAAAATGGCTTTCTTTCATGGCTTTCTCCGTTTCTGGTGTAAAAAAGGAACTCACTAGGAGTTCCTCTAAGCATATGAGAGATCAGCACTAATTACTACCAGTGATTCATTACTGGCTGTAGGTTGATAGGAATCTTTCAAAACGTCCAATAGCGATTTCTAGATCTTCAACGTGCGGTAGTGTCACGATGCGGAAGTGGTCTGGTTTTGGCCAGTTAAAACCGGAACCTTGCACCAGTAAGACCTTCTCTTGTTTTAAGAAATCTAAAACCATCTGCTGATCGTTCTTGATGTTGTACATTTTAGTGTCGATTTTCGGGAAGAGGTACATCGCACCCTTAGGTTTGACACAAGAAACACCAGGAATCTGATTGATCAGTTCATACGCTCGGTTGCGCTGCTCTAATAAGCGTCCGCCTGGTAAAATCAGTTCATTGATACTCTGGTATCCACCTAACGCGGTTTGAATGGCATGTTGCATTGGTACGTTTGCACATAAACGCATCGATGAAAGCAGCTCCAAGCCATTCACGTACCCTTGAGCCAGATGTTTAGGCCCCGTTAGGAACATCCAGCCACCACGGAAACCACAAACACGGTAGGCTTTTGAAAGGCCATTGAATGTCATGACTAGCACGTCTTCAGTGAGTGTGGCGACTGAGGTATGTGTTGCACCGTCGTACAACACTTTGTCGTAGATCTCATCTGCGAAAATGATCAGTTTGTGCTGGCGTGCTATCTCAATCACTTCAAGTAGGAAGTCACGGCTGTATACCGCACCTGTCGGGTTGTTCGGGTTGATCAGAACAATGCCACGTGTCTTTGGTGTGATTTTCTTTTTGATGTCTTCAAGGTCTGGGTACCAGTCAGTTTCTTCATCACATAGATAATGAACCGGCTTACCACCAGATAGTGCAACTGAAGCTGTCCATAACGGATAGTCTGGTGCTGGGATCAGCATTTCGTCGCCATTGTTTAATAGCGCTTGCATGGCCATTACGATCAACTCAGACACGCCGTTACCTACATACACATCTTCGACATCTAGCGAGCGTATACCTTTACGCTGATAGTGTTGGACCACAGCTTTACGAGCAGAGTAAATGCCTTTGGAATCACAATAGCCTTGAGAAGTCGGCAGATTACGAATCACGTCGACTAAAATCTCATCAGGGGCGTCAAAACCAAATGGGGCAGGGTTACCAATGTTTAGCTTTAGGATTTTATGCCCTTCTTCCTCCATGCGCTTAGCATGTTTGAGTACAGGACCCCTAATGTCGTAGCAGACATTGTCGAGTTTTGACGACATCCCGATATTTTGCATTGTTTAATTCCTAAAAATTCGTTAATTTCTTTATTAAAATACAATAATTTGTTTTTTATTAGAATATATATCTGTAAATAATCTGTCTGCTGGTTAAGTTTTGCTCGCTTGCTATCACAGGATTTTGCAAAAGATCGCATACGACCTTGATTTGCTTTGGGTCTAAACTTAGAGTAGCCGTCAGTTACCATTTATCCTCACATACAACGAGGTTGATTTGTCACAGTTCCATCAAGCCGTAAAGAGAATTATCGAGCGAGTTCAGCAATCGGAAGGCAATCAAACACGTCTGGTCGAGCCCCTTAGCGAGAAACCTAATTTCTCATTTATTGATTGGCTTGATGCGCAACCACTTTTCCCTAAGTTTTATTGGCAGTCCCGCGATACACGTGAAGAGGTCGTTGCACTAGGGCAATTGCACGCTTTTGTTGAGCCAGGTCCTGCTTATACCATTCTAGGTGAAGGGCAAAGAGTCTGGGGCGGGCGCTCTTTTGATGGACAGCATGAGAAGAATCGTCGCTGTATGCCCTCTTTTTTCTTTTTGCCTCAAATTGAGTTAATTCGTTTTGACCAACAGTGGTCTCTCGCAGTTAATATTTCAGAAGACAAAGCGCGAACTCTAGCTGGGTTGAATAAACTGGTTTGTGAGGTCGCGACCTTAGCTCCAATTTCGTCTCACATCCGCTCTATTGTTCACACGCCAAGTCAGCCTCAATGGAATGAGTTAGTTCATAAGGTTCTGACTGGTATAGAGAATGATGATTTTAAGAAAGTGGTTTTAGCGCGTCGCTCTACCGTGCAGCTTGATAACACATTAAGTGCTGCACAGCTACTTAAAGCAAGTTACTTAAATAACCATCATAGCTTCCATTTCATGCTGAGCTTAGACAGTAAGCACAGTTTTATGGGGTCTACGCCAGAACGTTTGTATTCTCGCGTAGGGCATGAGCTACATACCGAAGCGTTAGCAGGTACGATTGGTCGGGGAGACAATGCCACTCAAGATATGGAGTTGGCGAATTGGTTATCCCAAGACCAAAAGAACCTCAACGAAAACCAGTATGTGGTGGACGACATCATTGACCGTCTATCACCACATTCTGAAGTGGTTGAAGTGGAAGCTGAACCGAGTTTGGTCAGACTACGAAAAGTGCAGCACCTTAAGCGAAATATTCACGCTAGTCTAAGAGCGGGGATAAATGGTGTTCAGTTGTTATCGGCGCTTCAGCCAACAGCGGCGGTTGCTGGCTTACCCCGACAAGAGTCGATGCAATTTATATTGGATAATGAGCCGTTTGCACGCGGCTGGTACGCGGGGTCAATGGGTTACATAAGCCATGAACGAGCAGAGTTTTGTGTCGCAATCAGAAGTGCGCTTGTGCTCGGTGAGCAAGTACAACTGTTTGCGGGCGCAGGGATTGTTCCAGGCTCCATTGCAGAACATGAGTGGGCAGAACTTGATAAGAAAATGTCGACGTTACTTACGCTGATTTCTGATCATCCGCCATTGGGAGTCGCATCATGAGTCATGACCAAGCGGTGCTCAATCGAGTTTGGTCAGAAACCATATTGATTGAGCTTCAGCGATTTGGCGTTAAGCATGTTTGTATCGCTCCCGGATCTCGTTCTACGCCTTTAACTTTAGAAGCGGCAGAACAGTCCGACTTTTCCATTCATACTCATTTTGATGAGCGTGGATTGGGCTTTATGGCTCTTGGTTTAGCGAAAGCTACTCAGGAACCCGTGGCAATTATCGTTACCTCTGGTACGGCAGTGGCGAACTTATTACCGTCGGTTGCCGAAGCCAAACTTACTGGTGAAAAACTGGTGCTGCTGACAGCAGATCGTCCAGTAGAACTTGTCGGCTGTGGTGCAAACCAAGCGATAAATCAATTGGGTATTTTTTCACATCATGTTTCGGCCAGTTTGAATTTACCAAGCCCAAATTTAGCAACGTCGCTTAACTGGTTGCTGACCTCTGTTGACGAAGTGATGTTTACTCAGCAATTGCAGGGTAGTGCCGTTCATATTAATTGTGCATTTCCAGAGCCTTTGTATTCCAACGGCGCAAAATCGGATTATCAAACCTACTTAGATTCGGTCGCCGGATGGCGAAAAGGAAGCGGCACTTATACTCAGCGTTTTAGCCATTTGTCACAGGCAAACATCCCGCCTTTTTCGGACAAAAAAGGCTTGGTTGTGATTGGCAGCTTACCGCTTGAACAAGCGAAGTCGGCGCAGGCATTTGCACAAAAGATGGGATGGCCAGTACTTGCAGACCCGCAAAGTGGTCTCAGTTCGGATTGGGCGTATTACGATGTATGGCTTCAACTTCCCGAGTTCGCAAACGAGCTTGAATCTTGTGAACTTATTATCCAATTTGGTAGCCGAATCATCTCCAAACGTTTGAACCAATGGATTGATAAACAAGTATCGAAAAATCAACAAAGTAAAG
Source organism: Vibrio sp. Vb0888 (assembly GCF_033338835.1). Lineage (NCBI taxonomy): Bacteria > Pseudomonadati > Pseudomonadota > Gammaproteobacteria > Vibrionales > Vibrionaceae > Vibrio > Vibrio sp. Vb0888. The sequence continues at coordinate 186,685 of NZ_JAWOTL010000009.1, forward strand.
ACGTTCTGTATTGGTATGTCTCACCTTGTATGGACCGGAATAACCAAAATCATCTGGCGCAAATGCACTGGGTTGAGCCTCCTAAAACGTGGGTTTCTCGCATTAGTTTTGAGAAGTCAATATTTGCTGGGTGGGCTGATAGGTTAGCGAATGACGTTAAGCGAGTTCATCAACGTATCGAAGAAGCCTTCCTATCTGATTCAGCGTCTGCCATTGACGAAATTGCGTTGGCAGCAGACATCAACGAGCGCACAAAGAACGTAGATGTTTTCTTGGGTAATAGCTTGTTTGTTCGGCTTGTTGATATGTACGGAAAATTGGATGGTGTAGAGGTTTTCACTAATCGAGGCGCGTCAGGGATTGACGGTTTGTTTGCTGCGGCATCAGGCGTGCAACGGGCAAGAGGTAATCCGTTACTAATGTATATCGGTGACACAGCAGCACTTTATGATCTCAATTCTCTGGCGCTATTTTCTCACAATAAACTGCCGGCGATACTTGTTGTTACTAATAATGACGGCGGTGCGATTTTTGATATGTTGCCAGTACCACCAGAGCGCAGAACGACATATTATCAAATGCCTCATGGTTATCAGTTTGAACACGCGGCAAAGCAGTTTGGTTTGGCGTATTTGCATGTTTCTACACTGGAGCAATTCCAATCATCTGTAAAAGAGCATTTATGTCACGGCCAAGGAACGTTGCTGGTCGAGGTTCAAACCCCATCTAACCAAGCTGCTGAGACACTCAAGGCATTTAATAAGAGTCTGAATGCTTTACTTTGAACGTTTCCCTGTATTAGAAAAACACCAAAGTAGAACGTTGCCCACTTTGGTGTTTTTGCATGGCTTACTCGGTAGCGGTGCCGATTGGCTCGCGTGTTTAAATGCATTACCCGAATATGAACGTGTTACGGTTGACCTCCCTGGTCATGGGCATAGCCAATCTATTTCTTGCAGCGATCTGAATGATTGCTGCAAACTTCTTGGTTCCACACTATCTTTATTATTTCCCTCACAACAACCACTTATTTTGATTGGTTACTCTATGGGCGGCCGCATTGCGATGCATGGTATTGCCCATCAATGCTTTCCAGATCTCAATATTGCAGGCGCGATTATTGAAGGGGGAAACTTCGGGCTTCAAACTGAGTCAGAGAAACAGGTGAGATTAGAGAATGATGATCGCTGGGCAATGCGTTTCAAAACTGAACCACTTGAACGTGTTTTGAACGATTGGTACCAACAAGCGGTGTTTTCTTCACTAAACCATGAGCAAAGACAAACATTCATTGCGAAGCGAAGTGATAATCTTGGCTCAGCGGTGGCGAATATGTTGATGACGACATCGTTAGCCAAACAGGCATATTTGTTGCCCTCACTGCAAAAGCAGAACATACCAGTGTATTACTTGTGTGGTGAGAAAGACCAAAAATTTAGCCAACTGGCACAACGTAGCGGGTTGGCGTATCGACAAGTTGAAGGCGCTGGTCATAACGTCCATCAAGAGCAGCCCAAACAGTTTGCGATACATACCAAGCAAATAATTCAGTCTCACTTTGGTGAGAGTAACGAGAACAATGGGAATCACCATGGCTAAAACAGTAGGCATTTCTGAAGAAGAACTTTACGCTCCGGTTCAATGGAAAGATTGCGGCGAGAAATACGAGGACATTCATTACCATAAGTCTGAAGATGGTATCGCGAAAATCACCATTGCGCGTCCTCAAGTGCGTAATGCGTTTCGTCCTCAAACGGTAAAAGAGATGATTGATGCGTTGGCAGATGCGCGTTACGACTCTGGTGTTGGCGTGATCATTCTGACAGGTCTAGGTGAAGACGCATTCTGTTCTGGCGGTGACCAGAAGATCCGTGGCGACTACGGCGGCTACAAAGATGACCAAGGTACGCACCACCTAAACGTATTGGACTTCCAACGTGATATTCGTACTTGTCCAAAACCAGTGATCGCATCGGTAGCTGGTTGGGCTGTGGGCGGTGGTCATGTTCTGCACATGATGTGTGACCTCACGATTGCAGCTGACAACGCTCAATTTGGTCAAACAGGCCCTAAAGTGGGTTCATTTGATGGCGGTTGGGGTGCATCTTACATGGCTCGCATCGTAGGCCAAAAGAAAGCTCGCGAAATTTGGTTCCTATGTCGTTTCTACAATGCTCAAGAAGCGGTAGACATGGGCCTAGTAAACACAGTTGTACCACTAGCGGATCTAGAGAAAGAAACCGTTCGTTGGTGTCGTGAAGTTCTGCAACACAGCCCAATGGCATTGCGTTGCTTGAAAGCTGCGTTGAACGCGGACTGTGATGGCCAAGCGGGTCTGCAAGAACTGGCGGGTAACGCGACTATGATGTTCTACATGACAGATGAAGGCCAAGAAGGTCGTAACGCATTCAACGAGAAACGTCGTCCAGACTTCGATAAATTCCCTCGCAACCCATAATCCGTCTAAATGAGGAGCGTGTTAGCTCCTCTGTTCCTTTTTTCCTGAGCGCCTCGCCCTCTGGGAGGCTGGTGGGATTGCTCGTCAGAACGCTCAAATATACGGCATTACATAGGACTTGAATTATGCGTGAAGCGAAAATTTATCGTTATAGCTTGCTCATGGATAGTGGTGTCATCCTACGTGACAACAAGCTAACCGAACGTGTTGGTTATGTTGTTGCGCTTTCCGAAGATGGTAAAACAGGGTTTGGAGAAGTCGCTCCTCTTCCTGGTTTTAGCTTAGAGAGCACCGAAGATGCGGGTGTTCAGCTACAAGAACAGGCGGAGCGTTGGGTAGCAGAGTTGGATGTGGATTATGCCAATATGTACCCGTCGGTTGCGTTTGGTTTATCGATGGCACAACTTGAATTAGCTGGTGGTTTACCACAACAAGGTAAATACCAAACAGCGCCACTATGCACTGGCGACCCAGATGAGCTCATTCCAAAGCTGAACGAAATGGAAGGTGAGAAAGTCGCTAAGGTGAAAGTTGGACTTTATGAGCCAATTCGCGATGGCATGCTTGTGAACCTTTTTCTTGAATCAATCCCTCAATTAACGCTTCGACTCGATGCCAATCGCGCTTGGACACCAGAAAAAGCGCAGCAGTTCGCTAAGTACATTGCCCCGTCTCTGCGTCAACGAATCACGTTTCTAGAAGAGCCGTGCCGCTCTCCTGGCGATAGTCTCTCTTTTGCGATTAATACTGGTATTGCTATCGCTTGGGATGAAACATTGCAAGATGCGGTTCGTCGTGAAGATTTCCGTCTTGAAGATCTAACTGGTGTGAAAACGATCATCATCAAACCCACACTCATTGGTTCAGTGGATTTTTGTATTACACTGATAGAGAAAGCGAAGTCACTGGGGATGAAAGCAGTGATTAGCTCGAGCATTGAATCCAGTCTCGGTTTAACTCAATTAGCGCGCTTTGCCCAATGGCAGCTGCCTGATGAAGTTCCAGGTTTGGATACGATTGGCTTATTCAAAGCTCAGCTAGAGCAGGGCTGGCCTAAGTGTGAACTTCCCGTTCTTCCTCTAAAAGACCAGGAGATTGTGTGGCATTCTGCGTAGACAATATTGCGAAGGCACCATGGAAATATTGGGCTCAAACGAGCCCTTTTTCTATTGCACTCAAGACATCAACAGAAGTATTAAACTGGCAACAACTCTCGAAGCGTATTGACCAATACACTCACTATTTGAATGACTTGGGTGTAACTCGGGGGGATGTGCTGACTTTGGTTGGCAAGAACCAAGTAGAAACACTGTTGTTTTATCTTGCCTCCAAACAGTTAGGCGCGCTTGCTGCGCTGACCATGGAACAACCACTAGATAAGTTGCAGGGTAAGCTTGCTGCACTTTACAGGCCTGATCAAACTCGGTTTATCTGGTTTTCTCAGGAGTGCGCTTCGACCTTTTCTGAACATGATATACAAAAACTCAAGGCAACATTGCTTTCACCGCCTGTAGTATCACAGCAAGAGAGTGATTCGTTGACTGAAGATAGCTATCATCATGACCGGCTAGCTTCAGTAGTATTTACTTCTGGCTCTACAGGGGAGCCTAAAGCTGTGGTCCATACACATCGACAGCATCTTGCGTCTGCAGAGGGCTTGTTGCAGGAGTTCATTTTCACTCAGCAAGATGCTTGGCTATTATCGCTTCCGCTGTATCACGTCTCTGGATTAGCGATTGTCTATCGTTGGCTATATGTCGGAGCAACACTAAAGGTCGGTTCAGGGAAACTTGTTGATGATGTTCAGGGCGTATCACACGCTTCTTTGGTTGCGACTCAGCTAAAACGGTTATTGGATGATGATGCACATTTGTCATTGACACATGTGCTACTGGGCGGCAGCCACGTTGATCACGAGTTGGCACTACGAGCAACAGGGCAAGGCATTGAGACATGGTTAGGTTATGGGATGACGGAGGCGGCCTCTACCGTTACCGCAAAGAGAATTGACTGCACCAGTAATGCTGGGCATGTATTGAAGCACCGTAAGATAAAATTAGTTGACCAACGCATTTTTATTGGCGGTAAGACATTAGCGGCAGGGTATTTCCATCAAGGACATGTTACCCCATTTCTGGATGAGAAAGGCTGGTTTGACAGCAAAGATCTTGGCGAGTGGCAAGGTGATGAATTAAAGATAATCGGCCGTGCCGACAATCAGTTTATCTCTGGTGGTGAGAATATCCATTGTGAAGAGATTGAAGCCGCTTTGAACCAAATTGATGGTGTAGTGCAGAGTATAGTGGTTCCAGTCGAAAACGCGGAGTTTGGTCATAGACCAGTAGCTGTGATTCAGACCAATGGATTGCGCAGCAAGTCGGAGTATGACCAGCACTTGCAATCAAAGTTAGAGAAGTTTAAATGGCCAGTGGAATACCATGTAATGCCACTAACTCTACTAGAAGGTGGGATCAAAATTTCACGTAAGGCCGTGAAAGAGTGGCTACTGTCATCACTTCAGCATTAGTCAATTTTGCTATGTATTAGTCATAAAGAGAATTTCGTATCTTTATAACTCTGAATCATAATTATGCTTCTTCGTGGAGAGAAAATGCATAAGGTTCAGGATGGCAAAGCTAGTTTTAATTGCGGCAGTAGCACTACAAATTGGTATCGCGATAAGTAGTGAAGGGCTAGCCCGCTCTCTTGCAGAGCTAACGGCATTTTTGATCGCTATTGCGTTGGTCGTTATATACAAAAATAGCAAACGGGAAATGCCGTCCCCTCAACGCGATAAGCAGACCACCAATATCTAAAACAGTAACCAACTTAGAGAAGTGGTCGAAATTAACACCCACAGAGTCACACCAAACAACAGTGGCTTAGCTCCAGCAGACTTTAGTTTTGAAATTGAAATGCTACAACCTATCAAGAACAGACATACAACCAACGCTTGCTTTGCTCCAATGAAAATGCCGTGATAGACCATTTCAAATTGAGGAAATAAGTCGCTAAACGCGATAGCTGCACAGTACCAAAAAATGAAATAAGGGATAGCTAGTTTTTTCTTTCCATTCTCTTTTTGGCCTCTTGAAAAGATGACGGCACTGATCAAAGCAACAGGAATGATCCATAAAGCGCGCGCGAGTTTCAATGTTGTTGCCGTCGTTAGTGCTTCTTCCCCAAAGGCCGAGGCAGCCCCGACAACAGAAGATGTGTCATGAATGGCAATCGCAGCCCATGTGCCAAACGTGTGTTGATCTAGCCCTAAAGCATGTCCAATCACAGGAAACACAAAGAGTGCAATGGAGTTCAGGACAAATACCGTTGCCAGTGCTAATCCAATCTGCTCGTCTTTCGCTTTAATGGCCGGTGCCACAGCAGCAATTGCGCTACCACCACAAATTGCAGTACCTGATGAGATTAAGTAAGCGGTTACTCGCTCCAATTTAAGTACCCTGGCAATGAGAGTGCCCATGATCAGTGTGCCTGTAATAGTGGCGATGATCAGGCCGATACCATCCGATGTGACTGCAAGTGCTTGCTCAAAGTTGATGCCAAAGCCTAAGCCAATAATCGAGTAAGACAGCAGCTTTTTAGTAAAAGAAGCGATGGGCAGCTCGGAAGGCACAAAACCAAAACTTGCGAGTAGAAAACCGATAACTAGAGCAATGGGAGAGGAGGCAAGGGGGGTTAAACAAAAAAGTAACGCCAATCCAAACAGGAGGTAGTTTCTATTCAAGGTTTTTATTCGCTGTTGTGAATGAAAGGGAGAGTATATCGCACTGGGTGTGGTCAGTTTGTCTTAATGATTTGAACACATGTTCAGTTATCCTAAACATGTGTTCAAGTGTATTTTATCGCCAGTCGCCTCTGAGTTGATGCACTTTATCGAACATTGTTTTTGCCGTTGCCTCATTTGGTGGCACCGGTTGTCCTGCCTCAATTTCTAGCTTTGACCAAAATCGAGTCGGTAAGCCACAGCATGCGCGACCTTTTGCGCGGCTGAAATAGCTTCCCCATAAGCCTTTAAGTGCAACAGGTATGACGGGTACTGGGCTACGACGTAGAATGATATCAATACCGCGCATGAATTCATTCATTTCACCATCTGAAGTTAATCTTCCTTCAGGGAAAATACAGACGATATGACCTTCGCTTAGCGCGGCTTCCACATCGTTAAATGCACGTCTGATAGAGCTTCTGTTACTCGCTGAAATTGGAATTACCCCAGTTCGACGTAAAAAGCGCCTTAATGGAGGTAGGTTGGCGTAATCTTCCTCCATCACAAAACGAATCAACCTTGGGCATACTGCACTAAGTAGCAATGCATCCATGTAGCTTACATGATTACATACAATCAATGCCCCACCATGCTCGGGTAGGTTGTGTAGATTCTTATGCTTAACTCGATAGATGGTGTGCGTAAGCATCCACATGACAAAGCGAACAACAAAAATAGGAATTTGCAAAAAGATGTAAGCGGCGACTAAGAAATTTAAAATGGCTAACAATGCAAACAGTTGAGGAATTGTCATCTTGATTACACTTAGGCACACAATACCTAAGACAGCGCTGCCGACCATAAACAGAGAGTTAAAGATGTTGAGCCCTGCGATGACTTGAGCACGTTCGGTTTCCTTTGCTCGATGCTGCATTAATGCGTAAAGAGGCACGATAAACAAACCGCCCGAAGCACCAATCATCAATAGGTAGAAAAATAATGGCCAAAAAGGCTCATATCTAAAGAAGTCTACAAAGTTATGGAAAGTAGGTAGATCATTGGGAATGGAAGTGGCCATTAGGTACCCAAATACCGTAATGCCAAAGGCACCAATTGGCACAACACCGACTTCTATACGATGGTTTGAGATCCAATTGCAAAGTAGCGACCCTAGCGCGATACCAATGGAAAATAGAGCGAGCAAGAAAGACACCGCACTCTCGGTGCCATTTAGGTAAATCTTAGTGAAATTCGGGAATTGTGTTAGATATGCGGCGCCTAAAAACCAAAACCAGCTTATTGCCATTATGCATTGAAAAACAACTCGATCGGATTTGGCGATAGAGAGCGTGTGTTTGGTTTGCTTGTATGGTTGCCAACGAAAAGAGAGATTGGGTGCGCTGGCTGCAGCAAAGGGGATTGAGCGGCTCGACAAGTAGCCTAACAATGCGAAGATCACGACACAAAATGCGGCGAGGTATTTTGCGTTGTCTGCAGAGGCTATAATCCCAGCGCCTAAGGTGCCAATAAGGATGGCGATAAAGGTACCAGCTTCAACAAGAGCGTTGCCGGGCACTAACTCTTTAGCATTTAACTTTTGAGGCAAAAGGGCATATTTAACTGGGCCAAAAAATGCTGACTGTGTGCCCATTAAAAACAGTAGCAATAAAAGCACACCATAACTTTCGGTTATGAATCCGATGGCACCTAACAGCATGATGGCTATTTCAAATAGTTTGACCTTACGAATAAACCATGACTTTTCATATTTGTCGGCTAATACGCCAGCGGAAGCAGAGAACAGAAAGAACGGTAGAATGAACAAGCCTGCCGCAAGGTTGATGAACAAATTGCTCGAAATAGGTAGTGCACTGGAGCCAGCGAATGCGACAAACAACAGCAAAACGTTTTTAAAAATATTGTCGTTGAAAGCGCCAAAAAACTGAGTAATGAAATAGGGCAGGAACTTTCTCTGCGTAAGTAAGGACGGCTGTCTATCGGATGACATGGATAATCCTTTGTTACCAGTTCGTGAGGTAGTTAGAAAGAAGATTACTGATCAATTCTTTGCCATCAATCGGTTCACTAGAGAAAAACTTATCATCAACACTGAGTAAAGTAATGCCATGTACGCCAGACCAAAGGACTCGACTCGCTTGAATCACTTCGGATTCAGTACGATGTGGTGCGATTTGAGCCAATAGTGACTCTAGCATTCCCGTCATACCATCGATACGTTTGGCATGCCATTCCGGAAGTTCTGCTCCATTCATGTTGTGTTCGAACACTAACTGCCAACGGTATGGGTGTTTTTGAGCAAAATCGTGGTAGCAATAAGCGAGTTCAAAAAGCGCTTGATGGGAGTCTTTGCTGTCATTAGTCGCTTTGCGTGCTTCTTGAGATAACTCATCTAAAGTTTGAGCGACAACATGAAGCAACAACAAATTATAATTACCAAAAACATTTACCAATGTGCTTGGCACGTAACCAATCATGTTAGCGATTTTACGAAGACTGAGTTCGTGGTAAGAATTCTCATCTAAAAAGTTTTTGACCGTTGTTAAGGTCAAATTCACTAACTCTTCTCGGGTGTGATCGTTTCTGCGCGCCATACTCTCAAACTACTTTATTGAACATCGTTCAATATGATAGTCAGCTACCTATTAACCGTCAACAAGGCAATGTGTCCAAGTGCCCTCAAGGTGTAGGATTCTGAGCTGTGTCACTGATTCTAATTCAAGTAAAACAATCTGGAGTATTAGTGAACTTATTCCATACTTTTTTTACATTGATCAAGCGCCTTCAGCTGAATTGTAAGCAGTGTGAGCAGTCTGCATTTTTGGCAATATTCTGATACATGTCAGCTTCTATAAGCTATTTTCATCAATCGGTATACAGAGTATGATGACTTAAAAATCATCTTTGGCGTGCTACTGTTTGAAACAACGATTGTTTCGTCTTGAAAATGGGGCACTATCTTAGATAGCTAACTTTAAGGATAACGATGAAACGTTTATTTTCTATTGTTGCTTTATTGATGTTTACTGTTGCTGTAACGCCTATCGCGGAAGCGAAGAAGTTTGGTGGCAGTAAGTCTTTCGGTAAGAGCTACAAAACTGCACCAGCACCGAAACAACAGCAACAAAACACCAATACGGTCGGCAAAGATCAGACGACAAAGTCTTCAAGTAAGAAAGGCCTTATGGGGGGGCTGCTAGGCGGACTTCTTGCTGGTGGTCTACTTGCTGCATTCTTTGGCGGTGCTTTTGAAGGTATCCAGTTTATGGATATCCTAATTATTGGTTTGATTGCCTTTGTCATCTTTAAACTAATGCGCGGTATGCTAGGTGCGAAGCAGGGCAGTATGAACCAGCATCGTCAACAGCCTGCATTTGGTGGCAACGCATCTAAGTTTGAGCAACCAAACATGCAAAACTTTGAGCAACAACCAAACACAAATAATGGTGGCTTTGGTGGTTTTGGCGCTCAAACAGACGTACCACATAACTACCCACCGGGTTTTGACCAAGCAGCGTTCATTAATGGTTCTCGTGAACACTATCGAATCCTGCAAGGTGCGTGGAATCACAACCAGCTAGAAACTATTGAAGAATATGTTTCTCCAAGCTTGTTTGAAGACCTAAAAGCAGAGCGCGCGAAGCTCGACGGTGAGCAGCATACTGACGTAATGTACGTTGATGCGGAGATCGTCCGTGCTGATTACGATGCAAATAAAGCACAGCTTAGTCTGCAGTTTAGCGGTCGTTACCGTGACACAGTAGAAGGTGTTGAAGAAGAAATCGAAGATATCTGGCACCTAGAGCGTGACTTGACTGCGCCTAATGCGCCATGGTTAATCGTTGGTATTCAAGGCTAGTCACCTTTAAACCAATTTAGTCACTAGTAAAAATCCCGCATCCCCTGCGGGATTTTTTGTATCTATCATTTATATTTCTTGTACGTGTTTTTATGCAAACATCACTAATTGAGTCCGTTTGGTAATTTTGCGAGCCCACTTTTTCTAGTAAGTCCTCAAGTGTTTTCCTATTTATATTGAACATTCATATTAAGGCCATACGAACTAACAAAATCAAAATAGCTAGTACATTGTTTGTAGGGTAAAGATCTGCTCCTCAGCCTTTTGTTTGTGGAGTTTCACATGGGGTTGGTTGCTTTAGTGAGATTGAGTATAGGTTATACCAATCGTAGTAAATAACTGGTCATTCTAGCTTGTTAAAATACTCGATAACTGCGTTGCAATTTTTGATTGTAGAATAACTACTTATCGAAAAATTGCGCCTTGTTCTCAAGCATTTTCCCTACGCTATTTCTGATCACTTATTTACCGTGATAGGTATTCAATCGAGAAGAGTTTCGGTTAGGAGTGAAAGGGTTCGTTGTAGTAGGACTATGCTATCAAGATCCTGAAACGAAAAAAGCCAGCTCAATGAGCTGGCTTCTTCAATATGGTGGAGGGGGACGGATTCGAACCATCGAAGGCAGTGCCGGCAGATTTACAGTCTGCTCCCTTTGGCCACTC